>JBMTAF010000001.1:0-71160 GCA_049428425.1 Candidatus Nanopelagicales bacterium
GACCAGTACATCAGTTGGCAACAGATGTTTGGAGCGAATGTATTGAGTTGGGAGAGAAGTTTGGTTATCGAAACGCTCAAGCTTCAGTGCTTGCCCCAACCGGCACGATTGGTTTGATGATGGATTGCGATACCACTGGTATCGAGCCGGACTTCTCTTTGGTTAAATTCAAGAAGCTAGTTGGCGGCGGCTCAATGCAGATCGTTAATCTGACTGTACCTCGAGCTCTTGAGCGACTTGGTTACACCGATGAGACGGTGGAAGCAATTGTGGAATACATTGCGGAGAACGGTCACGTAATTGATGCACCCGGACTAAAGCCAGAACATTACGCAGTTTTTGATTGCGCCATGGGTGCCCGTTCAATTGATCCAATGGGTCACGTTCGAATGATGGCAGCAGCGCAACCATTCCTATCTGGTGCAATTTCAAAAACCGTTAACATGCCAGAAAATGCAACCGTTGAAGAAGTTGAGCAGGTTTATTTCGAAGGCTGGAAGATGGGCCTTAAGGCACTTGCGATCTATCGAGATAATTGCAAAGTTGGTCAGCCGTTAAACAATGCTAAGAGTGACAAGAGTGAAGAGAGCGAGCCTGCTGCAGTAGCAGTAGGACAGCCAACACGTCGTCGACTAAGCAAGTCACGCACCGGTAAGACCATCTCATTCACGGTTGCTGGCGCTGAGGGTTACTTAACCACCGGCGCTTATGATGACGGCGCACTTGGTGAGATCTTCTTAAAGATGAGCAAGCAAGGTTCAACGCTAGCTGGCATCATGGATGCATTCTCAATCGCAATCTCAATTGGATTGCAGTATGGCGTACCACTAGAGACCTTCGTTCAGAAGTTTGTGAACATGCGCTTTGAGCCAACGGGTATGACCGACGACAAAGATGTTCGAATGGCGCAGTCGATTACTGACTTTGTCTTCCGTCGACTAGCACTGGATTACTTGCCATACGAAAAGCGTGCCGCACTAGGTATCTTCACTGCCGAAGAGCGAGCAGCTGAGGTAGCAAACGGATATGAAGTAGCCCCAGTTGCGACAAATACTGCGATTGCCGCGGCAATTGAAGCTGAGGTAGCTGTAAAACCAGCGGCAACAGCTGCACCAGCTGAAGCGCACTCCAGCACTGAGGTGCTAGAAGCATTACTGGGCACCAAGGCAGATGCGCCGCTATGCATGACCTGCGGTATCAAGATGCGAGCTGCTGGTTCCTGCTACGTCTGCGAAGGTTGCGGAAACACTTCCGGCTGTAGCTAAAAAACTCAACCACTAAGCCGCCTCCGAAGATTTCGGGGGCGGCTTAGTGCATTACTGAGAACCTTCCAAGACCAAAGCGGCTTTGTTGGTTGATGATCAGCAATCCACCTAGCTATTGCACTAGCGTTGCTCTCTTATGCTGAAAGCAAATATTCCAACGCCGTTTAGTCATTTACCACTAACCGATCCCGGTACACCGCCGCTGACTTCAGTGCCAAAACTGATGTGGTGGTTAGCCATGGGAATGAAACGATTACTAACTACTGGCACACTGTTTGGCATAGTTGGCATTGGCTCCATGGCTGCCATGCCTGGTTTTATCGGTCAAGCCGTACAAGCAGTTGCAGACAATGATCGTTATCGAGTGAATTTATGGGCTGGCTTAATTCTGCTTCTCGGTGCATTTACCGCCTGGACCACGATCATGCGGCATCGTCGGGCGCTGGCTATGTGGATCACCTGTGCTTCCAGATTGCAACAACTAATTGCACTGCAAGCAAAAAGCCTCGGCGCTGATCTGCCACGTTATGTCTCAACTGGCGAAGTGGTTTCAGTTAATTCAAATGATGTTGAGCGAGTTGCGCGTGGCTTTGATCTAATTCCTAGATTCATCGGTGCGGTAATTAGCTTCATTGTGGTTTCGATAATTTTGGTAACTGGGGCACCAACTCTTGGCTTAGTGGTAGTAATTGGTGTTCCGATATTAGTAATTGGAATTGCATTTTTGATTAAACCGTTAGAGAAGCGCGAGTCCATTCAGCGAACTAAGTTATCCCGAGCAAGTGATCTTGCGAGCGACACAGTTGCCGGTCTGCGAGTGCTGCGCGGCATTGGTGGCGAAGATGTATTTGTTGCGCGCTTTAAAGCGGCTTCGCAAGAAGTAAGACATGCGGCAGTTAGAACGGCGCGAATGCGCGCAGTGCTCCACGGTTTAGAGGTGCTGCTTCCAGGCGTATTGCTGGTAGCGGTGGTTTGGGGCGGTGGATTGCTGGTAGCACAAGGCGATTTAAATATTGGTGCGTTAGTTGCATTCGCTGGTTATTCGGTCTGGATGGTGTTACCAATTCAAACCATGGTGGAGTTTGCCCAACGTTGGGCATCAGCCTCGGTATCTGGTAAACGAATTTTGAAACTACTTTCCGTGGTTCCGGTCAACGAGTGGGGAGATGCTGAGCTGTTAGGGGTGGAAACTATCGTCGATCAGGTTTCTGGCTTAACGGTTCGTGATGGATCCTTGCTAGTGGTAGTTACTGATAACATCACGAACAGTGATGAGTTGGTGGATCGGATTGGTGGTTACGCAAATATTGATCAGGTGCTGGTAAATCATAAATTAATGAACTCATACACCAAAGCAAGCGTTAGAGCACAGATATTGGTGCAGGAGAAAGATCCCACAATTCTTTCGGGCACCGTAGCTACACATTTTGCGGTTAAATCTTCTGGCCGAATCACAATCGAGCAGGCGTTGACGGCTGCTTCAGCTGAAGATATTTTGGATTCATTAGTAGGCGATGGCATGAGCGCGGAGATAATTGAACGCGGCCGCACTCTCTCCGGTGGTCAACGGCAGCGATTAGCACTTGCCAGGAGTTTGCTGGTAGATGCCAACGTGCTGGTGCTAGATGAACCAACCAGCGCAGTGGACGCACACTCGGAGGCTCGAATTGCCGCTGGAATCAGAAAACTTCGCGCTGGGAAAACCACGGTTATTTTCGCTTCGTCGCCGCTACTGCTTGACCAAGCCACGGAAGTTGCGTTCGTGGTGGCGGACAAACTAGTAGCGGTTGGATCGCATCAGGATTTACTGCAATCAAATTCAGAGTATCGACAATTGGTGGTGCGCGGCGAATGAGGTCATTTGATGCCAGCAAGTTAGGAATCGCCACGTTTGATCCACCGCCATCTGATACCACTCGGGTACCGAAAGATTTCGGCTTGGATCGGGCAAAGGCCAGATTGCCTATTGCGCAAGATGCAACGGTGAATCGAGAGTTATTTACATTATTTAGTCAGCACCGCCGAGCATTTGCCTTTGTCGCACTGCTACAGATTCTTACCGTAATTGCCGCATTAGTAGCACCTAGAGCATTTGGCAATCTGCTTGAACTACTCAAAGATGGCGGCGGCAGAGCTGCAGTGATTGATACAGTAGTAATAATCACTATTGCATTAGCGTTGCAAACTATTTTCGCTTATTTCACTCGAACTAAAGCTGCGATTCTAGGCGAATTTGTTTTGTCTTCGTTGCGAGAGCGGTTTGTTCAACGGGCAGTTCAGTTACCGCCTGATGCGATTGAGCGCGCAGGATCTGGTGAGCTGCTAAATCGCACCACAACTGACATTAATCACGTCACCTGGGCAGTTCGTGATGCACTGCCGGTAATCACAATTTGTATTTCAGAGATCGTGATAATCAGTTTAGGCATCTTCTTTACTGCGCCAATCTTCCTGGCTGCCGCGTTAGTCACGCTGCCGATTGTGGTGGCGATAACTAGATGGTATCTACGCCGATCACCACAGGCATACCGCGTGGAATCATCGCTGTATTCGCAGGTGAACTCAGTGCTGGTTGAAACTGCTGAAGGCGGCCGAACGATTGAAGCGCTGCAGCTAGGTGATGATCGATTGATTCGAACTCGCAGTGCAATCGGTAGATGGTTGCAGTGGGAGCAGTACACAATGCGACTGCGTAGTCGCTGGTTCCCGGCTGTTTCGTTTTCTTATATTGCGCCGCTGGCTGTGGTGTTGTTAATTGGTGCGCAAATGTATCAAGCTGGCCAGATTAGTTTGGCTGAGTTAACTGCTGCCATGCTTTATACCCAGATGTTGGCCGATCCAGTTGAAGGCTTGTTGTGGTGGATTGACGAATTTCAATCTGGCAAGGCATCGCTCTCGCGATTACTTGGAATATATGAGGTGGCGGATCGAGAGATTCGCGAAGCCGAGCCAGCAAATGATGAACTAGCTGGTGAAAAAGTTCATTATGCGTATCGAACTGGTAAAGATGTATTGAAAGGCGTTTCATTTGAGGTTGAGCCTGGGACGCGATTAGCAATCGTTGGCCCAAGCGGCGCCGGGAAATCTACGTTGGGCAGATTGTTGGCCGGTGTTCAGCCGCCAACAGCTGGCCGGGTAACTGTGGGAGATGCTGAGATTGGCTATCTGCCAGTTGAGCAAGCCCGCTCGCATGTTGCGCTGGTAACGCAAGAACACCATGTATTTGTGGGCACTATTCGCGAAAACGTGGCACTAGCTTTCACTGATAAAACTGATGAGGAAATTTGGCAAGCGCTAACTGCAGTAAATGCTGCTAACTGGGTTAGCGAATTAACCGATGGGTTAGATACTGCAGTTGGCAGTGGTGGTCACAAGTTATTGCCAGCACAAGCGCAACAGATCGCACTTGCCCGATTGGTGTTAGCAAATCCTCGCACCTTAGTGCTTGATGAAGCCACTTCGCTGTTAGATGCAAAAGCGGCACGCAGTTTAGAAGGCTCACTAAACCGGGTTCTGGGGGAGCGAACTGTGATTGCCATTGCCCACCGATTGCAAACGGCACATGATGCTGACTTAATTGCCGTAGTAGAAGATGGGCAGATCTCGGAGTGGGGCTCACATGAGCAGTTGTTGGCGGCAAATGGCGCATATGCTGCGCTGTGGCGCTCCTGGCGAGATGAGCACTAGTAAACGCGAACAGATGTGCATGGTTGTGGTTTGCTAAGTTAGCTCTGCTGAGATGAGATACTTACTGCGCAATCAAAGGAAGTGATCTGTTGTCACGAATCATGCCTGGCACGGGAGTCGGCTCGCATGCTGTTGTTGCGCCAGTTCATCGGTTAGCAGATCGACCAATCCAGCCACCTCCAACTAGACGAAAAAAAGCAATTGAAGACGAAGTTCAAGCGCTTGAATCGGCGGCTGAATTTGTACAAGCTTTACTAAAAGATCGTGCTGCCGCAGCCGCTGGTGAAACTGCCGATATTTTGAGCGCGCTATCCGCATTTGCGGCTGATCCAGCATTAATGATGGCGGCAAAAGCTGAAGTAAACAACGGCTGGGATGCGCCAACTGCAATTAGTCGCGCGTCGAAAAGTTTCGCCCAGATGCTGCAATCGGCTGGCGGTGCATTTGCGGAACGCGCAGCAGATTTAGATGAGATTGCACTTCGTATTACTGCTCGCTTAACTGGCCAAGAATGGTCGGTTGAGATCCCGGCCACCGGTCGGTATGTCTTAGTCGCAGAGGATCTAACTCCGGCTGACACGGCACAAATTGATCCAAAAATTGTCGTCGGTGTCGTGACCCAAAAAGGTGGCCCAACTAGCCACACCTCAATTATTTGTCGTCAAAAAGGAATTGCGGCAGTTGTTGGCTGCACCGCCGCGTTAGAGCTAGTCAATGGCGATTTGGTTTTAGTAGATCCAGTAGGCGATCGAATAGTGCTAAATGGTGATTTAACTGATGCCACTGCAGCGCTACCGACCGTTGACCCAGATGCGCCAACTCTAATTCCAGTTTATGGCAACATCGGAAATCAAAAAGATGCCCAAGCGGTGGTGGCGATGCATGGTGCCGGGGTTGGTTTATTTCGAACCGAATTACTTTACCTAGATGCAGACACCGCACCAACAATTGCCGAACAGCGAAAAATATATGAAGGAGTGTTTGCTGAGTTAGGTGAGCGACCAATCGTGATTCGGACGTTAGATGCAGGTTCGGATAAACCATTGCGATTCTTGAATTTAGCATCCGAAGAGAATCCGGCGCTGGGAGTTAGGGGATGGCGAATCGCTGGACCGCAACCACAAGTGGTGTTTGATCAATTGACTGCAATTAAGCAAGCTGCTGATTCAACTGGTGCTGACGTGCGAGTGATGGCTCCCATGATCTCGATCCCGCAAGAAGCACATCAGTTTGCTGCGATGGCACGAGAAGTTGGACTGAAACATATTGGCATCATGATCGAAACGCCGGCAATTGCTTTTGCCGTTAGAGATTTAGCCGGCCATTTAGATTTTGTTTCAATTGGCACTAATGACTTAGCTCAGTATTTGTTTGCCGCAGATCGCCAGCATAACGAATTAGTTGAATTCCTAGATCCTTGGCAGCCAGCGTTGCTTCGCACTATTAAGCGAATTTGTGATGATGCTGCCCGAATAAATATTGCTGTTGGAGTTTGTGGCGAAGCCGCGGCAGACCCGCTATTGGCAATTGTGTTAGCTGGAATTGGGGTTAATTCAGTTAGTGCTGCAGCCCCAGCAATTCCTGGCGTGCGCACTCGACTTGCGCTGGTGGATCAAGCGACCGCAATCCAAGCGGCGGAAGTAGCGATGAAAGCGACCTCGCCAAGTCAAGCTAAAGCTTCAGTTAAAGCATTAATCGCTTAGGCGGATACTGGCTCTAGCGCGCCAGTTTCCACATGATAAATCGCTCCGGCAACCACAACATCTTGCTTCAGCAGCGGAAAAGATCTAATTCGCTGCACATCAGATTTCAACGCGGCAACCTGATTTGAAACCGTTCGAAACTCAATGCTTCGAGTATCTACTTGGAATGAGTCAAATATCTCAGCGTGAATTGTCGTTTCATCACTTTTTGCCATTCGGCAATCCGTATGTGGCATTACTAAAATTCGAGTTACCCCAAGTAAGTAATTTGATAGCACGAGCGTTCGAAGCACATCTTCAGTTACGCGGGCGCCAGCATTTCGAATAATTTTCGCATCACCTGCAGCCATTCCAGTTACGGCGAGTGGATTAATTCTTGAGTCAATGCAAGTTACTATCGCCAAACCACGAATTGCAGTTCCAGTTAAATTTGTATCTTCAAAAGATTGCTGAAAGTCGCGATTGGCTGATAAGACGTCAGCAAAAGATTCCGTTGGAAATTCCGCGTTAATTTCTGCCCCAATCACTGCTACTTAATTGCAGCCACCAGTTTACTCATGGCGGTAGTAACTAATTCGCGTGCGGCAGGGTCGATTAGATCACCAATTTCGCTAAATACTTCACTAGAGCGGCCAATTGCCACCTCTGGCTCATCAATTAGGGCGGATTTGAAGTGGCCCATCACCTGCCGTAGATGCGGTTGCATTCGGGCGGTGCCTAATTTGCCTGGCGAGGTGCCCATGATCAACGTGGGCTTGTTCTCAAACGGGTTAAACCCAACTCTGGATAGCCAGTCCAGCAAGTTCTTAAGCCCGCCTGGAATCGACCAGTTGTATTCAGGCGATGCGATCATCACCGCGTCAGCAGTTTGAATCTGCTGCGCGATTGCCATGATCTGATCGTTAGCTGGCGACATATCATCAAAGATTGGAATCTGCTTCCAATCAATCAACTCGATGGACACATTATCTGGTGCCAGTTCCGCTGCCGCTCGGAGCAGTTGATGATTACTTGAGCCGGGACGCAGGCTGCCGCAAATTGCCACAATAGTTTTCATACGAGCAGTGTTCCGCATTTTCATCTGCCAGCAACTCGACTAAGGTTCTCGCATGTCTAATCCAGTGCTTGATGCCTATGTCGCCGGAATTGCCCAAGTGGCAGATCTGCTTACCTATTCGCCAGCTGATTTAGCCAAAGTTCCAGTAGATGCTGGTTGGTCGGCAGCCCAAGTTTTGGGACATCTGGCAGATGCGGAGATTTCAATTGCGCTTCGAATGCGAATGATCTTTACCACTGATTCATATCATTTTTTGGCCTGGGATGAAGATGAGTTTGCCAATCTAAATCCAAACCGAAATCCAATTGCATCAGTAGGTGTGGTAACGGCACTGCGCCGAGCCAATCTAGATTTAATCGATGGCTTATCAGCTGATTTCTTGACCAAAACTGGAACCAAACTTGATGGACAGCCAATTTCGGTAATTGATTATCTAGATCGGATGAATCAGCACACGCTGGATCATTTAGCTCAAGCGAAAACTGCGCTGGCAGGTTAACTTGCCCAACGCTTATTGGGCTTTCTTAATAAGCTCAATCATTATCATCTTAATTCCCGGCCCATCGGTGATGTTTGTGATGAGTCGAGCCATTGCACTTGGCAAACGCGCAGCGGTAGCAACTGCAATTGGAAATGCATTGGGCACTTTTGTGAATGTTTTAGTGCTTGCGGTAGGGCTTGGACCAGTGTTAGAAAACTTCCCGGCGCTGCTGCAGATCATTAGGTACTTAGGTGCGGCTTATCTCGTTTATTTGGGCTGGCAAGCGATAGCAGATCGCAATGATGTGGCACTAAATGCGTATGCTGGCAGTTCGCTACCAACCAAAAAGATTCTCACGCAAGGTGCAATTGTTGGACTTACTAATCCAAAAACTATAGTTTTCTTTGCAGCTGTGCTGCCGCAATTCGTGGTGACTCGATTTGGGTTTATCTGGTTGCAGTTATTGCTCCTTGGCCTGGTTTTTTGCGTGCTCGGAGCCACGCTTGATTCGATTTATGGCCTGCTTGCCGGTTCGTTTCGCAGTTGGTTTAGCGCAGCACCGCATCGATTAGCCCAATTGAGTGCCACCGGTGGCTTGCTGATTATCCTGCTTGGCATCGCAGTAGTGCTTGGTTGGTTTTAGTTTTCCACAACTTCAAAAATCTATCTCCGCGTTTTAATTTTTTCGAAATAGTTCGCAGATGAATGAATCTGTCAAAGTCTATGGCCCCACGTCATTGATCGCCGCCTTGCCGTTTCTACTTGGTTTCAAGCCAAGTAATTCTCTGTTATGTGTGTTGCTCGATAACGAATCAATTACCGGATGTATTCGATATGACTTAACCGAAAATCCAGTTGAGATGTTTGACCTAATTCAAACTACTTTAGCGAATTACAACTACCAAACCATGGTGGTAGTGATTGTTGCCGAACCAGTGACAATAGACCTAGCTCGGCTAGTGGATCGGTTTCGCGAAAACGATATTCAACTACTTGATTTCTTAATCACTGACTGGAAGTTTTACCGATCAGCATTGTGTAAAGATCAAACTTGCTGTCCGATCACTGGTACCGCACTCACTCAGGCGCAGCAGGATCAAATGGCGGCACAATTAGTTGCCGCGGGGCATGTAGCAGTTGACTCACGCTCGGAATTCTTGGCTCAATTGACTTCAAACCCAATATCGCTGGATCAAGAGAATTCGGTGCCGCTGCTGCCACCCTTAACTTCAGCAGAATTAATTGCCAAGCTAACTAATCTGCGGCGAAGTCCAGTAAGCGTAACTGAATTGATCCAAATAAATCAGGCATTAATTCAGCCGGAGATTCGAAATGATCTGGAATATCACATTTTTGACTCTACCCAAGGTGAATTAAATGATGTTTCACAACTTCGAGTGGTGGCCGAGAACATTAGACAGATCGCAGTTAAAGTTCCCACAGCTAATTCAAGTATGGCCTATGGCTTGCTGGCCTTCTGTTATTGGAATTTAGGGGAGTGGATTTTGGCTGAAGCTGCGGCGGAAGTCTCACTCAATTTAGATTCAAACAATTCACCTGCGAAACTAACTAAACGATTATTGATGCAAGCAGTAGATCCAGTTATTGCCCGAAAACAAATCTTTCCAAGTGCAGCTTAAAGATTTTCCTGTAAGTATTTTTTTGTAGCATCGTATGCTGAATCCATTCGTTCAATTACTCGCTTTGCTTCACGTGGATCGAATGCCGCCCGATCAACTGACAGAATGGTATTTGATCCAGTGGGAAGTAAGAACACTTCTGCAGTTTCCTTAGCTTTTGTGACCGCGGCATTGAACCGAGCTCGTCGCGCTATTTCTAATGCGGTAAGAGCGCTAGAGATGGGGTTAGCCGGAACGGGCAAAGATTGCTCCATTTTTCCAACCTGAAGCACAAAGATTTTGGTAGCGCCAAGCTTTCGTGCGCGATCGACTGGAACTGGATTGACAATTCCACCATCCATGAAGTCTGCACCGCCAATATGAACTGGCGGATATATCCCGGGCGCCGCTGAGCTAGCCAATATTGCCTGGACTATTGGACCATGATCAAACCAAAACTCGCGAGCATCTTGAATTCGCACGGCAACGCAGCCAAACATGATAGGTAGTTGTTCAATGTTCTCAACATTAAGTTGTTCAGTCAACAGCTTTCGCAAATAATCACTCTCAAATAGGGAAACCCTCGTTTTAGCCAACGTGGTTAATCGCTCCACAATCGAGCCGCCAAATGGGCTCTGGTCGGCAACATCAAGCCATAGCTGCGTTAATTTCGTAACGCCAGAAGCATCTGGTGACTGAGCAAACCCAGCGCCATTGATTGCTCCAATCGAGGCACCGAGCACTAGGTCAGGTTTAATGCCAAACTCAATTAGCGCTTGCAGCATTCCGACCTGAGTTGAACCCAGTAATCCACCGCCGCTTAACACGAAGGCTGTTTTTTCGCTCACGCCGCAATTCTGCCACTCAATAAATTCTTCACCCGCTAATCCTAGCTACTACGTTCGGGTTAATCGGAGAAATGCGTTTTAACGTATGAGTATGGTTAAACAATTGCTCCTAAGTATTGCCCTGGGTATTACTGGCTTGAGCACGCCAGAAGTCGAAGTTATCGCTGGCAATGATGATGCTTATCAAATTTCTGGTCGATATTTATTGACCCAGGATGCTGTTGGTGCTCCAAATGTTGCTAAAAAAGCTGCAACCTGCATTGGTTGCAAGTGGCATTTGCAGCGAATTTGTCCTGATGAGAATGTTACGAATCATCTTGGCTATGACTGCACTAAGCCAACTTCTTATTCGTGCGCCAACGGTTCCCGTTATCAAATCTGGTTCCTAGATGAAGGGTTGTGGCGACCAGGAGATTGGCAATTGCGAGGAAGTAGTTGTATCGGACCTCGCGGTCCCACCGCAATTACCCAACTACATCAAGAGGTGACTGATTCGGCAGTTGGTTACTTACCGGAATTGATCGTGAAACTACAGCCAAAAACTAATTCGTTAGTTAACCTGCCAACTAAAGTTAAGGTGAAATCAGCCAACCAATTCAGGTTCAATGTGGAAGTAGCGGGCATTCCAGTTGAAGTAACTGCAACTGCTAGCTATCGATATGAGTTCCGTGATGGCCATCAAATAACTACTTCAGCCAGAGAGATTAATCATGTTTATCGAAGTCGGGGAGAGTATCCAATAAAAGTTACAGCAATCTGGCTAGCAACTTGGTCAACTGCATTGCATGGCACAAATCCAGTTGCTGGGAATGATTTAACCCAATCTAAAACCGTTGCAACATCAGTGCTTGCCGCAAGGGGACGGTTAATAATGCGCTAAAGTAATTGAGTTGTGCCAGAATTCCGCCATGCTAAAAATCGCGCAACATGAAGCCGCTGATGCCTTATTGAACCGAGATCCACTTGCCTTGCTGATCGCTATGCTGCTCGATCAACAACAACCAATGGAACGAGCTTTCGCTGGGCCGTATCAAATTGCATCCAGAATGCGAGTTAAGAAGTTATCGGCAAAAAAGATTGCCAATATGGATTCCAGTGACTTTCTAGCAATCGTGAGTGAAAAGCCGGCAGTGCATAGATTTCCTAAAGCAATGGCAGCCCGAATTCAAAAGCTGTGCGCAATAATTGATGAGCAGTACGCAGGAAAAGCTGAACGGGTTTGGGTAGATGAACCTAACGCAGCTGAATTACTGCAGCGAATAAAGCAGTTACCTGGCTTTGGCGAAGACAAGGCCAAGATCTTTATAGCCCTGCTTGGAAAACAGTTAGGAATTAGGCCTAAGGGCTGGCGAGAAGTGTCCGCACCATACGGTGAGCCAGGCTCAAAAATGACCGTGGCAGACGTCAAAAACCCCAAGACCTTGCTAGAGGTTAGGGCATACAAGCAGCAGATGAAGGCCGCTGGCATCTGGTAACTGGGCCTAAGCCGCCTAATTCCTTCCCCTGTGAGACACTTGGCCCCGCCTAAAGCAAGTGCCCGCACTTGACTTTGGGCCTTGTTATTGCCGAAATGGAGCCCAGGTGCCAACAGCTAAGAAGTCGAGTCCGAAAAAGTCTGCCGCGAAGTCCAAGTCCAGCGCTAAGCCCGCTGCTAAGAAGCCTGCTGCCAAGAAGCCAGCGGCTAAGAAATCCTCGACCAAGAAACCAGCTGCCAAAAAGACGGCCACCAAGAAGAGTCAACCTAAGAAGCCTGCGGCGAAACCTAAATTGTCTGCCGCGGAACTAAAGAAGCGACAAAAAGCGCAAGCGGCAGCTGCTGCGGCTGAAAAACAGCGCAAAGCGGAGAAGGCTGCTCGGGAAAAGGCAGCAATTGCTGCGAAGAAAGAGCGCGAACGAGCCGCTGCACAATTAAAGAAAGACCGAGAGAAAGCGAAGCGAGAAGCTGAGGTTGCCAGGCAAAAAGCAGCAGCATTAAAGGCAAAAGAAAAAGCAGCAGCACAAAAGGCTAAAGAAAAAGCTGCTGAAGCAACCCGTAAAGAAAAAGAAAAACTAGCATTACAAAAGCAGAAGGAGCGCGAAGCGATCGCGCTGGCCAAGCAGAAAGAAAAAGAGCAAAAGCTTGCCGAGATTGCACGCAAGAAGGCTGAAATGCAGGCACTTCGCGATGCTGGAAAAAAGCCTTCGGCGATTCCGGCTTCCGTAAAGGCTGTGCTGGGCGAAGATGGCGAACTGCTTGAAGAAATTGAACCAATCCTTAAGCGCGGCAAGCGTGGCAAGGGTGACGAAGATGATGATGAGATTGATCTAGAAGAGCTAGCTAACCTAGAGAAAGAACTCGAAACTGAGATTGCCGAAGAGATCGCTGAAGTTGCCGATGACAACGAACCGGCTAAAGCTGGAAAAAAGAAGACTGATGATGATTCTGAAGTCTTCACAATTTCAGATGTCGATGAATCAGACGAGCCAGTTCAAACTGTAACAGTTGCAGGCGCTACGGCAGATCCGGTTAAAGACTACCTAAAGCAGATCGGAAAAGTTCCGTTGCTAAATGCGGAGCAGGAAGTAGAGCTGGCAAAGCGAATTGAAGCGGGACTATTTGCTGAAGAAATTTTGGCAACTCAGAAGATTAAGAAGACATCTGAACGGCAAGATTTGCAATGGATTGCTCGCGATGGTCAGCGGGCTAAGACCCACTTGCTAGAAGCTAACTTACGTCTGGTGGTTTCATTGGCAAAGCGATACACCGGCCGAGGAATGCTCTTCTTGGATCTAATTCAAGAAGGAAACTTGGGTCTAATCCGTGCGGTTGAGAAATTTGACTACACCAAGGGATACAAGTTCTCCACTTACGCTACCTGGTGGATTCGCCAGGCAATCACGAGAGCGATGGCAGACCAGGCGCGAACTATTCGTATTCCAGTTCATATGGTGGAAGTAATTAATAAGCTAGCGCGAGTTCAGCGCCAGATGTTGCAAGATCTTGGCCGAGAGCCGACCCCAGAAGAGTTGGCTCGAGAACTTGATATGACGCCAGAAAAAGTTGTTGAAGTTCAAAAGTATGGCCGCGAACCAATCTCGCTGCACACCCCACTTGGCGAAGAGGGCGATTCGGAATTTGGCGACTTGATCGAGGATTCTGAAGCGATCGTTCCATCAGATGCGGTCTCATTCACACTACTGCAGGAGCAGTTGGAATCAGTGCTGATGACGCTAAGCGAGCGGGAAGCTGGTGTGGTTCGTATGCGGTTTGGCTTAACCGATGGTCAGCCAAAGACGCTTGATGAAATTGGCAAGGTTTATGGCGTAACGCGTGAGCGAATCAGGCAGATAGAAAGCAAAACCATGTCAAAACTTCGCCACCCATCGAGATCACAGGTATTGCGCGATTACTTAGATTAACTAGGTAGTAATTACTGCTTATCTGTATCGATTAAGCGGTGACTTTCGTCTTGCACGCCAGTTGCAATAGCGCGAATTTTCTCGCCGTGCTCAGTTGCATGATGGTTGCAGAACATAAGCTCAAGACCGTTATCGAACTCGAACCGAACATATGCCTGGGCGCCACAGCGATCACATCGATCAAGATTGGTAAGCGTTTTTGCGGTAGTTGTTGCCATGAAGCCCTCCTTTGTTAGGGGTAATCTTTACACCATTTCACTGACAACGCAGTGGCAAAATGCTGATTTTTCGCTCTCGGGTGTGTCGCGCTCAGATAACTCTCAGCAGCCTTCTACCCTCGGGATTGCAAAATTCATTACTTAGTAAAGGATGTCCACCGCGATGGCAAAACAAACCAAAACTGGCTATGACGCGGCAGATATCACGGTTTTAGAAGGTTTAGATGCAGTCCGTAAACGACCGGGAATGTATATCGGCTCTACCGATGGTAGGGGACTTGCTCACTGTTTATGGGAACTATTAGATAACGCGGTAGATGAGGCGATGGCTGGTTATGCCAAAAACGTGGAAGCCATCATTCATCCAGATGGCTCATTTGAAGTCAAAGATGACGGCCGCGGCATTCCGGTAGACATTGAGAAGAAATCAAAACTCTCTGGTGTGGAATTGGTAATGACCAAACTTCACGCCGGTGGAAAGTTCGGCGGATCCAGTTACAAAACTTCGGGCGGCCTTCACGGTGTTGGCGCATCAGTGGTGAACGCACTGTCATCTCGAATGGATGTCGAGGTGGATCGCGATGGCAAAGTTCATTTAATTAGTTTTCGTCGTGGCGTTGCTGGCACGTTTGATTCAGCTAAACCAGATGCTGGCTTCTCTAAGAAAAGTGGACTTAGAGCTGGCGGCAAAGCACCAAAGGGAAAAACTGGCACCAGAGTCAGATTCTGGCCAGATCGACAAATCTTTACTCCAGATGCTCAGCTAGATATCGCGCTGCTACATGATCGTGCTCGCCAAACTGCATTCTTGGTATCCGGGTTGAATCTCACCGTTACCGATTTACGAAATGGAAAAGAGTCGGTTAGTTACAAATTCCAAGGTGGCATCTCAGAATTTGTTGAGCACTTAGCGTCGGATGATCCAGTTACTCGGGTCATAAAGTTTGACGGGATTGGCAAGTTCCAAGAAACCGTTCCAGTTATGGACGATAAGGGACATCTGACACCAAAAGAAATTGAACGAGAGATGCAGGTCGAAGTAGCACTCCGTTGGGGAGTGGGTTATGACAGTGAAATCAAAAGTTTTGTCAACGTAGTTTCCACGCCAAAAGGTGGCACTCACGTGCAAGGTTTTGAAAGGTCGCTAACCAAAACTATTAACGATCAACTTAAAGCCCAAAAGATTCTTAAGCCGAATGAAGATTCAGTGATTAAAGAAGACATCATGGAGGGACTGACTGCAGTTATCTCAGTTCGGGTTCCAGAACCACAGTTTGAAGGGCAGACGAAAGAGATTCTTGGCACGCCAGCAGCAAGTCGCGTGGTTGCTAACGTGGTTACGAAACACCTAGGTGACTGGTTAGCAGAGCCGCCACGAGGTGCCAAAAATGAAGCAAAATCTGCCTTAGAAAAGATTGCAAATGCAGCTCGCGCTCGAATTGCAGCCAGAACTCATCGAGATATTCAACGTAAAAAAACTGCAGTTGAGTCTTCTGCGCTACCAGCAAAATTAGTTGATTGTAGAAGTAAAGATATCGCTCGAAATGAATTGTTTATCGTGGAAGGCGAATCTGCACTCGGCACTGCCAAGCTAGCTCGAGACTCGGAGTTTCAAGCTTTATTACCAATTCGCGGCAAGATATTGAATGTCCAGAAAGCATCCTTTGCTGACATGCTAAAAAACGCAGAATGCGCCTCCATAATTCAAGTGATAGGTGGCGGCTCTGCTCGTGAATTTGATCTGGACTCAGTGCGGTACGGAAAAATCATCATTATGACTGATGCTGATGTGGACGGCGCACACATTAGATCGCTGCTTTTGACCCTGTTCCATCGATACCTAAAACCGCTGTTGGATGACGGCCGAATTTATGCCGCGATGCCGCCGCTGCACCGCATTGAAGTAATGGGCAGCAAGGAAGTTCACTACACATACTCAGATGCACAGATGCATCAGATGACGCAATCGCTGACAAAGGCGGGTAAGCGAATTAAAGAACCAATTCAGCGCTATAAAGGATTGGGCGAGATGGATGCAGTGCAGCTACGGGATACCACAATGAATGTTTCCACCAGATCACTTAGACGCGTTTCAGTGCAAGACGCAGCGAGGGATGCGGACGTGTTTGAGTTACTAATGGGAAGTGAAGTTGCGCCGCGAAAAGACTTCATCATCTCGGCAGCTAATTCGTTAGATAGATCTAAGATTGATGCTTAGCTAAGCAAGCTGCCCAGTGCAGTAACCTGGCTAGTTAGTTTTTCACCTGTTGCGTCACGTTCGGAAAGTTTCGGCAGCTCAATCGCGGCGCCACGGGCAGTATTTGCAACGACGGGCGATGTGCCAACAAAAGCAGTTACTAGGTTGGTCTCGCCTTTGCGGAACTTGTGACACCTTACGCCACTACCACCACGGGCGGTGATGCTGAATTCTGCTAATTCAGTTAGTTTGATGCTGGAATGGTTGGTGCCCGGCAGGGCATCGACAGCGCCAGCAACTGTGATGACCTCAGCATCTTCATATGCAATAAAGAAACCAATCACTTTACCTTTGCTGGAAGTTTTCATTCCAGCCACGCCAGCGGCATTTCTGCCCTGCGCTCGGATGTCGGCTAATTCGAACTGCAGTAATCGAGCATCTTCCGTGATCATTACACCGAGCGGCTCGTCATCTGCCGCAATCCAGCCACAGCCAACAACATTATCGCCAACTTTTAGATTGATTATCTCGATCGCATCTTTATTAGGTAGATCAGCAAGATCAAGTCGTTTGATCACGCCATTTGAGGTTGCAAGCGCAAGCGAACTAGTTGGATCCAGCGATGTGATACCCACGACTTGTTCGCCGCGCTTAAGTGATACCAAACTGCTTGCTGCAATGTTGCTGGCAAGGCCTGCTTTTGCAGTAACTGGAAGGTCAACTACGTTAAGTCGCAGCAACCTTCCTTCTGATGTAACTAAGCCAATTTGTGCTCGTGATCTGGTTTCAATCTGTGCTGCAATCGCGTCATATTTTACCCGAGTGCCACCAGATGGAGTCTGATCTGTTTCGGTACGGGCTAGCAAGCCAGCTTGAGAATAAAGCACATAGCAAGGCTGGTCTGGAATCTCGACTGATTCAACTTCAGCGGAAACTGGCAGATCATCGTCGCTCAAGATAGTGGTTCGGCGAGGAACCGCATGCTTGCTGGCTACCTCATCAAGTTCAGCTGCGACAGCAGACTTGAGTTTCTCTGGATCATTTAATATTGCAGTTAACTCTTTGATTTTGGCCTTTAGCTCGGATTTTTCAGTTTCAAGTTCGATTACCGAGAACTTAGTCAATCGTCGAAGTGGCATTTCGAGAATGTATTGTGTCTGAATTTCTGAAAGATCAAAAACTTTCATAAGTTTGGCTTTTGCGGCTGCAGTGTCATCGCTGGCTCGGATAACCGCGATCACTTCATCAATATCCAGCACCGCCAGCAGTAAACCCTCAACAAGATGAAGTCGATCTTTAGCCAGTTTGCGACGGTGCTCACTTCTTCTGGTGACAACCTCAAGTCGGTGATCGATAAAAACCTTAAGCAACTCGATTAGGCTCAACGTTTTGGGTTGACCATTTACCAGGGCTACATTGTTGACATTGAAAGTTTCTTCAATCGGAGTGGTCTTATAAAGTTTTGCTAGCACGGCAGTGGGCTGATAACCAGATTTAATCTCAATTACTAGCCGCAGGCCATGGTCATAATCAGTTAAATCGGTAACGTTTGCAATTCCTTCGATCTTTTTTGAGGTAATTAATTCCTTTAGTTTCTCCACCACTCGCTCAGGTCCGACGTTGTACGGAAGAGCGGTGATAACTATTCCTTTACGCCTCGGATTGACATCTTCAATGGCAGCGCTGGCTCGCATTTTGAAGCTGCCCCTACCGGTTTCATATGCATCGCGAATACCATCAAGTCCCACGATCTGCCCGCCGCTTGGAAAATCTGGACCGGGAAGCACTTTCATGATCTGCTCTAACGTAGCTTTCGGCTTAGTCAGCAAAAGTTTGGCAGCGGCAATCGTCTCGCCAAGATTATGTTGCGCCATTGAAGTTGCCATTCCCACTGCAATACCAGCTGCCCCATTTACTAGGAGCGCGGGAAATGCTGCTGGCAGTACTTGCGGTTCTTGCTCACGACCATCGTAATTTGGCATAAATTCGACAGTGTTTTCATCAATTGAATCTGTCATCGCTAATGCGGCTGGCGCTAACCGACATTCGGTATAACGCATTGCTGCAGGTCCATCGTCAACTGAACCAAAGTTGCCATGGCCATCAAGAAATGGCAGCGAAAGCGTGAATGGCTGCGCCATTCGAACTAAGGCATCATAAATCGCACCATCACCATGCGGATGGAGCCGACCCATTACTTCACCGACAACTCGAGCAGATTTCACATGGCCTTTGTCTGGCCTAAGTCCCATCTGGGACATTTGATACAAAATTCTTCGCTGTACTGGCTTTAACCCATCGCGAGCATCGGGTAGGGCACGAGAGTAGATAACTGAGTAGGCGTATTCCAAGAACGAGTCGCGCATCTCATCGGCGACATCAACATCATAAATCTGAGGTGTTATCTCCGCTGCCTTATTGCTTGGCTTTGCCATCGCTGTTGCTGCCTCCTGCCTGGGGCATCTTGCCATTAGAAGGCTGGCAGATCTGGGATTTGGGCCCTAATTGTGCGTAAATCAGTTTCTAAACAGGACTTGGAAATTGAATTATCTCTAGAATTTGAGCAGTCAAACAATATCCAGACCCCTAAGGAGTAGTTCGCTGTGGCTGAGTTGGTTTATTTTTCCGGCACCATGGATAGCGGTAAATCCACCTTGGCACTGCAAACACATCACAATCATTCAACTGCTGGCAGAACCGGATTAGTTTTTACCCGAAATGACCGTGCCGGAAAAGCAAGGCTTAGTTCGAGATTGGGTCTTGAAACTGTGGCTATTGAAGCTGACGATGCGTTGAATTTCTATGATTTCGTGAAGGGTGAAATTGAATCTGGTGCTCGAATTGATTATTTAATATGTGATGAAGTTCAGTTCTATCAACCAGCACAAATTGAGCAATTGGCTTCGCTAGTTGATGACTTTGCCGTAGATATTTTCACATTTGGCATTACCGCCGATTTCAGAACCGAATTGTTTCCAGGCTCTAAGCGGCTATACGAATTGGCGGATCGAGTTAGCGTGCTTCAAGTTGAAGCACTCTGCTGGTGTGGTAAAAAAGCCACACATAATGCTCGATTAATTAATGGGGAAATGGTCACCGAGGGTGAACAGGTTGTGGTTGGTGACACGTCACCACATTCACCATTTTCAGTAACTTATGAAGTGCTATGCCGAAAACATCATATGAAAAAAATGCCGTCAAGCTACAGCTCTAGAACTTGATTAAGTAATTAATCACGATCTCGTTAATCATATTTCCCCAGTCCTGCTCAGTTATCGGATCATAGGTAATGTCGTCAACAGCTCGGCCAAGCGAATATGCCTGGATGAATACCGCAAACGCCTGTGGATTCACATGATCGTTAATTAAACCCTTGGATTTGGCAGTTTGAATAATATCTGCGATGGCATAAGTTGCTCGTTGTTGTTCGCGACCTAGAGCCTTGCGAAATCTTTCATTACCCAACGTTCTACCAAGTGTTCGGGCGCGCTCAAGTCGAAGCGGGGCAAGGTCTGGTCGCTGCGTCGAACGAGTGGATTGGCGAATGGTTTCGGCTAACTCTTCTGGGGTAGTTGCCACTTCGATAGCCGCTTGTAGCTTTTCTACTGCCTGATCAACCGAGAGAATAAATCGGGAGATCTCTGCTGCTTCAAATAATTCTTCAACATCCTCAAAATGATGGTAAAGCGAGCCTTTTGAGATTCCACTTTGCTGCAGAATCATTTCTACCGTGATTTCTGCTGGTCGCAACGTATCTAGCAGCGAAACGGTAGTTTCAATTAACTTCTGCCTAGTTGGATGCGGTGGTGTTAATTCAGTCGAAGAGAATCTGATTTCGGCCACTAGTCATTGCCACCAAATAGAATCTCATCCCATGACGGAACGCTGGCTCGCTTTGATTTTTTAGCTGCAGGCTTTACTTCTGGCGATGGATCAGTTACTGGATCCTGATTAACTTCGGCGATATCTGGTTCAAAACTCTTTACCGTTTCAACCTTTGGCGCAACCGGCTCAGGCTCAATTTCAGGAGTTGATACCTGAGGCGCGATTAGCTCTGGCGTTGCTGTTGGTTTTGGTGTAATCGGGGTAACCGATGCGGGTTTAGTTGGCACAGACTCAGTTGGCACTGGAACTAAGCGTGGTTGATTAGTAGGGGCAAGACCAATCAAAGTTCGAGCCACATCATCTAGTGGCCAGACGCTTTGTGATGATGTATCAAAGCCAAAATGTGCAATTGCGCCGCCTCTGGTAACCGTAACTGTCCAAAACGTTTCTTCGCCTCGGGTGGCATCCCAAACTAATTGCTCAGTTGATTGACCTCGGTCATGAAGCAGATTCTCAATCTGATCACCAAGAGTGATTTCATCAGTGTTGCCCTTAATGCGAGCACGCTGACTGCGCTGAGCCACATATGCTCGCTCTTGCATCACTGGACCTTCAAATCGACGAACCCGAGATTCGTCAACGCCAAATTCTGAAACTAACTGCTCTACGGTCATGCCAGCGCGTAGTCGAGCTTGAATTTGCGCGGGGCGAAGTTCGTCATCGCTAGCAGCTGAGATTGGGGCGAGGGCTTTGCGCAACGCCAGCAACAGGTCTGCTGAAGCTTCAATTGTGAATTCAGTCCCTTGGGCATCAGCGAAAACTAAATGCTGATTATCAGCGGTCAATCGGACAAATCGCAAAGTGCTCACTTCGGCCTCCATCGAGGGGGAGTGTAGCCAAAGTAGGAGTTAGAAGGGGAGGGCTAGGGCTGAATTGGCCGAGAAAGCCGCCCCTGAGCCAGCACGGTGCCCAGCGTAATTGCGAATGCTGCCCCAGTTCCCACAGTGAACGCCCAACTGGTGCCATGGTTATCGATTAACCAGCCAGCACTAGAAGCGGCGAAGGCAAATCCAACGCCAATTCCTGAATACATCGATGCAATTGCTTCAGTGGTTCGGCCATCACCAGCGCGCTGCTGCGCAATTGAGGCAGCAGAAATTAGTAGCGGTGCAATACCGAATCCAGCCATCACACTCATCACAGCTAGCACCGCCAAGCTATCAACGAAAGGAACAATTACTGCTGGTGGAATTAGTACCAGCGAGATAAGGATTAATTGCTTAGGTAGCGGCAGCTTAAAGTCGCTAGCGCCATAAAAAATGCCACCGATCAAACTACCAATCGACCATAAAGCGAGCAGGAAGCCAGCCGCAATTGGTATGCCAGCAAAATCACTGAACGCAATCATGGTGGTTTCAATTGAGCCGAAAAATATTCCAGCCAAGAAGTGAATAAAAACCAACCACAGCAACCCATTTCGGAACACCACTGGTTTTCCGTGCTTGATCTGCTGTTGATTTATTGGTGGTTCAGTGTCACGCATTGAGATTAACCAACTGCCACCGATCAGTAAAAAAACCACCGCGATAACTTGCGGTGCGGCCGGATGAATATTTACCGAAGTGAAGGCCGCAACAGTGGGACCTATGACAAAAATTATTTCATCAATCATGCTTTCAACCGAGAAAGCAGTAATTAATACTGGACCTGAAACGAGTAAAGCGGTCCAGCGTGCTCGCACCAAGGCACCGATCGAAGGTGCGAAAAAACCACTTATGGTCGCAAAGATAAAAATAAAGATTGCCGGTAGATTCGATGGAATCGTAAAGATCAGCGCAGCTGCTGCGGTTACCACAATAAAAATTTGCCAAGGCAGCACCCGATGCTGGCCAAAACGGTCAGTCAATCGCGATGTTATTGGACCGCCAACTGCAGATGCGATTGCGCCAGTTGCCGAAACTGCGCCAGCTAAGGTGTAGTTTCCGCGAGCTGATTCGACATACATCAAAATGCCAATGCCCACCATCGAGATTGGCATACGTGCAATGAACCCAGCAAATGAAAACGCGCGGGCACGCGGATCTGCGAAGGCTAAGCGGTATTTATTAAGCATAGGTGGCAAAGTTATCCCATGACTGAAGCAGAATTGGCGCAGGACTTACTTCGACTAGCTCGTCAGGCGGCGACGGCAGCAGCTGAGTTAGTAGTAGCAGGGCGATCTGAAGTAATTGCCAAAAAGGCTGGCGTCTCAACTAAGACTTCAGCAACTGACCCAGTTACTGAGATGGATAAAGCAGCCGAAAAACTGATCGTGAGTTTAATTAAAGCGCAGCGCCCTAATGATGGTTTCATCGGTGAAGAAGGAAGTTCTGACCCAGGCAGTTCAGGTATTGCGTGGGCGATTGATCCAATTGATGGCACCGTTAACTATATGTATGGCTTGCCAGTTTGGACCATCTCAGTTGCAGCACTACAAGACGGCGACGCAATTGCAGGTTGTTTGGTTGCGCCAGATTTGAACAAAGTTTATTTCGGCACCAAAGGTGGTGGCGGCTTTGAAGAGTCACCTTCTGGGGTGCGACAACTTCAGGTGCTGCCTAGCGATGACTTAGCAAGATGTTTGCTGGCTACTGGATTTGCATATCGCAAAGAGCGCCGGGAAGAGATTGCGCCAGTAATTGCCCAAGTGCTGCCGCAGGTTCGAGATCTACGGCGGATGGGAGCTGCCAGCATCGATATCGTGTCTGTTGCAACCGGTGGTGTTGATGCTTATGTCGAATCTGGGGTTCGTATCTGGGATTATGCGGCGGCATTATTAATTGCAACTGAAGCCGGCGCAGAATTTATTCACCGCAATCAGCCTTGGGGTGAATGGCTTTTAGTTTGCCGGCCGGGCTTAACGGAAAAACTTGAAGCGATAACTAATCAACTCTAGTTTGATACTGCAGGTAGTACTTGCCGCGCGCAACATATCCATCAGCGTTTTCGACAAACTGACCTTCGGCAACTGAATCAAGTTTTAATTTTGCTGGCACACCTAATGCCATTGCATAGGAGGGAACCTCCATGCTTCCGGGCACTAGAGCATTTGCGCCAACGAGCGAATTTCTTCTTACGATTGCGCCGGGTAGCAA
The DNA here is from genome assembly GCA_049428425.1 of Candidatus Nanopelagicales bacterium. Taxonomy (GTDB): domain Bacteria; phylum Actinomycetota; class Actinomycetes; order S36-B12; family UBA5976; genus AcAMD-5. Next base: position 23,434 of record JBMTAF010000001.1, read on the forward strand.
AGTTGAGCCAGAACCAATTAGGCAATCATCTTCTACGGTGCAGCCCTCTAGATGCGTGTTGTGACCAACTGTTACTCGATCGCCAACTTTGGTAGGTAGCTCATCGGTATTGTGAATGATGCAGCCGTCTTGTATTGAAGTTCGCTCGCCAACATATATCCCGGCACCATCGCCGCGTAGCACCGCGCTAGGCCAGACGGTGCTTTCAGCGCCGATCACCACTTTCCCAATCAGGACGGCATCCGGATGGACAAAAGCGTTCGGGTGGATCTGGGGCTCGTGCTCCCCAAGGCGGTATAGCGGCATATTTGCTCCTTTACTGACCTATTTTGGCGGGTGAGAGTGCCTTTTGTCGCTAGTTGTGGCACTATCCGCCCGCAACCAGGATTCACCCCACGGCTTTATTCCTATAGGAGAGCGCCAATGGCAACCGATTACGACGCACCGCGCAAGACGGATGAAGAGTTAGCCGAGGATTCCCTCGAGGAACTCAAGCAGCGGCACGCAGAAGCAGCACAAGCAGCTGCGGTTGATGTTGATGAAGCTGAATTAGCTGAAGTTATGGAACTGCCTGGCGCAGATCTGTCAGATCAGACATTGAGTGTGCTGGTGGTACCGAAGCAAGATGGTGAGTTCACCTGTTCTCGTTGCTTCTTGGTGCATCAACGCAGTGCACTTAGTCGAGAAGTTAACGGTCAGATGTATTGTCGAGATTGCGATCTTTAGTTAACGCTTGAATTAACTCCTGCGGATTTCTAGTGGCGATAAGCCACACACGGTATGGATCTCGTGGATCTGTTATCTCGATTCTGAGGTACTTTTTGGCGGTGTTGGTTCCTAAAACTAAATCGGTTGCTTTAAGTGACGTTCGAAACTGCATGTGATCAATAATTGATAATGCGCCGATTAGATCTAGTGGCAATCGATATCGACCCACTTCGAGTTGCTGATTTACTTTTATCCAATGTGATTGATTAAGTAGATAAATCAGCGTTAGCCCAATGATGAAAGTGCCGGCCGCTATTCCAGTTACCAGATCTGTGGCGTACCAAGTAGCCACACCGAGCACTAGGCCTGCCACTAAGCCAAACCCAACAATCGCTGGCGATGGCAGCACTAACTCTCGATAACGGCGGTTCATAGGTGCATCTTGCCAGTCTTTTTTCTGAAACAATCTATAAGGTGGTGCCTGGTTGGAAGGAGTCGGATGCTGATTCTGGTCAAGAAGCTAGTCCCGGATGTGCCGCTGCCTAGCTTTGCTCATCCCGGAGATGCTGGTGCGGACTTAGTTTCAACTGAGCATCTGGAATTAAAGCCGGGCGAACGAGCTTTGGTTCCAACCGGAATTAGCATTGCGCTACCAGCTGGATTGGTGGCTTACGTGATGCCGCGATCTGGTTTGGCGATTAAGCATGGTGTTACCGTGCTGAATGCGCCTGGCACAATTGATGCTGGGTACCGAGGTGAAATAAAAGTCCCGCTAATCAATCTAGATCCGTCAAATTCCTACACTATTAATAAGTTCGATCGAATCGCACAATTAACCATTCAGCAGTTAGCTGAGGTTCGGTTTGTGCTCGCTGAAACTTTGCCAGATAGTCATCGTGGCGATGGTGGATTTGGTTCAACCGGAGTTAAAAGCAAATGAACCGAAATTTTCCTTGCTATCAATTAAATTCAGTTTGGAATAATGCATCAACTGTAATCGCTCTGTTGCCTAACTCAAATTACCTTCAAGCTAAGGAATCAGGTGAGCGAACCAAAAGAAGTTGATGACGCTTCAGTATTGATGAAACGCGCTTTAGGTGGCTGGCGCGGTTTTATCGCAACGGCGCTACCAAGTTTGGTATTTGTCCTAGTTTGGGTATTTACCTACGACCTGAATCGATCCTTAATTTATGCGCTAGTTACTGCGGCAATTAGCGCTGTGGTCCAGTTAGTGTTGCGAGATACGCTGCAGCATGTAATTAACGGATTAATTGGAATAGCAATATCAGCTGCAGCCGCGAAATTTACCGGTAAACCAGAGGATGCATTTTTGCCAGGATTAGTAATAAATGTTTCCTATGGATTGGTGTATTTCATCGGCCAATTAATCAAAAAGCCAATCCTGGGATTTGTTGTCGGTGGATTACTAGGTGACTTAACTAGTTGGTTGAAAGATCCAGCAAAAGTTAAAGCTGCTTGGATTGCCGGCTGGTTCTGGGTTGGCCTATTTGTAATACGAATGGTGATACAAACTCCGCTCTATTTGGCTGGCGAGGTTGCAGCGCTTGGTTTTGCTCGGGTAATAATGGGATGGCCAGGATTTCTTTTGGTATCAGCACTCAGTTATAAAGTGATGCGACCGGCATTCACTCGGAAAATCTAGCTTGTGCTAATGTCAAGAATATTCGAATCGCTGAAATCTAAAGTATTCATTACCTTCAATTCAGCTTTGTCGCTTGGCGAAAATCAGAAAGTACTTATTTCAATTGATTTCTTGGAAAAGCGTTGATTGCAACGGTAGAAGTACTCAGATATGCCGCCGGTGGCAACTGTGTTGCCAGACATGATGGCAGAGTCCTATTTATTCGAGGAGTGATTCCTGGTGAAAAAGTTGAAGTCGAAATCGAAGACTTCAATTCGTCGAAACGTTACTCAATGGCGAAGCTGCTAAACATTATTGAACCTTCGCCGCTGCGCATTGAGCCAGCCTGTAAGTATTATGGAATTTGTGGGGGATGCGATTGGCAGCACATCGATTTAGCAGAGCAAAAGCGAATGCACTGGTTCGTATTATCTGATCAATTATCTCGAATTGGAAAACTGCAAGTTGAACCTAAACCAGTACTTACAGTTGCTGATGAATCTGGCTTTGGCTACCGCACCCGAATGAGATTTGCCGTGAGCGATAGCGGGAAATTGGCAATGCGTCAGATTCGAAGCAATGATCTTGTTGAGATTGATAGTTGTCTGATTGCTAGCGAAAAGATCGATGAAGTGACTAAATTGAATTGGCCACCAAGCACTGAGGTAATAATTACGCAAGGTGCTGATGAAGTCTTGGTATTGACCGAACGAATCGGTGCGCCGGAGATCACATATCGAAATAAATTCGGTGAGTGGCGGGCGCCGGCGGGTGAATTTTGGCAGGTCCACCAGATGGCACCAGAGACATTGATTTCGCAAGTGCTAAACGTGTTGCAACCCTCGCCAGGAGATGTCATCGCAGATCTTTATTCTGGCGTTGGTTTGTTTGCACAACCAATTGCGAAGAAAGTTACCGACGCTGGCAGTGTGGTCGCAGTAGAGTTTGATCAACCTGCCCATTTAAGTGCGATTAAGAATTTATCGCTGTTCCCGTGGGCAACCGCGATTAACTCAGATGTCGCGCAATATTTGAAATCCGCCAGCGGATTTAACAAAGCAGTAGTAGACCCGCCGCGAGCTGGCCTTAATAAGTCGGTGATTACGTCATTGAGCAATATGGTGAGTCTGCAAAAACTCTGTTATGTCAGTTGTGACGCTGGCACTTTGGCTAGGGATCTGCGTGATTTTGTAGATTTGGGCTGGCAGATTGAATCAGTCCAGCCGCTCCTTCTCTTTCCGATGACGTCACACTTGGAGACGGTAGTCTCTCTTAGTAAATTGTCTTGATATCAAGATAAATCGCCACTAAGATTTGGTCGGAGGAAAAATGGCATCGAAAAATTCCCTTGGCGCAAAGCGCACGCTGACCGTTGGGACAGCAGAGCACACATATTACTCAATCTTGGAGATCCCCGGCGCCGAGACTTTGCCATTTAGTTTAAAAGTGCTGTTGGAAAATTTGCTTCGTACGGAAGATGGAGCAAATGTAACCAAAGCCCAGATCGAGTCGCTGGCTAATTGGGATCCTTCAGCTGAACCTGATGTGGAAATCCAATTCACTCCAGCTCGAGTAATTATGCAGGACTTTACAGGCGTTCCTTGCGTGGTAGACCTCGCGACGATGCGTGAAGCGGTAACTCAACTTGGTGGCAATCCCGACCGCGTAAATCCATTAGCACCGGCTGAACTGGTGATTGATCATTCGGTAATTGTGGATTATTTTAATCGGCCAGATGCCGCTGAGTTAAATGTTAAATTGGAATATGAACGCAACAGCGAAAGATATAAATTCTTACGTTGGGGGCAAGGTGCATTTGATGAGTTCAAAGTAGTACCACCTGGAACTGGAATTGTGCACCAAGTAAATATTGAGCATTTGGCCAGAGTCGTAATGTCTCGAAATGGTGAGATATTTCCAGATACTTGTGTTGGTACGGACTCACACACCACTATGGTCAATGGCTTAGGCGTTCTCGGCTGGGGCGTCGGTGGCATCGAGGCAGAAGCTGCCATGTTAGGTCAGCCAGTTTCAATGTTAATTCCGCGAGTAGTTGGTTTCAAGTTGCGAGGTGCTCTTAAACCTGGGGTTACCGCAACCGACTTGGTTTTGGTTATTACCGAAATGCTCAGAGAGCACAAGGTAGTTGGAAAGTTTGTTGAGTTCTATGGCGATGGCGTAGCGCAGGTGCCGTTAGCAAATCGCGCAACCATCGGAAACATGAGTCCAGAATATGGTTCAACCGTAGCGATCTTCCCAATTGATCAAGAAACGCTTGACTATTTGACGCTAACTGGTCGCAGTAACGAACAAGTTGAATTGGTTTCTGCGTACGCAAAAGCGCAAGGACTCTGGCATGATCCGACAAAAGAAGCTCGATACTCAGAATATATTGAGCTCGACTTGGCAACTGTAGAGCCATCAATTGCTGGACCGAAACGACCTCAAGATCGAATTCTGCTGAAGAATGCTAAGCAAACATTCAGCGAAATATTGCCCAGCTATACCAACAATGCTTCGGCGACGGAACAAGTTACAACTGAAGGTAAATCTGTTTCTTTGACGCACGGAAAAGTTGTGGTAGCAGCAATTACCTCATGTACAAATACTTCAAACCCAGAAGTCATGCTAGGCGCAGGCTTACTAGCTAAGAAGGCTGTCGCTAGAGGGCTGACCAGGGCACCTTGGGTTAAAACTTCACTTGCCCCAGGTTCCCAGGTTGTTACAGATTATTTGGCCAAAGCAGGTGTTACGCCAGCTCTTAACGAGTTAGGTTTTGATCTTGTTGGTTACGGTTGCACTACCTGTATTGGAAATTCTGGCCCATTGCCCGCTGAGATAAGTCAGGCCGTTCAAGATGGCGATTTGGCTGTAGCTGCAGTATTGAGTGGAAATCGAAACTTTGAAGGTCGAATCAATCCAGATGTAAAGCTAAATTTTCTAGCAAGCCCATTACTGGTAGTGGCATACGCAATTGCTGGCAGCATGGATGTCGACCTTACTTCCGAGCCAATTGGTTTTGATTCGACTGGAAAGCCAGTGATGTTAGCTGAGATCTGGCCTACTACACAGGAAATCCAGGCAGTGATTGCTGACTCGATTGATGTTGACTTATTTGTTAACCGATATAAAGACGTCTTCAAGGGCGATCAAAATTGGCAGCAGTTACCCACACCGGCTGGAAAAGTATTTGAATGGGATGCGAAATCAACCTATGTGAGAAAGCCCCCATACTTTGATGAAATGGAGCTAGCTCTAACACCAGTTACGGATATCAGCAACGCAAGGGTTCTGGCAAAATTGGGCGATTCAGTCACCACTGATCACATTTCCCCAGCAGGCAGCATCAAAAAGGATTCTCCAGCAGGTAAATATCTGATGGAAAATGGCGTTGATTTTAAAGACTTCAACTCCTATGGCTCTCGCCGTGGCAATCATGAGGTAATGATCCGAGGAACGTTTGCGAATATCCGACTCAAGAACGAATTGGCGGATGGCAAAGAAGGTGGCTTTACTAAGGATTTCACCAAGACGGAGCAACCCGTTGTTGCAATTTATGATGCGGCACAAGCATATGCCGCTGCAGAAATTCCATTAGTAGTGCTTGCTGGAAAAGAGTATGGTTCTGGCTCATCTCGCGACTGGGCAGCAAAAGGAACGGCACTGCTTGGGGTTAAAGCGGTAATTGCTGAATCTTATGAGCGAATTCACCGATCTAATCTAGTTGGAATGGGTGTATTGCCGTTGCAGTACATTGACGGACAAGATGCTAAAACTTTAGGTCTTTCTGGCGATGAGTCATTTTCGATAAGTGGCATAACTGAATTGAATGACGGCACTACACCAAAGCAAGTAAAGGTAGTTGCAACTAAACCTAATGGAACTCATATTGAGTTTAATTGTTTGGTGAGAATTGATACACCTAGAGAAGCTGACTATTATCGCAATGGTGGAATTCTGCAGTACGTTTTGCGAAACTTAGTTAGCCAATAACAGCCGGAAGATTCTGCACTAACAGATAGATTGCAACACTAGTTACAATCAACGCAAAGATTCGCTGCAGTGTTTTAGCGTTTAATTTGGTCGCTAAAGGGGATAGCAGCGTCGAAGCAGCTATTGCGGCAATAGTAAACAGCGCAATTTCGAATGCGGGTATTTCAGTCCAATAATTAAAACGAAGCAAGAAAGCAATCACCGAATTTCCTGTAATCGCAACCAGTGAAGTTCCAACTGCGGTTTTCGTGGGCACTTTAAGAAACAAAACTAATGCTGGAACGATCAGAAAGCCGCCACCGATACCAAGCAGGCCAGTTAATACCCCGACGCCAGTTGCAGCTGCTACGACGGCGGACCAATTTGGTTTATCAGAAGTCGAATCCTTTACCTCTCGACAGCACATTGCATATGCTGAACTAAACATCAGCAGCGCAAAGATAGTTAGCAGTAGTTCGTCAGGGATGAATCTGAGCAGCCAGGTTCCAAAGAAGGTGCCTAGTAAACCTAGTGCTGAGAAAATCAGTCCTATCTTTATTTTGATTTGACCTGATCTTCTTCGACGCAACACACCTGCTATGGCTGCAGATCCCACGATAATTGTTGAGCTGGTTGTTGCAGCGGTGGCAGATAGACCTAATGCCGCAACTAATCCAGGCACTGCCAGAATCGCACCACCGGCGCCAACCAGACCCAATACTGCGCCAACAATTACGCCGAGCAGTAAACCAAACAAAATGGTCATTTATTAAGCAACCTGCGGATTGCCAGAATCTGCAACTATTGGCAGCCCTGCCGCATGCCAGGCTTTCATCCCACCTTCTAGATTCAAGATGTTCATCCCGGTAGGCGACAGTGCATCACATACTTGCCCTGATCGATTGCCAGATCGACAGATGAAAATGATGGGTTTATCTGTCTTTAATTTCTCTAAACTGAATTCACTTAGTGAATTCAGTTCAACGCCAGCAATATGGCCGGCATCCCATTCATTCTTCTCGCGAACATCAACGCCATACGCTGTGCCAGCTTCCAGCATTTTTATAGCTTCTGTTGGTGAGATTAGATTCATTTTCACTACGCCAATGCTTTTACGTCTGACGGTGCAACTGGTCCGGCATCAGCAGCGCCGGCAACTAGTACTAATTTATCCACAGATAGCGCCTTTTCGTAAGGTTCATTAATCAGCACCACAGAGAATCCAGCATTTTCCAGGATGCTGGCAGCAATCGCGGCACGATAGGCACCGGCACAGTGAACCCAAATCGTCTTATCTATTGGTAGCTCTGAAAGTCTGGCCTGCAGTTCATGTAGCGGAATGTGCGAACTGCCAGCGATGTGTGAAGCTTCTCGTTCGCTATTTCTTCTAACATCTAGAACTAAAATATCTGCATTATCAATAATCTCTGGTACATCACTAAATTTGACCAATTTAGTTTCCTTTAAGTTTTCCATTTTTGCAATATCACCCACAAAACTACCGCTTGGGCGATCAATTCCAATTCTCACCAATTCGCGTTGTGCTAGTGCGATTTCATCAGGCTGATCGGAAATCAGAATCAATTCACTCTCGTAAGGGAATAACCAGCCTAGGTAGGTTGCAAAAGATCCAGTAACACCAAAATTAATTGTGCCTGGCAGGTGCCCGGCAGCCCAAGAATCTTTATTACGAAGGTCAACCACCCAGTTATTGTTAGAAATAGCTGTTAGTAATTCAGCGGTGCTCATTCGACGCAGTTCAGATAGATCAATTGGACCTGGTCCGGCATGGTTTGCAGGTCCCATATGCTTGTAGTAAGCAGGAAATGCATCTAGACCAGCAAGCGTTTCACTCACGAAACGCTCAACCGTCATCAGGAGCGCTGGGTTTAGCCGCTTCTCATCACCAATAGTTGAAGAGGTGCCAGAGGTTGATGTCGCTGCGCAGAATGAGCCAAAGCCATGCGTTGGATAGATTGGCGTTTGGTCACTTAGTAATTCAACAATGCGGTGAGCTGATCCGTGTTGTAGTTTGGCTAGTTCAGCTGCGTGATCTGGACCTAGTAAGTCAGGCCTGCCAGTAGACCCATGAAGTAATGAACCGCCCGTAAAGATTCCTTGGTAGTTTCCATTTCCATCAGCTAGCAGGTAAGACAGATGGGTAAAGGTGTGACCAGGGGTGTGGATCGCTTTAATACCAAAAGTTCCAATGCTGAATTCATCCAAATCTGAAGCTGCGACTCGCTCGAACGAAACTGGATCAGCTGCACTAGTAATGTAATTTGCGCCAAAATTACGGGCGAGAACTAAGCCGCCACTGACATAATCATTATGCATATGCGTCTCAACCACCGCACCTAATTCCAAATGGTTATCAGCTAGAAGTTTTTCGACGCGATCAATATCGCGTTGCGGGTCGACTACTAGCGCAGTTTTTCCATCGTGGGCGATATAGCCGCGATCGCCTAGGGTAGGGGTATCAATACTGATTACGTTTAGAGACATTTTGATCCTTTCTTGCTGAACCCTAGCATACCCCCAGGGGTATCTGCTATACTAAGCCGAGTCGAATTGGGGAAAAATGCCAACTTGTTTTGCCGCGCTGAGTCAATGGCGTTTCAAGAATTGGGTAGTTGCTGCCGCAAGCAGCATTGCCACAGTGGTGATTATCGGTATTCCAACCGCCATGATTGCTAACCCAATTTTCGGCCGAGCCGTTGCTGTCACTGATTGGTCTTGGCCAGTGCTAATCGCGACTGCCATCTTGGCTGGATTATTGATTGGAAGTTACGTTGCGATAGATCCAACGGCGACCGGCGAGCGTGAACTGAAGTTTGGCACAGCTGGTGGAATTCTTGGTTTTCTCGCCGTTGGCTGTCCAGTGTGTAACAAATTGGTTCTGATTGCGTTAGGAAGCTCTGGCGCAATGACTTATTTCGCTCCAGTCCAACCATTTTTAGGCATAGCGGGGATAGCTTTTCTGATGTATGCCCTTCGCACCAGACTCCAAAACCAAGCCGGATGCAAATTGCCAACTCAGAATCAAAAAATCAAAGCAACAACAGAATAGGAAACTCATGGCTACTCTAGAACTAACAGCAGCAAACTTTGAAGATACGGTTACCAAAGACGGGATCACTCTGGTTGATTTTTGGGCTGAATGGTGCGGTCCTTGCCGAATGTTTGGTCCGATTTTTGAAGCAGCTTCAGAGCAGCATCCAGACATCACATTTGGCAAGGTAGATACTGAAGCCGAGCAGGGTTTAGCTGCTGCGGCAAACATAACATCAATTCCAACCCTAATGGCTTTCCGAGATGGCATTTTGGTCTTTGCTCAACCTGGAGCTCTGCCAGCAGCGTCACTTCAAAGTTTAATTGATGGTGTCAAAGCACTTGATATGGATGAGATCAGAAAAGAAATTGCTCAGGAGCAATCGAATGGCTAAGTCAAGAATTGCAAATCAAAATCAAGAAATTGACAGTTACACTCTTCAAGACGAAGTTCAACTAAAAGACATAATCAAACGAATTAATCGAGCCCATGGACAATTGGGAGCGGTAACTAGGATGCTTGAAGAAGGTAAAGATTGTGAAGCGGTGATTACTCAAATTGCTGCGGTTAGTAAAGCGATCAATTCTGCAGCATTTATGTTGATTTCATCCAGCCTCAAGGAATGCATGATTGAAGGCGAGCGAGATACCGAAGAGGTCTCTGCCAAATTGCAGAAGTTATTTTTAAGTTTAGCCTAATTAAGGAGAGAGATGCGAAAATACATAGCTTTAATTGTTACGCTGATGCTGGCTCTTGCTGGTTGCTCGAATTCAGCTAACAGTTCAGTCACTGATTTAAGTGTCGCTGACTTCGCAAACACAATAGCTACCGAAGATGTAGTTATTTTGGATGTGCGAACACCAGGTGAATTCACCACGGGACACATTGCAAATGCAATCAATATCGATGCTGAAAGCGGTAGCTTTGCTAGCCAAATTGAATCTTTAGACAAAACAAAAACGTATGCTGTCTATTGTCGTAGCGGTAATCGATCAGGTAACGCAACCAAAATCATGGCAGAGGCTGGGTTTACCAGTTTGTACAACATGTTGGGCGGAACTATTGATTGGACAAATTCCGGCTTCCCACTAACAACTAACTAAAGAAGGAAACAGATATGTGCTCAAGAGTTACCTGTCGCAGTTGCAATAAGCCAACTTGGTCCGGCTGTGGAAATCACATAGAGGAAGCGTTAGCGGGAGTTGCTAAGAAGGATCGTTGCCAATGCGGAAGCAGTTCGACAGCAACGACCCTTAAATCTGGTGGATTCTTCTCGAAACTCTTTGGAAATTAATCTTTACTCCGGGTTGATTAGTTCATCATCAACCCGGAGTAACTCACCGGGCAAAAGCGAATGATCATGTTTGGTTAGGACAGTGGCTTTGCCGTATCCCCAAACTTCCCACACACGACTTTCGCCAGTGCTTACCAGAGCGGTATTTTCATCAATTCCAATAGGCAAAATTTCTGAAGACGTTCGTCCCAAGAATTTCGCCATTGGTTTTGGTATCCATCCAAAGTATCGATCAAAATGTGGCAATACTTTCAGCCTCTCGGCAACATTTAGACCGGGTGTAGCAGCTGCGGTTAACTTAAATGGATTTGCGACTTCAGCAGATAGCGCCATAGCACCGGCGCTGCAACCAGCTAATGATGAACCAGATCTCCAGTTCTGCCAAATGGTTTCGAAAAGCGGTGAGCCGCGCAAGGTATCGGTCAGATAGATTGGATTGCCGCCGGATAAATAAATAAGTGCCGCATCTTCAATTTGTTGACATAAGGCATGATTCAACGTATCTGCTTTTTCATACGCTTCGACAAATACTGCTTCTACGCCGATTCGATCTGCTTGTGCTTGGCCCAATTCGCGCCAACGTTGCAGGCTTGCATACCCTTCTTGACCGGCAGCGGTTGCAAGTTGCACAAACTTAGGCTTTTTGCCATTGGCAACACCCTGCTCAATTAACTTTTGTTCAAGAGGTTCCATCGAAAGCAAATACTCGCCAGAGCCAACTAAGGCAATTGTTCCTGCCATGCCCTCTCGATCCCAAAGAAAAATAGAGTTGCCTCTAAACTGTTGCTAAGTCTAGGGGGATAATTGAGCAATCGATCTATTTCATATGCCGGAATTGCGCTGGCACTTTTAGCCTTTCTCATTACATTTGATTGGGGCGAATCAAATCCTGACCAACTCTCGGCATCAGAGGCACTTACCACTTCCGCAGCGGTCTATATCATGGTTTTTGTGGTGCTCAAGCTTTTTGCTTGGTTAATATCTAAGCTTCGCGACTGACCGATTCAAATTTATCAGCCAATATGCCGGCTGCCCACTTTTTTGTACCTAATGAAATGAGTCGGTCCTCTATCAAGCTGCTTTCGGTAACCTGATCTTCAGCCCAGCAATACTTACGGAGACTGTCAGGGGAAATCAGTACTTCGGGTGAGATTCCAAGATCAACTGCAACCTCATTTGTTGCGGGGCGATATTTAATCCACCTTTGGTGCGCGGCTGGATTTATCTCTTCCCATGATTTTGGATTAGGGATAACATCATCTCGTTTTACAGTTCGTGGCAATTCTGATTCTGGCAGTTGTTTTGCCTCATTTATTGCATCTAGCCAAAGATCCAAATAATCCAGGGCATTACCGCGCAAATACTTTCGCAACTGGTCTTTATTTATATCGGAATTAACTGCAAACTTTGTAATCGCAATTATTGCCCGATCATTAAGTAATCTGCCAGGTGAAATGTCGAGTTGTCGAGCAAGAGAATCTCGAATTTCCCAAATCTCTTTAACTATTGCTTTTTGCCGCCGCTGTGGGAGTTCATGCATGCCTGAAGTTCGACGCCACTGGTCTGGCCTAGTTTGGTTCGGAGTAAAACTGAGGAGTTGATTGAATTCTTGTTCTGCCCAGTGTGCTCGATTCGTGTCGTTAAGTTGTTTCTCGAGCTCACTTTTCAGATCAGGTAATAACTCCACATCAAGAGCGGCGTAATTGAGCCAATCTGACTGCAATGGTCTAATTGACCAATTCACTGCCGAATGCTCTTTTGCTAATGAGACATTGAGTAGTGATTCAGTAAGTGATGCTAATCCAACCTTTGGCAATCCTAAAAGTTTGGCAGCTAACTCAGTGTCAAACAACTTCGGAGGATATAGTCCTAATTCATTAAGGCATGGCAAGTCTTGGGTAGCAGCGTGCAAAATCCAAGGGATAGAATTCAAATATTCCCTTAACGGTGAAATATCCAATCCAATTGGATCAATTAGCACAATTTTGGAATTGGCTCGAAATAGCTGAATCAAATATGCTCGTTGGAAATAACGATAACCAGATGCTCGTTCAGCATCTATTGCAATGCTGCCACTTCCTTGCCTTAATGTGTCTATCGCCAAATTCAAGTCAGCTGAGTTATTGATAACAGGTAAAACTGGATTGACGGGGGAGACTCTTAACGGTGCGGTTTCATTTTCAGTTTCGGACACAGCGCTAGCGTAGGCAAAAAAACAATCTTTTTTGGGATTTGTGCTAGTTGGATCAACCTAACCATGATTACTTGATTGTGGTAACGCCTTCGGGATCAACTCCGGCCGCTAAACAAACTAATTCACCCCATGCGGAGACGTGCCGATCAACCTCGGTAACTGCTGGCGGACTCCAAGATGCGCGAATTTCGATTGTTGACGGACTCTCTTCGTCAATTGCGCCAAAGCCTTTTGAGGAGGTCCGGGTTACAGTTCCCGACAGCTCAATCGCAGTAGCATCGAATTTACTCAACGACTCTTCCAGCCACTTCCAGGCAATCTGCAAAATTAAGGGATCATCAGCTAGTTCATTCTCGATCTCAGCCTTAATGAAAATCACAACTCGCACCGTGGAATTCCAGGCCGGGTCACCGGCGGGGTTATAAAGAATCACCACTCTGGAATCAGCGAAGTGCGTCGGCGTATTTATCTCACCCAGCAGGGATACCCCATGTGGGGCTAGCTTCTTGGGTGCTGGCGCAGCCACCACCTGTAAATCTGGGCGAAAAGTCGCCGATTCGGCCAGTTTTTCAAACTCTTCTGCGCTGAGCATGCCTCACGATAAGAGAGAAACCTCGAAATTGGCCAAACCAACTCGCACTCCCTAGGGATTTTTAGGCCGGGGACCATTGGGGAGGTTGCCCGGGAATTTGGGAGAAAAGTGGGTGAAGGGAGTTGACTTTGGGTCTAAATGGAGTAAAGTGGGGGAAAGTGGAGAATATCCACGCAGAGATATGAATTCCGGGGGGAGGGTGTACTGATGTTTCTCGGCACCCATGAACCTCGGTTGGATGACAAGGGCCGTCTTGTTTTACCAGCAAAATTCCGAGAGGGACTAGCTGCTGGTGTGGTACTTACTAAGGGCCAAGACCGATCTTTAGTGCTTTGGCCAATGGTGGAATTCAGCGCCTATGCCGATCGCCTTCGAGAAGCTTCTCGAACCGATGCTCGAGTGCGCAGTTACCTCCGCGTCTTCTTCTCGAGCGCGTTCGACCAGGTTCCGGACAAGCAGGGTCGAATTAACATCCCAAATAGTCTGCGTGACTATGCCGGGCTTGATCGGGAAGTTGTAGTAGTTGGCGCTGATACCACCATTGAAGTTTGGGATTCCGTAACTTGGAATACCTATTTAACTAATGCGGAACCGAAGTTCGCCGATATCTCTGAGGAGGTAGTACCAGGCGTTTTCTAATCGATCAGTTTTGGCCTCTCGCCGCTGCACTCCGATACGTCTTCCCCCGTAGCGGAAAGCAGTAGCAGCGGAGGGGGACCTGAATTGATCGGGATTAACACTCAACAACCAGGGGGCAATATGAATCATGTTTTAGGTGTCAGCAAACGAAATATGAAGTTCAAACTTCGAAGCGTGATTGCCGTTAGACGAAATCGCGAAATCTTGGCTAACTCAACTCCAGCATTACTAGCAGTAGGCAGATAGCCCAATAATGTCTATTTCGGTTGAGCATGTTCCAGTAATGGTTGATCGCATAGTTGAACTATTGTCGCCAGCTTTAACTGGCGATGAGTCAATTATGGTCGACGCAACTCTAGGTGCTGCTGGTCATGCAACCGTATTTCTTAAGTTATTTCCAAAGTTGCAGATAATTGGGATCGATCGTGATCCACAAGCGGCCCAGTTAGCACTTTCAAATCTAACTTCTACATTTGGCGAAAACGTAACGTCTAGATTTCGGATGCTAGAGGTCGAATACGATCAAATTGAGAGTGCTGTTAAACAGCTTCAGATTTCAGAGGTCGATGCAGTGCTGTTCGATCTTGGTGTTTCAAGTATGCAACTAGATCAGCAAAACCGTGGTTTTTCTTATAGTAAATCTGCACCGCTAGATATGCGGATGAACTCATCAACTGGCGTTACCGCAGCCGAGCTAGTGAATACGGCAGATGTTCGTGATCTAATTCGAATCTTAAAAGTTTATGGTGAAGAGAAATTTGCAACTCGAATAGCGAATGAAATTGTTAAGGCTAGAAGCAAAACTCCCTTTGAAACCACAGACCAGTTAGTTGCTTTACTTTATGAAGTCATCCCAGCTCCAGCACGACGCACTGGTGGTCATCCCGCAAAACGAACTTTCCAAGCTTTGCGAATCGCGGTAAATGATGAATTACAAATTCTTGAAAAAGCGATTCCAGCAGCGCTGAACTTACTTAAAGTTGGCGGCCGGATTGCGGTTCTTTCTTACCATTCTCTGGAAGATCGGATTGTAAAACAAGCATTCCGAACTGCGATGGGTGAACAACCAATGCCTGGATTGCCACTGCCGCCTGCCCCAGCAAAGTTAAAGTTGCTGACAACAGGTGCGGAGCGACCAGCAGCAGCTGAAGTAGCGTTAAATCCACGCGCTGCCAGCGCAAAATTACGAGCTGCTGAGATTCTGATTAAGGCTGCCGCATGAGCGCATTAGTAGATTTTGCATCAGCCAAAGTAGCGGTGATTCGACCACAACTGGGCGTGCTAACTGGCGGCAGAGAAATTGCAATTTCCAAGGTTCGCCCTATTTCAACTTCCTTTTTCGTCAGCATTGTGGCTTTGCTTATCGCTTCATCGATGATCGGAGTGATTTTTTTACAAGCACTTGTTGCCAAAAGTGCTTTTCAGAAAATTGATCTGGTTCAGCAACGAACAGAGTTGATTGCTGAGCGGGCTTACCTCATGGAACGTGCCGCACAATTAGAATCACCACAGCTGCTCCGAGAGCGCGCTGAGCGGTTAGGGATGGTCACGCCAGAACGTCCAACTTACCTAAGACTTTCAGATCAAAAATTGCTTGATGGGCAACGAACTAGATGACCGACCAACTGGCATTAGCTAAGCATCGAAAACAATCAAAAGGCAGAATGGTCTTTACTGCACTGCTTTTTTTTGCAATCTTTGTGACCTACACTTCACAACTAGTTAAAATTCAGGCTGTTGAAGCCGGTGAATTAGCGCAACAAGGGCTTGAAAAGAGATTGCGAGAAGTAGTTGTTCCGGCGATGCGTGGTTCGATTACTGATGTAAATGGCGTAGCACTTGCAACTACCGTCCCAGCTTTTAACTTGACCGTGGATCAGACTCGAGTCGTTAAACCTGGCAAAACCGCGACAGAATTGTCGCGAATTCTTGAAATGCCAGCTGCCGAAATTAAGTCACGTCTTGTTGGTGATAAACGATTCGTTTATTTGGCTAGAGCAGTCACTACACAGACATGGGATCGAATCGCAAACCTAAAATTGCCAGGCATATATTCTGAACGAACAACCAGGCGGGTTTATCCCTATTCCGACCTGGCAGGAAATGTATTGGGCTTTGTTGGCACTGATGGACATGGACTGTCTGGGTTAGAGTCCGGCTTGGAATCAATTCTTGGCGGCAAAGATGGCGTAATGCGCTTTGAAGGCGGCGCTGCTGGTAGAAAAATTCC
This sequence comes from Candidatus Nanopelagicales bacterium, assembly GCA_049428425.1. Lineage (GTDB taxonomy): Bacteria > Actinomycetota > Actinomycetes > S36-B12 > UBA5976 > AcAMD-5. The sequence continues at coordinate 39,757 of JBMTAF010000001.1, forward strand.
AGCAACGGATTCGAGAACTGAAAATGCCGTACCAGGCACGACGGTACGGTTAAGCATTGACCGCGATTTACAGTATGTCGCACAAAATGCCATTGCTAAAAAAGTAAAAGAGGTCAATGCTGACTGGGGTAGCGTAGTTGTTTTAGAGCCAGCAACTGGTCGATTACTGGCACTTGCCTCGGTTCCAACAGTAAATCCTGCTGAACCATTGAAATCGACCATTACAGATCGAAAAAATCGAGCAGTAACCGACATGTTTGAACCTGGCTCAACTGGAAAATTGATGACTTTCGCTGCAGCTTTAGAAGAAGGTGTGATCCAACCAACTTCCAAGATTAAGGTGCCACCGAGACTCGCACGTCCGGCAAAGGTATTTAATGACCATACCCCACACGGACATCTGAAGTTAACTGCAAATGGTGTATTGGCCCAAAGCTCAAACATTGGCACAATATTGATTGCGGAGAAACTCCCAAAACCAGAACTATTGCATGACTATTTTGTTAAGTTCGGCATCGGACAAAGAACTTCGTTAGGTTTTCCAGGCGAATCAGCTGGCGCAATATTGACACCTAGCAAATGGTCCGTAACCACATTTCCTACCATGGCATTTGGTCAAGGCTATGCAACAACTGCCGTGCAAATGGCTTCAGTTTTTGCAACCATCGCTAATGATGGTGTTCGGATGCCAGTCAGTTTAATTGACGGCTATGTTGGCAGCGATGGCATTTTTACTCCAGTGAAACCAAAAACTGGCATCGAAGTGGTCTCGCCACAAACTGCAATTACGCTTCGTGAAATGCTCGAGAGTGTGGTGGGTCCCGAAGGCACGGCACCCTCTGCACAGATCAGCGGTTATCGAGTCGCTGGTAAAACTGGAACTGCGCAGCGGTCAGAACAGGCTTGCGGCGGTTGCTACTCCGGCTTCACTGCATCGTTTATTGGCATGGCACCCGCGAACAAGCCCAGCATTGTGGTGGCGGTAGTTGTAGATAATCCACGAAATGGCCATTATGGTGGTGTGATCGGTGGACCAGTATTTAAAGAAGTGGCGACTTTTGCGCTGCAGAAGTTGAAAGTAATGCCACAAGGTGGCAGAGTGGAGAAAATTCCAACCACCTGGGGTAGGTAGCAATGAACGCTCCCACGTTGGCCGACATCTTTAAGCACTACCAAGTGGACTCAATCTCGCTAGTTGAAGTAGAACACGTCTATCACAACTCCGAAGATGTGACGTCAAATAGCATTTTCTTTGCGCTGCCTGGAGCGAATCAACATGGCGCAAATTTTGCCAAGAGTGCGATTGCGAACGGTGCAATTGCAATATTTACAGATGCCGCGGGAGCAAAACTAATAGATGGCGATATACCGGTTGTAGTTGTGATGGATCCGCGATTTGAAATGTCTCAGGTAACAAAATTTGTGTATGGGCACCAGATTGCTGATATGCATCTGTGGGGGATAACTGGAACTAATGGCAAGACAACTACTAGTTACATGTTGCGCGCACTGTTACCACAACCAGCTGCTGCAATTGGCACAACTGGAGTGGTGTATCCAGATCATCGCGAGACACTTGCTCGTACCACGCCAGAAATTGACGACTTGTATCGATTGCTAATCAAACTACGAAAAGATGGAATTAAGAAAGTAGTGCTAGAGGTATCTAGTCATGCTTTAGTCCTACATCGAGTAGCTGGATTAGAGTTCCAAGCGGTTGGTTTTACTAATTTAAGCCAAGATCATCTAGATTTTCATAAGTCTATGGATGAATATCTTCGCGCCAAGGCTCAATTATTTGATGGGAATTACAGTAAGTATGCCGTTGTTTGCGTGGATTCGCTTTCTGGCAAATCCATTGCAGATCTTGCCGAAGCAAATGGCATGGTGGTATCAACGGTCAGCACTAATGATTTAAGTGGAACCTGGTCAGTAACTGAAAAGATGGTCGGTATAACTAGCCTTAATTCGATCATCAATCCAATTGGGTTGAAATTGAGCCTAAATTTTGGTGGGGAATTTAATTTTGCAAACGCTTTAGTTGCCGTTGCAATGGCCGATCAAGTGAGTGAAATATCGCAAAATCAGATAAATGCGCTCGCGAATTTGACCATCCCCGGACGAATGCAGGTTATCGCAGAAAACGGGGTTCAAGCCATTGTTGATTACGCCCACTCGCCGGCGGCAATTGAATCAGTGATTCAAACGTTGCGCCAAAGCGTTTCTGGAAAGTTGATCGTGGTTATTGGTGCAGGTGGAGACCGAGATAAGTCAAAGCGGGCCGCGATGGGGAGTGCAACGGTTGGCGCAGACTTAGTCATTGTTACTGACGATAATCCACGCAGTGAAGACCCAGCAGTAATTAGGCAGCAGGTAATTCAAGGGATTGAATCAGAGGGAGTCACTTGTCAAGAGATTGGCGATAGAAGAGAAGCAATCGCGGCAGCAGTAGGACTAGTTTCATCGAGTAATGATTTAGTCGCAGTGCTAGGCAAAGGCCACGAACAAGGGCAGCAGATTGGTGAAAAAATTTATGACTTTGACGATTACACGGAACTAAAGTTTGCGATCATGAATCGAGGCAGCCATGGCTGAACTTACTTTAGCTGAGATTATTGCGATTACCAATGGTGTACCAAATCAATTATCTGATCTGGAAATTAAGCCAGTTGGGATTAGTTATGACTCTAGGGATACAAAACAGGGCGATTTATTTGCTGCGTTTGTTGGACAGAATTCAGATGGCCATGATTTTGTAAATGCAGCAATAGCTTCGGGTGCAGTTGCAGCATTAGTTTCAAAGCCAATCGCAAGTCCAAGCATTTTGGTGGATGATGTTTTGTTAGCGATTACTAAGTTGGCAGCGGCAAATCGGGCCAAATTAGATGTTCCAGTTTTGGCACTAACTGGATCTGCTGGGAAAACCACCACCAAGGATCTATTGATTGACTTATTGCAACCGCTAGGCAAAGTAATTGCGACAACGGGTTCGCGCAATAATGAATTGGGGTTACCCGTAACCCTGTTTGCTGCTGACAAACATACAGCCGCCGTTGTGCTTGAAATGGGAGCACGTCATCGCGGCAACATTAGAGAGTTATGCGAAATTGCAAAGCCAACAATTGTCGGTATCACCAATATTGGTTCAGCTCACCTTGGTGAATTTGGTTCTAGAGAGATGATTATGCATACTAAAGGTGAGATAGTTGAGTTACTGCCACCAAGTGGAATAGCTGTTTTAAACGCGGATCAGCCGGAATCGATGCAGATTGCACGCAAAACGAAAGCCAGGGTTCAGTACGCTGGATTTGCTGATTCAGCTGATCTGAGAATTGAAAATCTCAAACTAGATTCAACTGCCCGATGTTCGTTTGATTTGGTTACCCCGCTTGGTGAAGTCAGAATTAAGTTGAAGCTGGTTGGTGAACACCAAGCCCACAACGCCGCTATCGCAGCTGGAATGGCTTTAGCGGCTGGACTTTCCCTCGAGCAGGCTAAACACGGCCTTGAAGCTGCCGTCGCAAGGAGCCAGATGCGACTTTCCGTAGAAAAGATTTCGAACTTTATTGTTATTGATGATTCCTACAACGCAAATCCCGAGAGCGTAACGGCGGCCCTAACTACGCTGAATCAGATGGAATGCTCGGGAAAGCGAATCGCCGTGCTTGGGGAGATGGCTGAATTGGGGGAGCAAAGTATTGAATTGCACCAGGAGATCGGAAGCTCAGCAGCCAATTTAGACCTGCTAATTGGAGTTGGTGATTTTGGCAAGCTGATTATTTCTGGGGCAATTCAAGGCGGCATGGCGCCCGAGGTTGTTTGTTTGGTCGAAACGAAAGAATTAGCGATATCTAAGCTCAAGCAAGAATTACAATCCGGTGACGTTGTGCTGATAAAGGCCTCGCGATCAGCTGGTTTTGACGAGATAGCAGGCGGCTTGCGAAATTGGGCGAAAGGGTGAGGTAACCAAATTGCGCTTAATCGTCTTCGCGGCAGTGCTCTCTTTAGTTACCAGTTTGCTTACCACAACTGTGCTAATTAAGTTTCTTCGCAATCGTGGTTTAGCGCAAGCAATTAAGCAATCAGGTGATGGCGCGATTTATCCAGATCATGAGCATAAGCGCGGTACGCCAAGCATGGGTGGAATAGCCATAGTGTTTTCCGTGTTAGTTGGTTACAGCGGTTCGCATTTGGTTTTCTGGACTCCGCCTTCAGCTTCTGGATTATTAGTGCTTGGTTTAACTTTGGCGCTAGCATCGATTGGATTTGTTGACGACTATAAGAAAGTTTTCTTACAGCACAGTGCTGGAATTAAACCTCGCACAAAATTGATTTTTCAAACTCTGATCGGTTTTGCCTTTGCATTTACCGCACTTCAGTTTGCTGATGAACGCGGAATTACACCAGCATCACTGGCAATATCAATTGTTCGAGAAACCAGCATTGTTCTGCCTGCGGTGCTTATGATGTTATTTATCTGGCTAATGATTACGGCCACCACAAACGCCGTGAACATAACTGATGGTCTTGATGGTTTGGCATCTGGTGCCGCGTTTGTCACTTTTGCGGCTTACGCATTAATTGGGTTTTGGCAATTTGGTCAAAGTTGCGCAAGAGATGATTACATTAAATGCTATGAAGTAAGGGATCCACTTGACCTTGCGATTGTCGCGGCGGCTTTTGCGGCGGCTGTTTTTGGATTTTTATGGTTTAACACTTCGCCAGCCATAATAATTATGGGTGACACTGGATCATTTGCCATTGGTGGTGCAATTGTTTCGTTGGCAATCTTTACCAATACCCAATTGCTTCTGATTTTTCTTGGCGGATTATTCGTCATGACAACTGGTTCGGTTGTCCTGCAACGAATCTCATTTAAGGTTCGGAGGAAGCGAATTTTCTTGATGTCACCAATCCATCATCATTTTGAATTAAAGGGATGGCCAGAACAGCAAATTGTGGTTAGGTTTTGGATTTTGCAAGGTCTATTTGTTGGCACTGCGATGGCACTTTTTTATGCAGAGTGGGTTGCTCGGTGAGAGATTTATCGGCTATTTCTCGCAACCAAAGTCTTGCCGGTTGGAACATAGTTGTATTAGGAATTGGGGTAGCCGGCTTTGCCTGCGCTGATGCTTTACTGCGCTATGGCGCTTCGGTCACAGTTATTGATGAAGGTGATTCGGCAGATGCGAAAAAGCGAGCCCAAATTCTGGAAACTCTTGGCGCTAGAGTTGAGTTAGCAGCAACCAATCTGCCACCGGCAGATTTAGTTATTACTTCGCCTGGGTTGCCACCAGATCACTCCTGGCTAATTCACTATCAATCGACCCAAACCCCTATTTGGGGTGAGCTGGAGCTAGCGTGGCGATTGCGTGATCCAAACGTGCCATGGTTACTCATCTCTGGCACTAATGGTAAAACCACCACAACACTAATGACTAATGCCATTTTGACTGCAGCTGGATTGAAATCAAAAGCAATTGGGAATATCGGACATGCCGCAATTGATGCGGTTACCGATGGCGAGACCTATGACGTTTTTGTGGTTGAAGTTGGAGTTCAGCAGTTGCCCTTTGTCTTTACCATCTCACCGCTTGCCGCGGTGGTTTTGAATCTTGCGCCAGATCATCTTGATCATTTTGGCACCATGGAGCACTATCGAAATATGAAGGCAAAGACTTATAACAATACGGTTATCGCTGCAATTTATAACGATGAAGATCCAATCACCATGAAGATGGTTGAGGATGCTGAAGTAGTTGAAGGCTGTCGCGCCATTGGCTTTACTCGAAATATTCCAGCGCGGTCAATGGTTGGGGTAGTTGAAGACTTGATAGTTGATCGAGCCTTTGTTGCCGAGCGCGCTACTTCTGCCCAAGAGTTAGCTTCAGTTTTAGACGTGAGGCCGTTTGCGCCTCATAACGTAAGTAATGCGCTTGCTGCAATTGCTTTAGCTAGAGCCTATGGCGTGCCAGCTAGTGCGGTCAGCGCTGGCTTGCGAAGCTTTGAACCAGCAGCACATCGAATTGAATTGGTTGCCGAGATTGATTCTGTCCGATATATCGATGATTCAAAAGCCACTAACGCGCACGCTGCAATACAATCTATTTTGGCTTATGAGAATGTGGTCTGGATTGGTGGCGGTGACGCTAAAGGTCAGAATTTGCTGGAGTTAGTTAAATCAACCGCAGGTAACATGAGAGCTGCAGTGCTGTTGGGTCAAGATCGTGCTGAATTGTTCCAACAGCTGCGTGATACCGCACCAGATTTACCAATAACAGTTATCGATGAAACGAACCCGGACATAGCGATGGAGCAGGTGGTGTCAGCTGCCGCTACGTATGCACAAGCTGGTGATACTGTGCTGTTGGCACCAGGATGTGCCTCTTGGGATATGTTTAAAAACTATTCCCATCGCGGTGAGCTGTTTGCAAAACATGTCAAGCTGCTTGGTTAATTCCAGTTTGGAACTGAGATGTATTTGGTTTCAAGGAATTCCTCAATGCCTTCAAAGCCACCTTCCCGTCCCAAACCAGATTGCTTAACACCACCGAATGGTGCAGCTGGATCGCTTACTAAGCCGCGATTAATTCCGACCATTCCAGTCTCGATCTGTTCGGCCATCTTCAAGCCACGGGCTAAGTTTTCAGTGAAAACGTATCCGACTAGGCCAAACTCAGTGTCATTGGCGAATGCGATTGCTTCTTTGTCGGATTCGATTCGGGTAATTGCTGCCACCGGACCAAAAATTTCCTCGCCCAACAGCGGGGAATCCTTGGGCACATCACCTAAAACGGTTGCTGCGTAAAAGGCACCTGGTCCATTTGTGCCAATGCCTCCAAGTGCGGCTTTGCTCCCTCGCTTGACCGCATCAATTACCAACTGCGCAACGCGATCATGAGCTTTTCTTGAAACTAGCGGAGCTAAAGTTGTATTTGGATCAGTGCCATGACCTGGTTGTAGTTTGGCCATTTCAGCACTTAAACGTGAGACAAACTCATCATGAACTTTTGAATGGACAATAAATCTATTTGCTGCAGTGCATGCTTGGCCACAATTTCGCATTTTTGCAATCATCGCACCTTCAATGGCTTTATCTAGGTCAGCATCTTCCATCACAATGAAAGGCCCATTTCCACCTAACTCCATTGACGAGCGCAAAATGCGACCAGCTGCTTTTTCGAGCAGCATTCGACCTATCGGCGTAGAACCGGTAAACGATAGTTTTCTTACTTCTGGATGTGAGAAAGCAGCATCAGTAATCTCGTTTGGGTTCTTGGTCGTTAATACGGTTAGCACACCAGGTTCAACGCCAGCATCCAAAAATACTTGCGCAATTGCAAATGCGGTAAGCGGTGTTTCAGTTGCTGGCTTCACCACAACTGCATTTCCAGCAGCCAATGCCGGACCAATCTTTCTAGTCATCATGGCAGCGGGGAAGTTCCATGGCGTGATTAGGTAAGCAATACCAATTGGTTGCTTTACCGTAAGAATTCGGTGCACACCTGAAGGTGCAGTTCGAAGCTCGCCACCAATTCGGACAGTTTCTTCGGAGAACCAACGAAGAAACTCTGCTGCGTAAACTACTTCATTTCTTGCTTCAACTAACGTTTTGCCACTTTCTAGTGTCATCAATAGTGCGATGTCATCAGCTCGCTCAACCATAAGATCAAACGAACGACGAAGAATTTCGGCACGTTCTCTTGGCGAAACTTTTGCCCATTTCTGCTGTGCCAGATGCATTTCATCCAATACTGCAAGTAGATCAGCTCCTGTGGCATTACCAACTGTCAGAAGTACTTCACCATTGGCTGGGTCGGTTACTGGAATTGGTTCACCGCTGGTTGCCGACCAACGGCCAGCTAGCAGGGATTGGTGTGGAACGGTCTTTAGAACGGCTTGAGCACGGGCCTGATCGGATACCGGGGCTGCCACTGGAAGATTTGAAGTAGTCATGGGCGCATCTTCTCACGAAGACCCAGCGACACGCAGCCGAGATTGCCCAGACCAACGGCAACTGCAGTAGAGACTTACCCCATGGAAAAGCACGCTTCCCCCGTGCCGGCCCGGTCGATGAGTCGACGGGTGCCTGCTCAGGCCTCATTTCAGTTGATTCGTGGCAGCGCGATCCTGCTGTTATTTATTGGATTAATCATGGTGCTTAGTTCCTCATACTACGAATCGAAATTGGTCTACGGCAGCGAGTTCACCATATTTTTCCGGCAGTCTTTGTACGCCTTGCTGGGCGCAATTGCTTTAGTGATTCTCGCAAAAATTGACCTTGATGTGTTTCGTCGATTAATCCCGCTAATTTTGCTCGGAGTTGTTGGTCTATTACTCCTAGTGTTTATTCCCGGCTTGGGTTCAACAGTTGGCGGTCAAACTAACTGGTTAGATTTTGGTTTCGGAATTCGACTCCAACCTAGTGAATTCGCGAAATTCGCACTTATAGTTTTTGGTGCACATCAACTTTCAACTCGGCATCACTTTCTGAATTCAAAATCTACCTATGTAGCACCGGTAATTTTTACTACTGGATTAGTAATGGCGCTGATAATGTTTGCAGGGGATCTTGGCAACGCTGTGGTTATCGGCTTAGCTGTTGGCTTAATGCTATTTGTTGCTAACGCACCACTGAGATATTTTGCTGGGGCAGCCGTGATTGGCACTGGCGTGATCGGAATCATGGCTTATCTGCGGCCATATCGAATGGATCGAATCACATCTTGGTTGAATCCAGAAGCTGATCCTGAAGGCGCTGGATTTCAGGCAATGCATGCCAAGTTTGCGCTGGCTTCTGGTGGTTTTTTTGGACAAGGACTTGGTGCAAGTCGCGAAAAGTGGGGAACATTGCCGGAAGCGCATACCGATTTCATTTTTGCCATCATTGGCGAAGAGCTGGGAATGTTAGGTGCAATTGCAATTTTGACTTTGTTCTTAATTCTTTGCGCTGGAATCATCACGCTAGGTCGAAACAGTAGTTCTGATTTTGTCAGATATGTTTGCGCTGGCGCAGTTGGCTGGATCGGTGGTCAAGCGATGATCAATATCGGTGCGGTGCTTGGCGTGCTACCAATTATGGGCGTTCCACTTCCGCTGGTTTCGACGGGCGGTTCCGCGTTAATCCCAACTTTGGCAATGATCGGTTTGTTACTGACGTTTGCTCAGCGAGAGATAGCTGATGCTGCGTCTGAGGAAAGTGCTGAGAAGAATTAGAAATGCGTGTGGTACTTGCTGGCGGCGGAACTGCAGGGCATGTTGAACCGGCGATTGCGATTGCAGCCGAACTTGAGGCCTCCGGACTTGCAACCCGCTCCGAGATTTACTTTGTCGGCGGTTTTCGTGGCTTAGAGGGAAAGTTAGTGCCAGCGCGCGGTTTTCAACTTCGGCAAATTAATATTGTTGGCTTACCAAGAAAACTGAGCCTGGCGCTAATCAAATATCCATTCATGCTATGGCGGGCAAGATCTCGTCTGGTCCAGTTCTTGAAAGAAATAAAACCTGACGTTGTTATTGGTTTTGGCGGGTATGTTTCTGCCCCCACCTATCTGGCAGCAAAAAAATTAGGAATTCCAATCGTTGTTCATGAAGCGAATGCTCGACCTGGAGTTGCAAATCGCCGAGCATCAAAATTTGCCGATTTGGTAATTGATAGCTTTGCCGGCAGCATTCCAGGGGCAAGAACCCTTGGTGTACCAGTTAGAGCCGAATTAGTTGCACTAAATCGTGAACAAACAAAGATGGTAGCTCGAACGCACTTTGGTTTTGCTGGCAGCAATCCACTCTTACTAGTTTTTGGCGGATCACAAGGTGCGGAGCGGATTAATCAAGCAGTTTCCGAAATCGCACCCACTCTTACATTTGCTGGTGTGGATATTCTGCATATTGTTGGGGATCTGAATCTTGCGAAGTATCAGTCGTTGACGCATCAAAGCGCTGGCGAATACAAAATACTCGGTTACTGTAATCGAATGGATTTAGCTTATGCTGCAGCTGATTTAGCAGTAACTAGATCTGGCGCATTAACGGTGGCTGAATTGGCAGTGGTTGGATTACCAGCAATTTTAGTGCCATATCCAGTAGGCAATGGCGAACAAGAATTTAATGCCGCTGAATTAGTGGCGGTTGGTGGCGGGAAACTATTGCTCAATGCCGATTGCACGCCCGCAAAATTGAAACTAATGATTACGCCATTAATTAAGTCTCCGCAGGATTTGCAGGAAATGTCTGCAAAGGCAAAATCCATTGCTCGCCCAAATGCCGCAAGAGAGATTGTGAACGCAGTTAAGTTGGTGGTGAAATGACGTCGCTACCTAAATCTGGAATACACATCATCGGAATTGGCGGTGCCGGCATGTCTGCGATTGCTCGGGTGCTGATTGGTCGTGGATATCAGGTTTCAGGCTCTGATGCGAAAGACTCAAAACGGTTATTGATGCTTAAACAATTGGGAATAAAAGTGTCGGTGGGACATCAAGCTGAGAACTTAACTGGGGTGAAGCTCGTTGTCGCTTCAACTGCAGTTCCGGCGACAAATATTGAGATTGCAACTGCAAAGGAATTGAACATTCCGGTAATTAGTCGAGCAGAAGCCCTGGCCTTGATTGTGGCGGACTCAAAAGTTATCGCAGTTGCCGGCACTCATGGCAAGACCACAACCACATCGATGACCACGGTAGCGCTGCAGTCCCTTGGTTTAGACCCATCTTTCATCATTGGCAGTGAACTTAATGAAACTGGTAGCAACGGACACCATGGTGAATCTGAGATATTTTTGGTTGAAGCAGATGAAAGTGATGGCACTTTCCTCTGGCTTAAGCCGCAAATCGGTGTCATCACGAACATTGAGGCGGATCATCTAGATCGTTGGGAATCGCTCAACGAGATTGCAAATGCCTTCTATGAATTTGGCATGTCTTGTGAATTGGGTGTGGTTAGTTGTGCCGATGATAACGGTGCCGCAGAGATAGCCATGAGATTGCAACAAGCAGGAAAACAAGTTTTCAACTATGGGTTTGCTGATTCCGCTGATCTACAGCTAAGAAATGCCACAGTGGATGATGGAAAATGGAAAGTTGACCTGTACCTACACCAAGAATACGTTGGCGCATTAAGTTTGCAAGTGCCCGGAAAGCACAACTTGCTCAATGCTGCGGCTGCCATTTCGGTTGGAATATTGTTGAATTTTGAACTTGGCGAATTAATTTCAGGTTTAGCTGAATTCAGCGGAACTCGCCGCCGATTCGAACATCGCGGAACTGCTAACGGCGTAAAAGTTTATGATGATTATGCTCATCATCCAACTGAAGTTATGGCTACTCTCAGCGCTGCTCGTGCCGTAGTTGGGTCTGGAAATGTTGTTGTAGTTTTCCAACCCTTTAGATATTACCGAGTCGCAGCATTTCTGCCTCAGTTCGCTGCAGCGTTAGGTTTGGCCGATCGGGTAGTAGTAATGGAAACCTACGCGCCAGGTGAATCAGCCATTCCAGGATCTGGCGGAGCAGCTGTTGCAGCTGCGATTGACCTTGCGCCAGAGAATGTGACGTTTGAGCCATCGTTCCTGAAAGTAGTTGATTTGATTGCTGCCTGGACGAAACCAGGAGACATCGTACTTACGTTAGGCGCCGGTGACATGGCGATGTTGGCACCTGAAATTGTTGCCGGACTTAAGCAAGTTGAAGATGAGAAGTAACTCAAAATCGATTCGACTTAAGTGGTGGCTAATCTCAATCAGCCTCATAGTTGGCGCAGCGTTCGGAATAACTTGGGTGGTGCAAACCACATCAGATGCGACTGTTGCTGCGATAGAAGTACAAGTTGCAAGCAAGGCGCTAGTTACCCCAGTTAAGAACGTTGCTGCCATCGAGGTAGGCGAACGCATCTCTGATCTAAATCTAAGTGCCGCCGCGGCCAGAATAACGCAGTTGCCACAAGTTAGGTCAGCAAATGTTGAGCGCAGTTGGCCAGATCGAATTGTGATTTCTGTTGATTTGCGAGAGCCGATTGGCTGGCTTCGGTTTGGTGGTGAAATTTGGTATTTGGATAATACGGGTGAGAAATACCAACCAAAGGTAACTGCGGCAAAACCGGGTCTGCCACTTTTCGAAGCGGCCTCTGACCGATTATTGCTAGCGAGCACTCGAAGCTACGAGTATCTGCCCAATCGACTAAAGAATCGGTTGAGCAAGGTGACAGCTCCAACCACATCGAACATCCGTTTCATCCTTACATCAGGAGTCACAATTATCTGGGGAAGCGAAGAGCGCAGTGCGCGCAAAGCTGAGGTGCTGAATGTTTTGTTGCAGCGAAAAGCCGAGGTTTATGATGTTTCTGCCCCTGATCTGCCGACAATACAACTGAAGTAACGCCACATATTCCTGTAAGCGTTTGCCAGCCCTTACATTCTGTTGCTAGATTCTTAGGGTGAAATCCACTATTGAGGAAGTCGCCAAACGTGCTGGCGTAAGCACAGCGACGGTTTCTCGTGCGCTTCGTGGCCTTGCCAGTGTGACGCCAGAGACAAAGTTTCGAGTTGAGCAGGCAGCGCGCGAACTTGATTATGTAATCTCACCATCCGCTTCAAGATTGGCGTCAGGCAAAACTTCAACGGTTGGGGTTATTGCACCATTTATTGATCGCTGGTATTTCGCAAACTTGCTATCAGGGATTGAGCGGGTTAGTAGATCTGCCGGATTTGATATGTTGGTTTATTCCTTAGATCGTTTAGATGAGCGGGAGCGAATATTTCATCACAAATTAGTGAGGGAACGGGTTGATGCCTTGCTGGTCTGTGCTATGCCACCAAATCAAGATGAAATTTCTTTCCTGCAACAAGCTCGATTGCCGGTCGCATTAATTGGTGCAGAGGTTCCAGGTTGTGCCAGCGTTCGAATAGACGATGTTGGTGGCGCAAAAGCGGCAACTGGTCATCTAATCAATATGGGACACCGCCGGATTGGCTTAATTGCTGAGTCACCACTGCAACCAATGTCCTTCACTGCGCCCAGGGATCGCCGAGCTGGTTTCCTAGCTGCACATGACGAAGCCGGATTGAAGTTTGATCCAGCGCTCGAGGCATTTGGTTCATTCACGATTGAAAGTGGTGAACGGGCGATGGATGAGCTATTGGCGAAACCACAACCACCGACTGCCGTATTTTGCGAATCTGATGAGATGGCATTTGGTGCGGTAAGTGCGATTCAGCGCCATGGTCTAAAGGTGCCACAAGATATTTCTATCGTAGGTTTTGATGATCATGATCTGGCTAAGTATCTGAATTTAACTACCGTGGCACAGCCGGTGCAGGTTATGGGGGAAACTGCAACTTGGGTGATTTTGGATCAGGTAAAAAATAACCGCAGCGAACCTAAAGCGGTAGTTATGCCCACGCAGTTAATTGTGCGTGGCAGTACCGCTCGCTTAACATAAAAAACAGGGCCAACTTTCGCTGGCCCTGTTTTCTGAATTATCTGGTTAGTTAAGGCGTGGACCTTCTTCAGTAGCATCAAAGAAATGCATTGAATTTGGCTTAACCTTGATTGTGTCACCACGCTTAATATTAGAATCAGATCCAACTCGCACAGTGATATCTTTCTTACCATCATCATTGATGGTGCCGTAGAGGAATTCGTCTGAACCAAGTTCTTCGACCAAATTAACAGTCATGGAAATTCCGTCATTTGCTACTTCTAAATGTTCTGGTCGAACTCCAACCACAACCTTGTTGCTGGAAGCTTTGGCAGCAGCGGCAGCATCCATGCTAACTTCGTAACCACCAATCTTCACAGTGGTGCCGCTTAGATTTCCTTCAAGTAGGTTCATCGCAGGGGAACCAATGAATCCAGCAACAAATGCATTTGCTGGCCGGTCATATAGTGCCCGTGGGGTGTCAACTTGTTGCAGCACGCCAAACTTGAGCACCGCAACGCGGTCACCCATAGTCATAGCTTCAACCTGATCGTGTGTCACATAAATTGTGGTAACGCCAAGTCGTTTTTGTAATGCAGCAATCTGAGTTCTGGTTTGCACGCGCAACTTCGCATCCAAGTTGGAAAGCGGTTCATCCATCAAGAAGACCTGAGGTTCGCGAACAATTGCTCGTCCCATCGCAACACGCTGACGTTGACCACCAGAAAGTGCTTTTGGCTTTCGGTCTAGATATTCCTCTAGATCCAACAGTTTTGCTGCTTCCTCAACGCGACGTCGAATCTCGTCCTTTGCAACACCAGCAATTTGCAGCGCAAAGCCCATGTTCGCAGCAACTGTCATATGCGGATAAAGGGCGTAGTTCTGAAACACCATCGCAATGTCTCGATCCTTTGGCGCAACATCAGTGACATCACGATCGCCGATCATGATCGCGCCCTGATCGCATGGCTCGAGGCCTGCGATCATGCGAAGCGCAGTGGATTTTCCGCAGCCCGATGGGCCAACTAGCACTAGGAACTCGCCGTCACTAACGGTGAGATCAAGTGATGAAACAGCAGGACGCGCACCGGGGGTGTAAATCCGAGATGCGCCTTGAAATACAACAGGTGCCATTTGACTCCTCTAATCGGGCCTGCAAGCAGGCGAACTTGTTCGGCAGGTGTCCCCGGCCGTTCGGGGTTACTTGGCTAACTTAGCGCAGATGCTTCAGAAAGGGTAGGGGAACGCGGCTGCAGTTACGCAGCGCTTGGTTGAGCAGATGCTGGCTCGATTGAGAAACACTGCGTCGCGAGTGTTATTCCAGCCAGCCGCATGCGCGATGGATTCATCTGCCGCAGTTAGCGGAGGCGGGATATCAGCTGCAATTTTTCGACACCAGGAAATAGTTACTTGGTTTTCGTTAATCATTGCAGGTCCGCCCAACTGAGCAAAAAATGCTGCACAAAAATCTTCCGAACCAGTGAAGAATGCCGAACGCAACGCTGCTTCGTCAGTTCCAAGTCCCGGCTCAAACTCCATTAATTCATCATCAGCCGAATGATCTGTATCGGCGGCATTTTCGTCCGTTATCTCCTGCTCGGCTAATGCCTCATCAAATGGCGGAGCAACATCTGGTGGTGTGACCGGTGCTGGAAAACTGGAATCTGAATTAGGTGCGCAGGCCGAAATTGCAATCAGCAATATTGCCAGCAGACGAAGTTTCACGGTGAAAGCGTGGCAAGTGTTTATGAAATTTGCCTGCGACACGCACAGAAAATGTCCCCAGAATCACCTGCGACAACGTAATTTCTTAGCAACGAAAGTTGAGTTATCTCTAACTCTCAACTAGAGAATTAGAGTTACGTTGATGGAGGCGTTATGGCAGCACCACAGAATTACCTAGCAGTTATCAAAGTCGTCGGCGTAGGTGGCGGTGGCGTCAATGCGGTTAACCGCATGATTGATGTCGGACTTAAAGGTGTGGAGTTTGTGGCAATTAATACTGATGCCCAAGCGCTGCTGATGAGTGATGCTGATGTAAAGCTAGATATCGGGCGTGATCTAACTCGCGGATTGGGTGCTGGCGCTGATCCTTCAATTGGTCGTCAAGCTGCGGAAGACCATGAAGAAGAGCTACGGGATGTGCTGCGCGGTGCCGACATGGTCTTTGTTACTGCAGGCGAAGGTGGCGGCACTGGAACTGGTGGCGCACCAGTGGTCGCTCGTATTGCTCGAGAGTTAGGTGCACTAACTGTTGGTGTGGTAACTCGGCCGTTTGCATTTGAAGGTAGACGACGTGCGCAGGCTGCTGAAGATGGCATAGAAGAACTAAGGGCAGAAGTAGATACGTTAATTGTTATTCCAAATGATCGTTTGTTGCAGTTAAGCAACAAAGCGATCAGTGTGGTTGAAGCGTTCAAGCATGCTGATCAAGTGCTGCTACATGGCGTTTCTGGAATAACTGATTTAATTACAACCCCAGGCTTAATTAATCTTGATTTTGCAGATGTCCGAAGTGTGATGAAAGATGCCGGCGCTGCGCTGATGGGTATTGGTGCCGCTCGCGGTGAGAACCGAGCGCTAGCTGCAGCAGAAATGGCGGTTAGATCACCGTTGCTGGAGGCAGGCATTGACGGCGCCCGTGGAATTTTGATGAGTGTTGCCGGTGGTAGTGATTTGGGACTCTTTGAGATTAACGATGCTGCCAGATTAGTAGCTGAAGCTGGACATCCAGATGCCACCATTATTTTTGGTGCGGTAATTGATGATTCGTTAGGTGATGAAGTTCGGGTAACTGTGATTGCCGCTGGTTTTGAGAATGGCCTGCCAGCTGCTCGTCCAGTGAAGCGTCCAGAACCTACTGCAATTACGCCAACCACCGTTTCGCCGGCACTTGATGATGCCACCGCGATGCCAGAATTCGAAAATTCCAGCAACGTAGATGATCAAACTGGTGAATTGGACCTACCGCTGGCAGTTGGCGAATCATCAGGAAGTCGGCCTCGAGTAGTTTTTGATTCAATGGACTCCATTGAAGACGAACTAGATGTACCTGACTTTCTGAAATAGTGATTAGTTGGCTTAGGTCAGGCGAGCTTGGTCGGGTAGCACAATTTCGGTTTAGCTCTAGATATGGTGGCGTAAGTGAACAGGCATACGCTGAACTCAACGTGGCAAACTGGGTTGGCGATGATCCAGAAAATGTTGCAGCAAATCTGAAGAGAGTATCTGATGAGATTGCTTTGCCCATATTTGCAATGAAGCCAGTACATGGCACTGATGTATTGGATGTTGCCAGTCAGGGATTCAAATCTAGATCTGCCGATATTCTGGTAACAACGGAGCGCAATATTGCATTGTTGGCTCCCAGTGCTGATTGTGTTTCAGTTGTGCTTGCTGCTAAAGCTAAACCTTTTTTGATGTTGGCACATATCGGTTGGCGCGGTGCAGCGGCCGGGATTTCTCGAAGAATCGTTTCATCAGCTCAGTTGTATGGAATTGAAACTGATGAATTAGAAATCGTCCTCGGTCCAGCAATCTGCGGAAAGTGTTATCCAGTTTCTGATGCCGTGCATGACGAAGTAGTTCGGGAACTTCCAGCAGCATCTGCCAAGTCTGGAAATCAAGTTGGCTTAGATCTTAGAGCTGGACTGGTTGAATTTTTTAGCCACCTTGGCAGTGATGTCATATCAGATTCACCGTGCACATTTGAATCTAATGATTTGTTTTCATATCGCCGCGACAATCAAACCGGCAGACAAGCAGTTGTGGCATGGTTGAGTTAGATCCCAAACGAACTGCCGAAATCAAATCTAATCTATCGATATTTCTTAACCAACTTGAGGATCAGGCACGCAACTGTGGACGAAATGCAGCTGAGATAACGGTAATTGCCGTAACTAAAGGTTTTCCAGCTGCTGACCTACTCGCATTGCACTCGCTAGGCATTCGAGATTTCGGCGAATCTCGAGATCAAGATATTCGATCAAAGTTGGCCGAGATTGCTGAAACTAATTTTCACTTACATTTCATAGGTCAGCTACAACGTAACAAAGTTAAGAGTGTATGTAGTTATGCCTCGGCAATTCATAGCGTTGACCGAATTGAATTAGTAAATGAGATGACAAAGTTGGCTAACCAGGGAATTGCGGTGCCGAAAATTTTGATCCAAGTCAACTTGGATCCTGAAAGCAGCAATTCACGTGGCGGAACGCAAGCTAACCAGGTGTTGGAGTTGGCAAGAGTGAGTGCGGAAAACGGACTAACTCTTGCCGGGTTAATGGCGGTGGCACCGCTATCGGCTGATCCGGCGGATGCATTTCGGATATTTAGTGAAGTAGCAACGGAGTTTGCCAGTGAGTTTCCGGACGCCACCTGGCGTTCAATTGGAATGAGTAATGACTGGCACCTAGCGGTTGCAGCAGGAGCGACACACCTGCGAATTGGCTCTGCCTTACTGGGGAATAGGGGGTAAATCAGGTATTTTTGGCGGACACGTATCGCCACGTGGCCAAAAGGAGGAGTTATGGCTAGCGCCGTTCGTCGCATGGCTGTTTATCTTGGGTTAATGGAAGATGCTCCTGAGGCCGAAATGACTCCAGAGAGCAAGCGAGATCTACGCCCATTGCGTACCGTTGAATCATTGCCTGGAGTTTTGCCAACACCTACCGAAGCACCAGCAATTGGTGATGGGGTAGCAAAAATCACCACCCTTCACCCACGTTCTTACAACGATGCAAAACGAATTGGTGAAGATTTTCGACAAGGCATTCCAGTTATTGTAAACCTCACGGAACTTGGTGAAGTTGATGCGAAGCGAATTGTTGATTTTGCTGCTGGACTTACTTTTGGGTTGAATGGTCGAATTGAGCGGGTTACTTCTAAAGTTTTCTTGCTCAGCCCAGCAAATGTTGATGTCGGCGTTACTGCCCGCGCGCAACTTGCTGAGGATGGCTTCTACAATCAGTCCTGATGATTGAATCCTTACTACTGAGTGTTCTAAGACTCTTTTTCTACACCTTAATCATTCGCTTTATTTTGGATTGGGTGCAAGTGCTCTCGCGAAATTGGCGACCACAAGGCCCGGTTTTGGTAATTGCCGAAATCGTCTACTCAATTACTGATCCGCCGCTTAATTGGATAAGAAGATTCGTTCGACCAATTCGAATGGGAACAATCCAGTTAGATCTGGCTTTTATCGTATTATTTTTTGGTGTTCAGTTCTTAATGAACGTAGTGCGGGTAGCTCTCTAAGCTTTCGTCAGCCAAAGGGTTAAACCCAACTCTTCATCAACTGCGGTAGCTGGTCTCGATTCCTCTCCTTTATTGAAATCTTTCGCGAGCACCTCATTAGAAATGGTAGTTAAATTCTGTTCAATTGCAGCATCAACTTCAGGTTGTGCTTGATAAGTCACCACGATTCGGTCAGTAACTTCAAAACCGCTAGATTTCCGAGTATCTTGGATTAGCCGAATAACTTCACGTGATAATCCTTCAGCAACTAGTTCTGGCGTTAAATTCAAATCAAGTGCGACTGTGATGCCATCGCTTGCGGCAACTGACCAACCAACTGATGGAGTTTCGGTCAGAATTACGTCGTCACGGGTTAGCTCAATAACTTCATTATTTACTTGTAATTTGCTAGCGCCAGATTCAGCGAAATCCTGCACCATCCTTGCCGCATTCACAGCGGCAATTGCCTGCGCGATTTCTTGAGTTCGGGCACCAAATCTTGCGCCAAGTTGTTTGAAGTTTCCCTTAGCACTCCAGGTGACAAGGTCACCTTCGCTGCTTACCTCAGCCAACTGCTTTACATTTAACTCGCTGGCAATTTGCTCTCGCAACTCGTTTGATAGCACCTGCCAAGCGGCTGATGAAATCAGAGCACGGGCTAGTGGTTGTCGATTCTTTACTTTGGATTCGGCGCGGGCGGTTCGACCTAACTCAACTACATTTCGAACAATATCCATCTGATTAGTTAGCGATTCATTAATCAGCCTGGTATCAACAGCTGGCCAGTTGGCTAAATGAACTGAGGCAGTATCTGAATCAGTGGTAACTACAAATAAGTGTTGCCAAACTTGCTCAGTAATAAATGGGGTAAATGGCGCCATAACTAATGTCAAAGTGCGAAGCGCCTCATGCAGCGTAGCCAGTGCGGCCTTATCGCCATCCCAGAAGCGGCGGCGATTTCGTCTGACGTACCAATTGCTTAATTCATCAATAAAGTCAGCAATCAATCTGCCACCACGCTGCGTATCAAATTGATCTAGCGCTTGATCTACATCGCGAGCAAGTTTATTGGTTTGACTCACTAGCCATTGATCAATTATTGGTCGATCAGTAACTGGAGGTACGTCTTGATAACTGAAATTTGCGATCCGACCGTAAAGTGCCTGGAACGAAGCGGTTGCCCAGTAAGTAAGTAGATGTTTCCGAACAATTTCTTGCAAAGTGGCATGGCCTAGGCGCCGTGCTTGCCAAGGCGAGCCCGCCGCCAGCATGAACCAGCGAAGGGCATCTGCACCATGCAACTCCATCAATTCAGTTGGATCCAATACGTTGCCTAGGCTCTTGCTCATCTTTCGCCCAGTTTCATCTTGAATATGACCTAGGCAAACTACATTCTTGAATGAAGATTGATTGAACAACAAAGTGCCAATCGCCATTTGTGAGTAGAACCAGCCGCGAGTTTGATCGATCGCTTCGCAGATGTAATCAGCTGGATAGTTGGCTTCAAATTCCGCTTTATTCTGATGTGGTGCACCCCATTGGGCAAACGGCATTGCGCCCGAGTCGTACCAAACGTCAATAACTTCCGGCACTCTAGTTGCAGTCTCGCTGCATTGCGGACAGGGGAAAGTGATCTCATCGATGAACGGCCGATGGGGATCGAGATTCGAAAGATCGTTGCCAGTTAAGTTAGATAACTCAGCCCGGGACTCAATTGCTGTTTGATGTCCGGCTTCGCATCGCCAAATCGGCAGCGGGGTTCCCCAGTATCGATTTCGAGAAAGCGCCCAATCGATGTTGTTGTTTAACCAGTCGCCATAACGTCCCCATTTAATATTGTTAGGGAACCAATTAGTGTTTTCATTTTGCTCTAACAACTGCTTTTTGATCGCCGTAGTTCGGATATACCAACTTGGCTGCGCGTAATAAATTAATCGAGTACTGCAGCGCCAGCAGTGGGGATATGGATGCGGATACGCGGCCTGGTGCCATAACAAATTTCGCTTAGTCAACTCCGCTAGCACGACTTCATCAGCATCCTTAAAGAAGATGCCACCAACCACCGGGGTAGTGGGGTTAAATTTTCCATCTGGATTAACCGGATTAACTACTGGCAGACCAAGTGGTCGACAAAGTTCTAAGTCTTCGGCACCGAAAGCTGGTGCTTCATGCACAATGCCAGTTCCATCTTCCGTGGTAACGAAATCGGCATGTAGAACGGTGTGCAAATAGGGAGAATCAAATTCTGAAAAATCTACCCAATCAAATGGTGGTTGGTATTTATATCCAACCAACTGGCTACCTTTTACCGTTTTGATAGCACTTACTTCTTCTCCCAATACTTTTGTCATCAAATCAGCGGCAACAATCAGGTGTTCATCGCCAATTTTGACAATGCTGTATTCAATTTCATTTCCAACCGCGCAAGCAGTATTTGAAACCAAAGTCCATGGTGTTGTTGTCCAAGCAATTAAAGCAAGGTTAGAAAATTCAGTCGCTAGCTCACCTTTGACTATGGGCATTCGGACATACGCAGACTCATCAACTACGTCTCGGTAGCCCTGGGCTAATTCATGATCAGATAAGCCAGTGCCGCATCTGGGGCAATAAGGCGTTACTCGATAATCTTCAGTGAGAAGTCCGCGAGAATGTATTTGCTTAAGCGACCACCAAACTGACTCAATGTAATGCGCATCCATGGTCCAGTACGCATTGTCAAAATCCACCCAGTAACCCATGCGTTCAGTCATTTGCGTAAAGGCATCAACATGTCGCAGCACTGATTCGCGGCACTTCTCATTAAATTTAGCGATTCCGTAAGCTTCAATATCTTTTTTGCCGCTGAACTTAAGTTCTTTTTCTACCTCAATTTCAACCGGCAAACCATGACAGTCCCAACCAGCACGACGTTCAACGTGATAGCCCTTCATGGTGCGGTAACGAGGAAAAATGTCTTTGAAGGTACGTGCTTCAACATGGTGTGCACCAGGCATGCCATTGGCAGTTGGTGGCCCTTCGAAGAAAACCCAATTTGGTTTACCAGCCGATTGCTGCATTGATTTAGCGAAGATCTGGTTGTCCTGCCAATACTGCAGCACCCGCTGTTCTAAGTTTGATAACTCAACGCGGGCTGACACATCGTTGTATTGGCTCACCATGCTCCATGGATATTTAGGTTCAGGGCGGCAGATTACCGCCCTCTAGGGTTGGGTCATGCGGATCAAGCTAAAAGTGCGCCCGAAGTCCAGCAAAATCTCACTTCGACTGGTTGATGATGATCCAATCCTGCTCGAGGTTTCAGTGCTTGAGGCGCCCGTTGATGGCAAGGCGACCAAAGCAGCCATTGCCATGATTGCCGCCGCCGCTGGAATTGCGCCTAGCCGGATATTCCTAGTCAGCGGGTCTAGGTCTCGCTATAAAACCATTGAAATCTCAGCCGATGACGAGCCAAAATGGCAGGAATTCGTGAGAACCCTGTTGGGATGACTGGGTTGGCAAGTACAGTACCGCGCTGACTTACTTTGGAGGCTGCAATGGCAAAAGACCCAAACGCATTACCCACGCGAAAGGGCGAGCGGGCTTGGAGCGAAAAAGACGTTGAGTCGGTTCGTACCGCATTGGCCGCAGACTTAGCAGAATTGAACCAAGAAATGGCCGCTGCTGAGGCGCAAGCTGCCGCCATTGCCGCGGGCATGGGAGATACCAGCGATGATCAAGCTGAAGCAGGAAGCTACATGGTTGAGCGCGAATATCAACTGGGAATTATTGAAAATGCCAAAGAACAGTTAATGCAAGTACAAGATGCTATTGCACGATTTGAGCGCGGTGAATACGGAATATGTGATAACTGCAAGCAGCCAATTGGTAAAGCACGTTTACTCGCATACCCAAGAGCCACTCAATGCGTTGAGTGCAAACGTGCTGAAGAGGCGCAGGCTTAAGTGAAGTCACCTGCCGTACGGATTTTAGGTACGGCCACTTTTTTGGTCGCGGTTGATCAAATTATTAAAGTTTGGGTGCTCGCAAGATTACGTGGTGAGCCGCCAATCGTTTTAATTGGTCCGCTTAGCGATAATTCCCAAGTTGATACCTTGCGATTCGTCTTTGTTAGTAATTCTGGTGCAGCTTTTGGTTTGGGTTCAAATCTAACTTTCATCATTTCGCTCATCGCAATAGCAGTGGTAATCGGTCTTGTCCGATGGAGTTTTAAAGTTGTTGATTCGGTTTGGACTATTGCAGTAACGCTGCTGCTCGCGGGTGCAGCTGGAAATTTAGTGGATCGCTTATTCCAGCCACCTGGAATATTGCGAGGCCATGTAGTTGATTTTATCTCAGTAGGAACTTTTCCAGTTTTTAACTTTGCAGATATTTGTATTACCTTTGCAGCGTTAACACTTTTAATTGCAACCATCACAAAACGTAATCCCGAAGGTGCAGGAAATGCCTAAGGAATTTGTAGTGGATTCGAGCTTCGCTGGAGAGAGGCTAGATGTTGCTATTTCAGCAATGCTAGAAATCTCCAGAACCGCAGCCGCAGAGTTAATTGATCAATCTTGCGTCAAAGTAAATAATCGGGATGCGGCCAGAAGCTACCGGCTAAACCCGGATGATTTGATTTTAGTTACTGATCGCCAGGCGTCTGATGCTGAACCACAGTTAATTGCTGCCTTCCCTGATATCGAAATTCCAATTCTGTATGCGGATGACGATTTAGTAGTGATCAATAAGCCGGCAGGCGTAGCAGCCCATGCTTCAGTAGGTTGGAACGGTCCAGATGTTCGTCATCGCCTCACGCAACAAGGCCATCGCATTTCAACGAGCGGGGCTGCAGAACGACAGGGAATTGTGCAACGCCTTGACGTTGGTACCAGCGGCGTTATGGTTGTTGCGAAGAGCGAGTTGGCTTACAGTGATTTGAAGCGGCAGTTCAAAGAGCGAGAAGTCACCAAGATCTATCTGACTATTGTTCAAGGCTATCCAGATCCGGCATCTGGCACGATCGATGCACCGATTGGCCGACACCCAGGTGCCGATTATCGATTCGCCGTTATTGCTGGCGGTCGACCCAGCATTACCCATTACGACACGTTAGAGATGTATCGGTATGCATCACTTTTACGAGTTGAGCTAGAGACTGGTCGAACTCACCAAATTCGCGTACATATGTCTGCGATCCGGCACCCATGCGTTGGCGACCTCACTTATGGCGCAGATCCAACCCTGGCTGCAAAATTGGGATTGAAGCGGCAATGGCTGCATGCTTCAGAACTCGGCTTCACCCACCCGATGACCGGGGAGCGAATGAGATTCTCGGCCCCGTTGGCTGCGGATCTGGCCAAAGCACAACAAATCTTGGCAGAAGTTCTAAATTGAGTTAGCGTCAATCCTTAATTTCTGGAGCAGAGTGATTAGGGTTGCAAGATCGAGGCGAGATAGGAAAAATCATGAGTGACTCATTTGTGCACTTGCATGTGCACACTGAGTACTCGATGCTTGACGGTGCTGCTCGATTAGATGACTTAACGGCCGAAGTAGCGCGGCAGCAAATGCCAGCAATTGCGATTACCGATCATGGCTATCTGTTTGGCGCATATGAGTTTTACAAGAAATGTAAAGCAGTGGGAGTAAACCCAATCATTGGCTTGGAGGGTTATTACGCTCCCCAGGGAAGAGCGAACCGAACCCCGTTTGAATTTGGTGCAATTGGGGTTGAAGACGTAGCAGAAGGGCTAGCCAGAGGAAGTAGTGCATATACCCATATCACGTTACTTAGCGAAACCACTGCTGGAATGCACAATTTATTTAGATTATCTTCGCTAGCAAGTATTGAGGGTTATTACTACAAACCACGAATGGATTTTGAACTGCTAGAAAGATACGCAACCGGATTGATTGCAACTACGGGATGTCCCAGCAGTGAAGTTAACCGATGGCTCCAAGCTGGAAAATACGACAAAGCAAAGGTAACCGCCGCTATATTACAATAAATTTTTGGTAAAGATAACTTCTACTGTGAGTTAATGGATCATGGTATTGAAATAGAACGCAGACATCGGGACGATTTGCTGCGATTAGCAAAAGAGCTAGCAATTCCACTTTTAGCGACAAATGACACGCATTATGTCCATGCAGCTGATGCAGATGCACATGAAGCGCTGCTTTGTATTGGCACTAGAACGACGATGGCTGATCCAAATCGGTTCAAGTTTGACGCTCGAGATTTTTATATTAAATCTGCCGCCGAGATGCGAGCGGTGTGGGGAGACTATCCAGAAGCGTTAAGCAACACCTTAGCAATAGCCGAACGTTGCGCGGTTGAGTTTAATGAAGGTGCGAATTTACTCCCTCGATTCCCAGTTCCCGCAGGTCACACTGAAGAAACTTGGCTAATTCAAGAAGTTGAGAAAGGGCTAATTCAACGTTTCAAAGGTAAGCCAACTCAACAGCATCTTGATCAAGCAAAGTATGAGATTCAAGTAGTCAGTCAAATGGGATTCCCTGGCTATTTCTTGGTAGTAGCAGATTTAGTACGACATGCAAAGGCTAATTCGATTCGAGTCGGTCCTGGTCGAGGATCAGCTGCTGGATCGGTTATTTCTTGGGCGCTAGGGATTACCGAACTAGATCCGATTAAGCACGGCTTATTGTTCGAGCGCTTTCTAAACCCAGATCGAATCTCAATGCCCGATATCGATATCGATTTCGATGAACGTCGACGATCCGAAATGATTCGTTATGCGACCGACACCTACGGTGATGATCGAGTTGCTCAGATTGTTACCTACGGCACGATTAAGGCAAAAGCCGCGGTAAAAGACTCAGCTCGAGTACTGGGATATCCATATGCAGTTTCTGATCGAATTACAAAAGTGATGCCGCCACCAATTATGGGTAAAGATGTGTCACTTAAGGAAATGTTTGATTCAAGCCACTCGCGCTATCAAGAGTCTGCTGAGTTTAGAAGTTTGTATGAAGTAGACCCAGACGTTACCAAAGTCGTCGATACCGCTAGGGGATTTGAAGGGCTCAAGCGCCAACCTGGAGTTCACGCGGCAGGTGTGATCTTAAGTCGCGAACCATTACTTGATGTAATCCCAATCTGGCGTCGAGATGATGGATCGATCATCACACAGTTTGATATGGGTGCATGCGAATCTCTTGGATTGTTAAAAATGGATTTCTTAGGTCTACGAAATCTGACGGTGCTTGATGAATGCCTGGCAAATATTAAGCGTAACCGCAATGAGACGATCGTGCTAGAAGAGTTGGAGTTAAACGACGCAAAAACCTTTGAATTGCTTTCCAAAGGTGAGACTTTAGGTGTTTTCCAACTTGATGGCGGGCCGATGCGTGCTTTGCTGAAATTGCTGCAGCCAGATTCATTTGATGATATCTCGGCCGTTATCGCGCTTTATCGACCTGGCCCGATGGGCGCTAACGCTCACGTCGATTACGCGAATCGAAAAAATGGCAGAGAGCCAAACAAGCCAATTCACCCTGAGCTAGCAGAGCCACTAGCTGAGATTTTGGATGAAACTTATGGCTTGATTGTTTACCAGGAGCAAGTTATGGCGATAGCCCAGAAACTTGCTGGCTACACCTTGGGTACTGCCGATTTGCTCCGCCGCGCCATGGGCAAAAAACAAAAAGATAAACTGGAAAAAGAATTTGAGCCGTTTAAAAATGGCATGATAGAGCGTGGCTTTAGTGAAGCTGCAATTTTAAAGCTGTGGGAAGTGCTAGTTCCGTTTAGCGACTATGCATTTAATAAGGCGCATTCGGCCGGATATGGCTTGGTGTCATATTGGACGGCATACTTGAAAGCCAATTATCCGGCGGAATACATGGCAGCACTCTTAACTAGCGTTAAAGACGATAAAGACAAGATGGCAATTTATTTGAATGAAGCCAGAAGAATGGGCGTGAGCGTTCTACCGCCTGATGTAAATGCTTCTTTTGTTGACTTCACTACGGTTGGCGAAGCGGTCCGCTTTGGCTTGTCGGCTGTGCGAAATGTCGGCGAAGGAGTAGTTGAAAGCATCGTTCGCACTCGAGAAACTAAAGGAAACTTCACCTCGTTTCAAGATTTTCTAGATAAAGTTGAGATTACCGTTTGTAATAAGCGGGTGTTGGAATCATTGATTAAGGCTGGCGCTTTCGACTCATTGAATCACGCCCGCAGAGCATTACTTGCAATTCACATAGATGCGATTGACGCGGTAACTGAAACCAAAAGAGCGGAAGCGGTCGGACAATTCGACCTCTTTGGTGGAATTAGTGAACCAGTGGCTGGACATCAAGTAGTTAATATTCCAGATCTGCCGGAGTGGGATAAGACCACTTTGCTCAATTATGAGCGAGAGATGCTTGGCCTTTATGTCAGTGATCATCCGTTATTCGGTCTTGAACACGTGATCAGTGCGAATAGCGATGTTTCAATAGCGGATATCCAGAATGATGAGCTACCCCACGAGCGAGCTGTGTTGGTTGCCGGCATGATCTCTGCAATTCAGCGCAAAGTAACAAAACAAGGTGCTTCATGGGCAATCGTTACTCTGGAATCATTAGATGGCGTAATTGATGTAATGGTTTTCCCGCAGACTTATTCGCAGTATGGTCAACTATTAACTCAAGATGCGATATTGCAGATTCGTGGCAGATTAGATAAACGCGAAGAGGATGCACCAAAATTTGTTGCTGTTGAAATTATGGTGCCACAATTCCAGGAAATGCCGATTGGAGCTTTGAAACTTTATGTTCCAGCGCAACGTTTGGTGCCACCGTTAGTGGAAAAACTTAAAGCCGTGCTAGCCAGCCATGTTGGCACCACCGAAGTCCATCTGGAAGTGATTCACCCTGACCACACCACGGCGTTGCGACTTGATGCAAATTTAAGTGTTTCAGTGAGTCCTGGACTTTATAGCGATCTGAAACAACTACTTGGCGCAAACTGCCTAACGCCACCACGAACGATGGCTAGTTAACGTTAATACTGTAATCCGGCTCAAATGTTGGTAGGCATCGGATCTGTGAGATGAGCGAGTATTCACGTTTAAGTAGTTGCACAATTCGTCGCAATCTTTCTTCACTGCTGTGTATTTCTAACAACGCTTGTTTTTCGTCCAAGCTAAACATGGCGGCTGCGGTTATCAAATAGGAGAGCGTCGTACCATCGTCGGGTAAGTCACTATTTTCTTGAACACTAACTCCAAGTAACTCACGATAATTGTCAAAGGCCTGGAGCACGCTTGCAATAGTAGCTTCGCTGGCATCAGTTTCAGGTGTTTCTGCTGGTAGAAGTTCAATATCTGCAGTTAAGTATGGCAGGTCGTGGTGCAGGTCAAGGATGCGAAATTTTCGATTGCCTACCGCGACTAGGTCCCATTGATTGTCGGCGCGCAAATTTAGAGATTGCACTTGAGCTATGGTGCCGATCGTGTTTATCGATATATCGGCAGTTCCGATGACTTTTGGCATGGTTTTTACGATTCCGAAATATCTATCTGGCTCGTCCTGCTCCATTAAATTCTCGGCTAACTTGAGGTATTTTGGTTCAAACAGAACTAATGGCATTACCAAACCAGGCACTAAAACCGTAGGTAAGGGAAACAGTGGCACCCGTAACAGGTGGCTGGAATTGCCGGCAAAGTCATCAGTCATATCAGCAATAGCCTAAGCCTTCTAGAATTATCTGCATGTTGCGCACCTGGGACTTAACCGGAGCTAATTGGCCGACCGGGATAAAGCGACGGTTAGAAGTGCCACGATCCCGAATCGATGTCGACTCAGTCATGGCAGCAACCAAAGAAATTATCGAACAAGTTCGAGTAGGAACTCAAGAAACGGTTTTGAGCTTGAGCGAAAAGTTTGACGGCATCAGACCGCAATCTCTTCGCGTACCGCAAGAAGTGATTGATCAAGCCGTTGCTGACTCGACTGAAGACTTCCGAGCTGCACTCCTGGAGGCAGCGTCGAGAGTAAGCGTGGTGAGCAAAGCTCAGTTGCCAACACAAATTGAAACCGAAGTAATTTCCGGGGGATTAGTTACGGGTCATTGGCGGGCTATTGAACGAGTTGGACTGTATGTACCGGGCGGTCGCGCTGCATATCCATCCAGCGTGGTGATGAATGTTGTGCCTGCTCAAGTTGCCGGTGTTGGCAGCATGATGATCATGAGTCCACCAAACGAGATGAATCACGGCTGGCCACATAAATCAATTTTGGCTGCGGCTGGACTATTAGGTATCTCAGAGATTTACGCGGTCGGCGGTGCACAGGCGATTGCTATGGCTGCATACGGCATTGGTTGTGACACAGTTGATTTGGTTACCGGTCCTGGAAACATTTATGTCACTGCAGCCAAGCGCGCACTTGCTGGCACCGTAGGAATTGATTCGGAAGCTGGCCCAACTGAAGTTGGAATAATTGCCGATGAAAGCGCAGACCCGAAATTTGTTGCAGCGGACTTGATCTCGCAAGCTGAGCATGATGTAGTTGCGGCCGCAGTTCTAATTACCACCAGCAAAAAGTTGATTGATCAAGTAAATCAACAATTAGAAATTCAAATTACAAAAACCAAGCACAAGGAACGTATTACGCAGGCATTAACTGGCGTACAGTCTATGGCGATTCTAGTTGACACGATGGATGCTGCAATTGAAGTTTCCAATAGCTATGCAGCAGAACACTTAGAAATACACACGGCAAATGCTCGCCAGGTTGCGGAAAAGGTTAAGAACGCTGGCGCCGTCTTTATTGGTAACTATAGCCCGGTTTCATTGGGTGATTACCTCGCTGGTTCGAACCATGTTCTGCCAACTGGTGGTTGTGCTTGCCATACTGCAGGTTTGAGTGTGTTGACTTTTCTTAAACTAGTCAACTTCATCGAATACTCGAATGAAGCTTTAGTGAATTCAGCGGATATGTTGCGGACTTTAGCCCTGAGTGAAGATTTGCCAGCGCACTGGGAAGCGGTAAACATCAGGTTAGCAGCTCGCGATGAGTAACCAACTTCCGATTCGACCGGAATTTATCCACAAAAAGCCTTACGGAGCTCCGCAATTAGATGTTCCAGTGCGGTTAAACACAAACGAAAACCCTTATCCGCATGATGAGAAATTTGTTCAGGCGGTAAGTCAGCGATTAAACCCAGCACTTGAAACTGCTAATCGATACCCAGATCGTGATGCAATTGAATTGCGCGCTGCATTAGCCAGTTATCTGACTAAACAAACAGGGGTTAGCTTGTCAGGTGATCAAATCTGGGCAGCAAACGGATCCAACGAAGTTCTTCTGCAGTTATGCCAATTATTTGGTGGACCAAATCGGTTTGCGATTGGATTTGAACCCTCTTACTCGATGCACTCAGCTATTGCTGAATTAACCCATACAAAATGGATTGCAGTTTCTCGAGACCAAAATTACGACATTGACGGCACTAACTTGCCCAGCGAATTGGCTGCTGCACATTTGGTTTTCGTCTGCACTCCGAACAATCCAACTGGAAATACAACGGATCTGGAATTGATTACCATGATTCATGAAATGACCAATGGGATTGTGGTGGTCGACGAAGCTTATGCGGAATTTTCCGATACTCCCTCAGCGATAACGTTATTGGCTTCTCACCCCAGACTTGCTGTCGTTAGAACTATGAGTAAAGCGTTTGGATTTGCTGGAATTCGTCTTGGATACATTGCTGCCTCAACTGAAATGATTTCTGCGCTTCAATTGGTGAGGTTGCCCTACCACCTCTCAACCCTGACTCAGCAAGCAGCGCTCGCGGCATTGGCAGATTCAGGTGATTTAGACCAACAAGTGGACGAGTTGAAAAACCAACGAGAGTTGATTACTCAAGCACTTCGGCAGCAGGGGCTTACGGTTATCGATTCCAATGCGAATTTTATACTTTTCGGAAAATTTAGTGATCAAACTAAAGTGTGGCAGTTTCTCTTGGATAAAGGGGTTCTGATTCGTGATGTTGGAATTAGCGGATGGCTAAGAGTCACTTGTGGAACTCCGACCGAGAACGAAAGGTTTATTGCCGCTATTGGTGAATACTTAGCCAGTAACTCAGAGGAGACGCAATGAGCAGAACAGCAAAAGTGGTTCGTAAGACCAAAGAGACTGAAGTCTCACTCGAATTGAATCTCGATGGTACTGGCCTGTCAGAAATTAAGACAGGCGTCGGGTTCTTTGATCACATGCTGGAGCAGATATCTAAACATGGCGGGATCGATCTTAAGGTAACTACGACTGGCGATACACATGTTGATTCGCACCATTCAGTTGAGGATACGTCGATTGCATTTGGTCAGGCACTCCGAGAGGCATTGGGCGACAAACATGGCATTAAGAGATTCGGCTCTGCTTTGATTCCGCTGGATGAGGCGTTAGCTCAAGTAGTCGTAGATTTAAGTGGCCGTCCGTATTGTGTGCATGAAGAGCCTGACCTAGTCGAGTTAATTGGTGACTACGACACCACCATGACTAGGCACGTTTTTGAATCAATTAGTGCTGAAGCGAAGATTTGTCTTCATGTCAAAATGTTGAGTGGGCGCAACAGCCACCACATCATCGAGGCGCAATGTAAAGGTTTTGGTCGTGCACTTCGTGAAGCGGTTGCAATTGATCCCAGAGTGACCGGGGTGCCGTCAACTAAAGGCAGTTTGTGAAACAACCTCTCGTTGTAGTGCTTGATTATGGCTCAGGCAATATCCGATCAGCTGAAAAAGCATTAACTAAAGCTGGAGCTTCCGTCAAAAT
>JBMTAF010000002.1:0-39803 GCA_049428425.1 Candidatus Nanopelagicales bacterium
CCGGCTCAACTAAAGGAGTACGCAAATTATGCATCGCAACTAGTTTGGCGGTATGACTGGGAATTGGTTACTGATCGAATTTTAGATTGCTATGACTCAGCCCGGTTAGCGGGAGAGCGAGTCCGGGAGGACTTGTCTCATCTATTTATTGGACGATGGGGAAGACAATTGCAGGGGATCGGATGACATTCTGGACCTGGCTACTGATTTCATTGATTATTATTTTGATTTTTTCATCTCAAGTTGCTGGGCGATTGGATAAATTGCACCGAAGAGTAAGTAGCGCGCGAACCACATTGTGGCGTCGATGCAATGAGCGTTATGAAGCCGCCTTGGCCTCACCCAATGATGAAGTTCGACGAGCAGCGTTGACGGCTAAGAAAGCAGCCGAAACCAAACTTTTCTCACCAAGTCACCTACTGGCGGAATCTGAGTTAACTAGGGTCATGCAATTGGAGCCAATATCAATTTCCTTAGATCGCACCCAACTTAGACTGCAGGACGCCAGACGGATGTATAACGAAGCGGTCAGAGCAACTTTGTATTTGCGAAGTTGGCGAATCTCAAGATGGCTTCGGCTAGCTGGCCGTGCAACAGCGCCAAAATATGTTGATTTTGATGATTCTGCGTTGACAATTCAGTAGCAATTTCAGATTGCCAAAGTAGTTAGAGATAGTTCAAAATATGCGATGTGCGTCAGACGTGACGCCTAATTCGGGGAGGAAATGTGGCCGCAAAGAAGGCTACCAAGAAGCGCGTTGCAAAAAAAGCAACTAAGAAGCGTTCAACTAAAAAAGCAGTAGAGATATCTGCAAAGAAGACTGCTAAAAAAGCTGTTCGCAAGGCACCAAAGAAGAAAGCCAAAAAGGTTGCCAAAAAGAAAGTAAAGAAAGCAGCAAAGAAAAAGGCGGCTAAAAAAACCGCAAAGAAAACCGCCAAACCAAAGAAGACGGCAAAGAAAACCAAGAAAAAAGCTGCCAAGCCTAAAAAGACTGTAAAGAAGTCCGCAGCAGCAAAACCAAAGGCGACAAAGCCTGCGGCTTCAGCACCGGTTGAGATTCCGCCGTTGCCAACTCTGCCGACCTGGTAGATCGCGTAAAACATTGTTCGGGGCGAGGACTGCGCTGGCGGTTCTCGCCCCGTCGCGTAACATTGCGCCCTAATTGAAGGGTGCTTAATGTCTGAAACTGTAAAGGGAACGCCGCTAGTTAAGCGCGGCATGGCCGAAATGCTCAAGGGTGGCGTGATCATGGATGTGGTCACTCCAGAACAGGCAAAGATTGCCGAAGATGCCGGAGCAGTGGCAGTCATGGCACTAGAACGAGTACCTGCCGATATCCGTGCGCAAGGCGGTGTTGCGCGCATGTCTGATCCAGACATGATTGAAGGAATTATTAATTCGGTATCAATTCCGGTAATGGCAAAAGCTCGAATTGGACATTTTGTTGAAGCACAAGTTCTGGAATCTTTAGGTGTTGATTACATTGATGAATCTGAAGTACTAACCCCGGCAGATGAAGCCAATCACATTGACAAGTGGAAGTTCACGGTGCCTTTTGTTTGCGGTGCAACGAATTTAGGGGAAGCGTTACGGCGGATAACTGAAGGCGCAGCCATGATTCGATCAAAAGGTGAAGCTGGCACCGGCAATGTTGTCGAGGCAACTCGACACATGCGTCAGATTCTTGGCGACATTCGTCGACTTACCGTGATGAGCGAAGAAGAGTTGTTCACAGCCGCAAAGAACCTCCAGGCGCCGTATGAACTTGTTGCTGAAGTTGCGCGAACTGGAAAACTTCCGGTAGTTCTGTTCACTGCTGGCGGAATTGCAACCCCAGCTGATGCCGCATTGATGATGCAACTTGGAGCCGAGGGTGTTTTTGTAGGCTCGGGCATCTTTAAGAGTGGCGATCCAGCTAAACGAGCTGCCGCCATCGTCCAGGCAACTTTGCATTATCAGGACGCAAAAAAGATTGGTGATGTATCACGTGGCCTGGGTGAAGCGATGGTTGGGATTAACATCGACACGTTGCCTGAATCGGAGAAATACGCAACGCGCGGTTGGTAGTTATGAACTTTGGCGTATTAGCGCTGCAAGGCGATTTCCGCGAGCACATTCAAGCCTTGGCACGGCTAGGTGTAACTGCAACTGAGATTCGCTCAGTTGAAGCATTACAAGAAATTGATGCGTTAATAATTCCAGGTGGCGAATCAACCACGATGTCGCTATTAGCGAAATCCACTGGACTTGATAAAGCGATAGAAACAAAGCTCGCTGAAGGAATGTTTGTTTATGGCTCCTGCGCTGGAATGATTTTGCTGGCAAGTGAAATTCTGGATGGCAGATCAGACCAGATTTCGTTTGGCGCTATTGATATGTCAGTTAGAAGAAATGGTTTCGGGCGACAAGTTGATTCCTTCGAGACTCAGTTGGAGAGCAGGGCATTTCCGGAACTTCATGGCGTATTCATTCGTGCTCCTAAAATTGAACGAATTGGCGATCGGGTCGAGGTGCTGGCAGCCTTAACTCGCTCAGGGGAACAAACCCCGGTTCTGGTGCGCTCTGGCCGGGCTATGGCTTCTAGTTTTCACCCAGAACTCGGCCTAGAAAGTCCGATTCATCGATACTTTGTCGACCTCGTTGCCGGGAAAATCTCGTAGAGTTACACCATTAATTGGAATTGAGGGGTAGATATGTCAGGCCATTCCAAATGGGCGACAACCAAACACAAGAAAGCGATTATTGACAAGCGGCGTGGAAAATTGTTCGCCAAGCTTGTGAAAAATATCGAGGTGGCTACCAGGATTGGTGGACCTGACCCAGATTCCAACCCTTCACTTTACGACGCAATCCAAAAAGCAAAGAAATCGTCAGTTCCTAATGACAACATTGATCGCGCTGTAAAGCGCGGTGCTGGCTTAGAAGCTGGCGGTGCTGATTACCAGACTATTCTCTATGAAGGTTATGCCCCAGGTGGTGTTGCAGTTCTAATTGAATGCTTAACTGACAATCGGAACCGCGCGGCAAGCGAAGTAAGAGTTGCAATGACTCGCAATGGCGGTTCTATGGCTGACGCTGGTTCAGTTTCATATTTGTTTAATCGAAAAGGCGTGGTATTAGTTGCAGCCGAAAGTGCAACCGAAGATAAAATTTTGGAAGCTACGTTAGATGCTGGCGCGCAAGAGGTAAACGATCTGGATGGCACATTTGAAATCATCTGTGAAGCCACTGATTTAGTCGCAGTTAGAACAGCGCTACAGCATGCTGGAATTGATTATGAATCCGCTGAAGCTTCCTTCGTTCCTTCAATGACTGTCCCAGTTGATGATGAAACTGCGGAAAAGATCTTTAAACTTATTGAAGCATTAGAAGATAGTGATGAAGTGCAGACTGTCTTTGCTAATTTTGAAGCATCTGATCGAGCTATGGCACAGGCGTAGTGCGAGTAATCGGCATTGACCCAGGACTTACTCGTTGCGGCATTGCTGTAGTCGATGCCGCTCCTGGCAAAGGTGGAGTTTTGGTACATTTAGAAGTCGCCACTACGGATAGCGAACAAGACCCAGCTCAGCGACTGTTAGAAATCTCAAATCGAATTGAATTTGTAATGGATAAGTTTAAGCCAGCTGCGCTGTCACTGGAGCGAGTTTTTGCTCAGCAGAATTTACGAACTGTGATGGGTGTGGCACAAGTTGGGGGACTGGCACTGCTTGCCGCGGAGCGAAGAAGCATTCCATCATTCACTTATACGCCAACGGCAGTAAAAGCGGCTGTCACTGGTTCTGGTCGAAGTGATAAACGTCAGGTTGGGAAGATGGTGCAGGCGTTGCTTAATTTGGATCAAATTCCGAAACCCGCCGATGCAGCCGACGCAATTGCTTTAGCTCTCTGCCATGCTTGGCGAATGCATGACGCGCAGCCATCTCCAACTCCATTTGCTGCTCGACGAGTGCCGAAAGTGAAGCGAAATGATTAGCTTTCTGAGCGGTAAAGTCATTCAGCTCGATGGAAATCAAGTCGTGATTGAATTGCCTGGAGCAGGCATTGGATTAAATGTCACAGTTTCAGCTAATGCATTAACTCAGCTTGAAGTTGGCAATTCTTGTCACGTGCATACTGAACTCCTAGTTCGCGAAGATGCTTGGCTACTTTATGGTTTTCAAACAGCTGAAGAACGGAGTTGGTTTCGACTATTGAATTCCATCAGCGGAATTGGGCCGAAGACCGCACTGGCGACAATAAGCGTCTTAGGTATTGCCGGTCTTAGCAATGCTATTGCCTCCGGGGATGAGGGTGCGCTGACTGCTGTTCCAGGGCTGGGCAAAAAAAGTGCTGGTCGGATCATTCTTGAGTTAAGCGATAAAGTAAAAATTATCGGTCAGGAAGTTAGTAATTCCGATGTGGTCAATGCTCTGATCAATTTGGGCTGGAGTGAGAAGGTAGCCAGACAAACCCTGAATGAGATAAGCGAGCCAAATTTAGATACTGCGGCATTATTGCGAGCCGCGCTGGCTAAACTAGCAAAATCATGAACGATGACGAACTAATCGATCCGATTGCACATGATGATGACGTTTTAGTAGAGACTGCTCTGCGCCCCGCAAATCTTGACGAGTTCGTTGGGCAGATTAGAGCTAGAGAGCAATTAAGCGTCGCCTTAAAGGCAGCGATTTCCCGAGGTGCTGCTGCAGATCACATGTTGATGAGCGGACCTGCTGGTTTAGGAAAAACCACATTGGCAACCATTACTGCAAAAGAACTTGGGGTACCGCTACGAGTAACCTCTGGCCCAACAATTACCCACGCTGGTGATCTAGCGGCAGTGCTCACGTCGCTTAATAACGGCGAAGTGCTTTTTATCGATGAAATCCATCGCACCGCAAAGCCCGCTTTAGAAATGTTGTATCTTGCAATGGAAGATTTTCGAGTAGATGTCATGGTCGGCAAAGGTCCTGGTGCAACTGCTGTGCCGTTGCAAATCGAGCCATTTACTTTAGTCGGTGCAACTACTAAAGCTGGAGTTTTGCCGTCACCGCTCCGAGATCGTTTTGGGCTTACCATTCATTTGGATTTTTATGAAGTACTTGAACTTAAACAAATAATTGTACGAAGTAGCGAGTTACTGCATTTAACTATTGATGATGCTGGGGCACATGAAATTGCAATGCGATCACGCGGGACTCCTCGAATTGCGAATCGATTGCTACGCCGAGTTAGAGATTGGGCGAGTGTTAATTCGGATGGCGCGATCGATCTGGCCGCCGCAAAGGCTGCCTTGGATTTATACGAGATCGACCCAGCTGGATTGGATCGATTAGATCGTGCAGTACTGCAAGCATTGGTAACTCAATTTGGCGGCGGCCCAGTTGGTTTGTCCACGCTAGCTATTGCAGTTGGGGAAGAGATGAGCACTATCTCCGAGGTGGTGGAGCCGTATTTGGTTCGTCAGGGACTTCTTGGTCGCACTTCCAGGGGAAGGGTGGCAACCGATCTGGGTTATCAGGTGGCTGGTGGGGTCGCACCTAATCGTGACACGCAACTGCGCTTTCACGGTGAAAATTCCTGAGGAAATTGGCAACTTTTCTACCCAGAGCAGTCGATTCTCCACCTCATAGGGAATACTCTGCCACCGTGCCTATTGGCCCGAAATCCAAGGAGTGTGTGTGAGCACGAAGACTGCGCCAAAACCATGGCGAGCGCTATTGCTGCTGACCATTATCACCGTGAGTATGGCGGCGGCAACGTTCTGGCCATCGACTAGTCCAGCTGCGAAATTGGGCTTGGATCTTAAGGGCGGCACCCAAGTTATCTTGACTCCGCGAGTTATTGAAGGCGCAGCTGCGATTACACCAGATCAACTGAATCAGACGGTAAGCATTATGCGGCAACGCGTGAATGCTTTTGGTGTAGCAGAAGCGGAAGTAACTGCGCAAGGCAGCGGAAATGAATCTGCCATTGTGGTTTCGGTGCCAGGGGTAAATCAACAGGGAATTGCAGATTTATTGAAACAAACAGCTTTACTTGAATTTCGCGAAGTGGTCCAAGCACGAACCTCATCGGCTCCAGCCGAAGGCGAAACCCCGATTGCGTTGCCAATTGAAGCAGCAACGGAAGCAGAGCTGACCGAATCATTTGCCACCGCGACTTGCTTTACCGAAGATGCCTTGCAAGGTGGCGTGGCGCTTGATGCCACTAAATACGTGCTTACTTGCTCCCAGGACGGTAGCGAAACTTTTATCTTGGCACCAACGTTTATTGCTGGTGAGCGAATTGATGATTCACAAGCGCAATTACCAGCGCAGGGTGGCACTGGATCTTGGGTAGTCACGCTTGATTTCGACGCTGAAGGTGCGCGTGCGTTAGCCGATGTTTCGCAGCGAATTTATTCATTACCATCGCCGCAAAATCGATTTGGAATTGTGCTTGATGGCCTAGTGGTATCTGCACCATTCTTCTCAGAACCAATCCTGGGCGGTCAGGCCCAGATCACTGGCACCTTTACACCTGAGGAAGCAAAAGCTTTGGCATCGGTGCTCCGATATGGTGCATTGCCAGTCGCACTAGATATTGCTGAAGTTAATGCGGTTTCGCCAACGCTAGGTGTGGAGCAGCTCCGTTCAGGTTTGCTAGCTGGTGCAATTGGCTTGGCGCTGGTTGTATTTTATTTGATTTTGTATTACCGAATGCTTGGTTTGGTTGCCGTAATTTCGTTGGCGTTGGCTGCAGCCTTAACTTATTTCGCCGTGGTTCTGCTTGGTCGATCGATTGGATTTACCTTGACTCTGGCAGGTGTTGCTGGCTTGATTGTTGCAATCGGCATCACTGCCGATACATTTGTGGTTTATAACGAGCGAATTCGTGATGAGATTCGAAGTGGCAAGACGGTTCGAAATGCGATAGATGCGGCATGGGTTCGTGCTCGTCGAACTTTGCTAGCAGCAGATTTTGTTCAGTTATTAGCAGCACTAGTGCTTTATTTCCTTAGCGTGGGTGCGGTCAAGGGATTTGCGTTTGCGCTGGGTCTTGCCACCGTAATTGATATCTTGGTGGCGTTCTGGTTCACCCGTCCAATCAGTGTATTTTTTGGTCGGTCAAGATTAGCGGTTGGAACCTTGAGCGGTATTTCTGAAAAACGGTTACATGCTGGTATTCCAAGCAGCGCACTACCAGAAGGAGCAAAGTTATGATCAGCTTAGCTGCATTTGGTAATCAGCTTTACTATGGAACCCGATCAATTAATTTTATAAAGCGTCGAAAGATTTGGTATTCGTTCGCTGTTGTAATTCTTGCTGTTTCGATCGCTGGGTTAGCCACGAATGGGCTCAAATTGGGTATTGAATTTCGAGGCGGTACTGAATTTATTACTCAGTCCGATAAGCCGGCAAACGAGGTTCGAACCGAATTGGAAGATCTTGGATTACAGCAAGTAATTGCGCAGTCGGTTGGAAGTGATCGAGTTTCAATTCAAACTGAAGAACTAACTTCAGCTGAATTGGCCGAAGTTACAAATCAGATCGCTGAAATCACTAGCTCAGTTGCTACGGAAATCACGGTTCGCTCGGTAGGACCTACCTGGGGAGCTGATATCACTAGAACCGCATTAACCGGTCTTTTGGTCTTCTTGGTGCTAGTGATGATTTTCTTGAGTATCTATTTTGAATTTAGAATGGCAGTTGCCGCATTTATTGCGCTAATGCATGACCTGCTAGTAACAATTGGTGTTTATGCGTTGTTTGGATTTGAAGTAACGCCAGCGACGGCTATTGGTGTTTTGACGATTATGGGATATTCACTTTATGACACCGTGGTGGTCTTTGACAAAGTTAAAGAGAATGTGAAAGGCGTAACGCTGCAAACAGGTTCAACCTACGCTGAAGCGGCAAATCTTGCGGTAAACCAAACGGTGCTTCGAAGTATCAATACGTCAGTGGTGGCAATATTGCCAGTGGCAGGCATTTTGTTTATTGGTGCCTTTGCGTTACGTGCCTCTACGTTGCAGGATCTCGCGATTGCGCTGTTTGTTGGTATCGCAGCTGGTGTTTATTCCTCTATCTTTATTGCAACTCCAATCTTGACTGATCTCAAGCAAAGCGATCCACAGATTAAAGTCCATAATGAAAAAGTTGCAGCTAGGCGAGAAGCGATTGAGACAACTGGAATTGATCCATATGCGGTTACCAAATCCGAAACCAGAGTTAAATATGCCCAACAGGGCGGACCGCGAAATCAACCTAAGCGAAAGCCGCGCCGACTTCGCTGATTAAGTTTTGCTCTACACTGCACCTGCTAGGAGCGTGCCATGAGCGAGACCATCAAGCAACCGGCTGCAGCAAAGCCGGAACCAAGCCTGTCTCGTCGCGCTCGAATTGCCAGAGTTGCTGGCCTCAAAGCCCCGGCGCCTAAAGAACTTGAACCGCTGCTTAAGGCAGTTAAATCCTTTTATCCCAAAGCTGACACTGAAACCATTATTCGGGCTTATGAAGTTGCTAAGGCGGCCCACGAGGGGCAATTCCGGCGCAGTGGCGAGCCATACATAACTCACCCACTTGCAGTCACCATGAATTTGGCCGAGCTGGGCATGCCACCAGCGTCAATAATCGCAGCGCTGCTTCATGACACTGCTGAAGACACCGATTACGGCTTAGTTGAAATTGAGCGAGATTTTGGCGCCGAAGTAGCTGGATTGGTTGATGGTGTCACAAAGTTAGATAAGGTCAAATATGGCGCCTCATCTGCTTCCGAAACAGTGCGCAAAATGGTAGTCGCAATGGCGAAAGATATTCGAGTATTGGTAATTAAGTTAGCTGATCGGTTACACAATATGCAGACAATCGATGCGATGCCACGAGAGAATCAAGAGCGAAAAGCCAGAGAGACGTTAGAGATTTACGCGCCGCTTGCGCACCGATTAGGCATGAATGCGCTGAAATGGGAGCTAGAAGACCTTTCGTTTCGGGCGATGTATCCAAAGATGTATGAAGAAATCAAATCACTGGTAGAGACTCGGACACCAGCACGGGAAGAGCAACTTCACAAAGTAGAAGAAATTCTTGGAAAGTCACTTAAAGATGCCAAGATTTCAGCAGAGATTTCGAGTCGACCAAAACACTATTTCTCGGTGTATCAAAAGATGATCGTACGTGGTCGAGATTTCGAAGATATTTACGATTTGGTTGGCGTGCGAATACTGGTTGATTCGCTAAAAGATTGCTACTCCGCATTAGGAATTGTTCATTCACTCTGGAGTCCAGTGCCAGGTAGATTTAAAGATTACATTGCTATGCCTAAATTGAACATGTACCAATCACTGCACACCACCGTGATTGGACCTGCAGGTAAACCAGTTGAAGTTCAAATTCGAACCTTTGAGATGCATCGGGCAGCTGAGTGGGGAATTGCTGCACATTGGCGTTATAAACAGCAAAGTGTTGGTAATAAGACCGGTCCTGATGACATGGCTTGGTTGCGTCAATTATTAGAGTGGCAACGGGAGACTAGTGATCCCGAAGAATTTATGGATTCGCTGATTTACGACTTGGGCAACGAAGAGGTTTTTGTCTTTACGCCAAAGGGTGATGTGATCGCGTTACCGAAGGGCAGCACCCCAGTTGATTTTGCTTATACCGTGCACACTGAAGTGGGTCACCGATGTGTTGGTGCGAAAGTTAACAATAGATTGGTTCCGTTAGAGCACACCTTGCTTAATGGTGACACAATCGAGATCATCACATCAAAAGCTCAAGAGCCCAGCCCGAATCGCGATTGGCTTGATTTTGTTCAATCACCCAGAGCACGCAGCAAGATAAAAGCTTGGTTCGCTAAAGAGGCCCGGGAGGAATCCTCAGAAGTAGGTCGGGAAGATCTCACCAAGCTAATGCGTCGCGAAGGTTTGCCATTTAAAAAACTAATGAGTGGTGATGCTTTATTAATGATTGCCAAAGAATTAGGTGCGGCTGATCTGCATCAACTCTTCTTGATGATCGGCGAAGGAAAAGTATCAGCCACTTTTGTGGTCAAGAGACTCATTGCCGCACATGGTGGAACCGAAGGGTTAGCCGAGGATTTATCATCAAGCATCGCCGTGCCGCCTCGACGACGAACTGACGTTGACCGCCCGGCAGTTGAAGTTACTGGCGTCGAAGATGTGTTAGTTAAATTGGCACGTTGCTGTACACCAGTACCAGGAGATGTGATTACCGGATTTGTAACTAAGGGATCTGGAGTTTCAGTACATCGTGCTGATTGCGTGAATGTGGCTAATTTGGAGCCGGAGCGATTAGTTGAAGTGAAATGGAATCGCTCGCTTGGCGGTGTCTTCTTGGTAAATATTCAAACTGAGGCCATTGATCGACCTGGCTTGCTAAGTGACATCACCACTGCACTGGCCGAAAAGCGGGTAAACATTTTGTCGGCTTCAGTTAGCACCTCAAGGGACCGCGTAGCACTCTCTAGATTTACGTTCGAGTTGGCAGATCCAGGACACCTCGAAGGGGTACTACAAGCAGTTAAGCGATTAGACGGCGTTTACGACGTCTACCGGGTTTAACGCACGAAATCAGATAACGCTTCTTCAGCGGCCTTCATCAACAATCGCTGACTCTCGATTGCCGAAGTCAAAGTGGTGACCTTCGCTTGATCGCCAACACTTTGTGCCCTTGCTAGATCTGCTTCTAATTTCGCAATTTTGTCCGCAAACAAGGTGATGGTTGAGTTTGCCCGAGCATGCTTATCTGGATCTTTTCTGGAGTTTTCCCGAGCGACAGCTTCATCGATGGCATCTTGAACTACCTTTAGTTTGGCGTCAAGCTTTGCCACCCATTCCCTTGGCACATGGCCAACCCGTTCCCAGCGCTGAGCGATATCTCGCATGGCCTTTCGAGCAGACTCTAGGTTTGTAATTGGCAGCAGCGCTTCCGCT
The DNA here is from genome assembly GCA_049428425.1 of Candidatus Nanopelagicales bacterium. GTDB lineage: Bacteria > Actinomycetota > Actinomycetes > S36-B12 > UBA5976 > AcAMD-5. The sequence goes on from JBMTAF010000002.1 coordinate 10,920, forward strand.
TCAACCAAAATACTTTGCTTCTTTTCGAGGTTTGCATCTTGACTTACTTTTCGCTTTGCTAAGTCTTCATTTTTTCGAGTGAAGAAATGATCTTGCGCGGCCTTAAATCGGTGCCAGAGCTCTTCGTCTTCCTTTTTTCCGACACGTCCAGCAGCTTTCCATTGATCCATCAACTCTTTGAATTTCCTTGCGGTTTCAACCCAGGCTGAGGAATTCTTTAGCGCTTCCGCTTTGGCGACTAGTTCCTGTTTTGTCGCAGCAGCAGATGCCCGAAGTTTTGCTTGCTGGGCGAAATGAGTCCGGCGCCGCTTATCGAATTGGCTTCTGGCTGCAGAGAAGGTTCTCCAAAGTTCTTGTTCGACTTTTCGATCAAAACGTGGCAGCTCTTTCCATGTAGCAAGCATCTCCGCAAATTTCTCAGTGGTTTGCTTCCAGTTCGTGGATTCAGCAAGGGATTGCGCGGTATTTGCCAGCTCAGTTCGTTTGGCAAGAGTTTGTTCACGCTGTTCCTTCTTCTGCTCAGTTAGCACAACCGCACGTTCGGCAGCGGCTGCAACAAGTTCATCTGCTTTCTGAAGTAGTGCGGTTAGATCTCCAACGACATTTGGTTCAACATAGGTAGCTCGGAGTTTCTCAGCTAAAGCCTTGGCTGGACCTGGCACGCCACGGTTATCGCGAAATCGGGTCAGCATTACGTCAGCTTCAACAATTAAGTCAACGTACTTGCGAGCAAAAAATTCCAACCCTTCAGCCGGCGAACCAGCTTGGTATTGACCAACCCGGCGTTCGCCGTCGATAGTGAAAACGAAGACGGTCCCATCTTCGGTTACGCGACCGTGCTTAGCGGCGATTGTGATATCCATTTATTGCTCCTTTGGTCCGATTTACGGCTCGTATGTTGCGCTATTGATCATTATTGATTGGGCTGGTGCTCCGTCTTGTCCGCCGTCCGATACTCCTACTGCGGCAATCCGTTGCACTAAATCAAGTCCAGTAATTACTTTTCCAAAAATTGTGTAGTTGGGACCTAGCGTGGTGTCCTGATAAACAATAAAGAATTGGGAGCCACCAGTACCTGGGCCAGCATTAGCCATTGCCACCGTGCCCGCCGGATAATTGTTCTCGCCTTCGTTAGGCAGATTTTCATCAGGCAAGCTAAAGCCAGGTCCGCCTGTTCCATTTCCTGCTGGATCACCGCATTGCAACACAAAAATTCCCGCGGTGGTGAGTCGGTGGCAGACGGTCTGATTGAAGTAACCATCATTTGCGAGCGCTTCAAATGCCCCAACTGTTGCCGGGGCTGCGGCAGGATCAGTTTCGATTGCGATTTCACCGCAGTTAGTGTTGAAAGTCAAAGTTCCAGGAGCAATTGCGGAAGATGCAGCAGGCGCTTGGTCGTATTTGATGTCATCGACTCGAGGCGTGCCAATTGGATCGCACTCGGCAAGCAATTCTGGTTCATTATCTGGCGTTGGCTCTTCAGCTTCAGTTCGATCGACGTTGTTGTAATAGGTTAAGCCAGCAAACAGTGCGATTACCAATATGCCAGCCAGTGCACCGACCAAGGTTCGCCGTCTTTTTGCTTTCGCTGCCTCGACTTGAGCTTGCTTGCGACGCTGCGACATCATTTGTTCTCCTAGGGGCAAAATCAGACCTCAAACTTTACCGCCTCGGCTTTTGTGCCAAGCACGGGTAGAAGGGAATCTGGCAGGTAGGCTCACCCCTAAGAGAACAGGGAGAATCGTGTTTATCAAGACTGCCGCAGTGGGTCCTTGGGGCACAAATTGCCATATCGTCGCCACTGGCCCTAACTCGGAATGCTTGATTGTGGATCCAGGACTAGGTGCTGCTGAGTACGTCTCAGCGATAACTGCGGAGTACCACCTTCGCCCAGTAGCGGTTTTGATAACACATGGACATCTGGATCACACCTGGAATCTGCTGCCGATGGTCGATGATTTAGAAATCCCGGCAGTAATTCACGCTTCAGACCGAGCATTTCTGGCAGATCCACTCTTGGCGCTAAGTCCAGAGGCGCAAGGAGTGGTAGCAACATTGACGCCAAATCAAATTTGGCGCGAACCAGCGGAAGTAATTACTGTTGCCGGGAATACCAATCTTAGTTTCGCAGGTTTTGATATCACGATCGTTCCAACTCCAGGCCATACCGCTGGATCAGTTTGTTTTCAATTCGGAAATGAAAATTTATTTACTGGGGATCTGCTGTTCAAAAAAGCAATTGGTCGAACCGATCTATTTTCTGGTAGCCCAGAGCAGATGAAGCAAAGTCTTAAATATGTGCTATCGAGTTATCAGGATGAAACACTGATATATCCAGGCCATGGTGAAAATTCGACCATTGGATTTGAGCGGTTGAACAACCCATACCTAAAAGACCTAGGGGAATAGATTTCGTGGAGCAACTTCAAGCCCCTAAGGGAGTACCAGAATATTTTCCACCAAGTGGCGATCAGTTTCGATTAGTGCGAGAGTTGTTGGCAGCACCGGCAATCGCAGCTGGCTATAAATACATTGAATTGCCATATTTTGAAGACGTGACTTTGTTTAGTCGGGGGATAGGGGAGAGCACTGACGTAGTTAGCAAAGAAATGTACACCTTCACGGATCGAGCAGAGCGCCAATTAGCGCTTCGACCAGAAGGAACTGCTGGCGTAATTAGAAGTGTGATTGAAAACAGTCTTACTCAACAGGGTTTACCAGTGAAACTTTGGTACGCCGGTGCTTTTTTCAGAGCAGAGCGGCCGCAGAAAGGTAGATACCGACAGCTGCAACAAGTTGGAATTGAAGCGATTGGTGCAGAAACTCCAGCATTGGATGCCGAAGTGATTGCAATTGCCGATGCGGCATTTCGATCAATCGGACTTAAGAATTTTGAACTGCAATTAACCTCTCTTGGCTGTCAGTCCTGCCGCCCAGGCTATCGAGAGATTTTGACTAAATATCTAGCAAATCTTCCGCTTGATGATGAAACGAAAAAGCGAGCGGAACTAAATCCGCTTCGCGTCTTGGATGATAAGCGCACCGATGTTCAACAATTGCTGATTGATGTTCCGCTGATGCTTGACTACATCTGCAGCGAATGTCGGGAATATCACGAGTTGGTAATTTCGTATCTGGATCTGCTCAAGATTCCATATGTGATAAACAAAAAATTAGTACGCGGTTTGGATTATTACACTCGAACGACTTTTGAGTTTGTCCATCATGGATTAGGTGCACAATCCGGAATTGGGGGTGGCGGAAGGTACGATCAATTGATGCAATCGCTGGGTGGCCAAGATTTGTCTGGAATTGGTTTCGGGCTTGGCGTTGATCGAACTTTCTTGGCAGCAGAAGCTGAAGGAATCGATTTAGCCCAATTACTACCAAAGCTAATTGCGGTAGTTCCGGTATCGCCTGATTTTATTGGAGATTCGTTCCAAGTTTCGGCAAAATTACGCGAAGCTGGATTGTGTGTAGATCACATTACTCACGCTAAGAATTTAAAGAACGGCATGAAGGTTGCTGACCGAAACGGAGCCTATGCCGTAGTTCTAGTTGGACCAGATGAGGTGAAAAGCGGGGAGTACACCGTAAAAATCCTCGATTCTGGCCAACAAGAATCCGTTGCGGTTGGTGATCTGGCTGACCGAATCAAACAACATCTAGGCTTGGCCGCTAACTCGATGAAGGAAGTTTGATCGCATTGCTGAAAACACATAATTGTGCTGAATTGGCGACCCAGGCAGGCCAGCAGGTCAGCGCTGCCGGGTGGATCGCCCGGCGGCGAGATCATGGCGGCGTTGCATTTTTTGATCTACGTGATGCTTCAGGGGTGATCCAAGTTGTCGTTCATGATGAAACGTTAGCTCATTCGCTAAAACCAGAATCGTGTGTCCAAGTTAGCGGAACAATTCAAAACCGACCAGCCGGAAATGAAAACCCGGATTTGATCACTGGCATGATCGAATTGGTGGCTAATGAAATTAAGATTTTTTCTACTGCTGGCCCTCTGCCATTTCAAATTGAAGATTCGAATGATGTTGGCGATGAGATTAGGTTGAAGCATCGATACTTAGATTTACGTCGTCCCAAGATGGCGGGCAACTTGAAGTTGCGTTCGAGAGCAAATGCAATTGCACGCGACCTGTTAAATTCGTTGAATTTTGTCGAGGTAGAAACACCAACTTTTACCCGTTCAACGCCGGAGGGTGCTAGAGATTTCTTGGTACCCGTAAGGCTTCAACCAGGCAAGTGGTATGCATTGCCACAATCACCCCAACTTTATAAACAGTTACTAATGGTGGCAGGACTAGAGCGCTACTATCAAATTGCTCGCTGCTACCGTGATGAAGATTTCAGAGCTGATCGACAACCAGAATTTACCCAGCTAGATATTGAGATGTCTTTTGTTGAACAGTCGGACATCATCAAGCTAGGCGAGGCGATTGTTCGAGCGCTTTGGCAAGAGTTGGCTGATTACCAAATTGGTGAAATCCCGTGGTTGACCTATGAAGAGTCGATGCGAAGATTTGGTTCAGATAAACCGGATTTGCGGTACGACTTGGAACTGATCGAACTGGTTGATTTCTTCAAGAACACACCTTTTAGAGTTTTTCAAGCAGAATATGTTGGTGCGATTGTGATGCCAGGTGGGGCATCGCAATCAAGACGGCAGTTTGATGCATGGCAAGAATGGGCGAAACAGCGCGGCGCAAAAGGATTGGCTTGGGTTAGCGTTGGTGAAGACGGGGAAATTACCGGTCCAGTAGCAAAGAACATCTCGGACGAAGAACGTAATGGATTATTGGCCGTGACCAAGGCAAAGCACGGTGATGCCATATTTTTTGCAGCCGGTGCCACCAATGAAGCAAGATCGCTGCTTGCCGCAACAAGAGCTGAAATCGCCGCCCAGCTTGGCCTAATCAAAGACGGTGATTGGTCTTTCGTTTGGATTGTTGACGCACCAATGTTTGAACTAACGGACGATGGCAACTGGACCAGTGTTCATCATCCATTCACCTCGCCTAATTCGGACTATCTTGCGAATTTTGATCAAGATCCTGGGAAAGCACTTGCTTGGGCTTATGACATAGTTTGTAATGGCTATGAAATCGGGGGTGGATCGATTCGAATCCACGACCCCCAGGTGCAACAGCGGGTGTTTAAGTTACTTGGCATTAGTGAGGAACAAGCCAAAGATAAATTTGGCTTTTTGCTTGAAGCTTTTGAATTTGGCCCGCCCCCTCATGGCGGCATAGCTTTTGGTTGGGATCGAATCTGCATGATTTTGAGCGGGGCAGACAACTTGAGAGAAGTTATTGCTTTTCCAAAAACTGGTGGCGGTTCTGATCCGCTCACCGGTGCACCAACCGAAATTACTTCAGTCCAACGTAAAGAAGCTAATATCGATGCAAAACCAGTGGAGAAATTATGAAATCCGCTGAAATTAGGCAGCGATTTTTAGATTTTTTTGCGAAAGAAGGCCACACTGTTGTTCCGTCCGCTTCATTAATTGCACCAGATCCGACACTCCTTCTGGTAAACGCGGGTATGGTGCCATTTAAACCCTTCTTTCTGGGTGAAACCAAAGCACCATATGACCGTGCGGTGAGTGTACAGAAGTGCGTTCGCACCTTGGATATTGATGAAGTTGGGAAAACCACAAGACATGCGTCGTTTTTTCAGATGTGTGGCAATTTCTCATTTGGAAACTACTTCAAAGCAGGTGCAATTGATTTCGCTTGGCGACTATTAACTAATAGCGTCGCTGACGGTGGTTATGGATTTGATCCTGAACGACTGTGGGTAACGGTCTTCCATGACGATGACGAGTCGGCTGATATCTGGCATAACCAGATCGGCATCCCAAAGGAGCGAATCCAGCGTCGAGGCATGGCGGATAACTTTTGGTCAATGGGAGTTCCAGGACCGTGCGGACCTTGCTCGGAGATTTATTTTGATCGCGGTGAAGCCTATGGAAAACCTGGCGGTCCAATAGCAGACGAATCTCGCTACCTTGAAGTGTGGAACTTAGTTTTCATGCAGTTTGAACGCGGTGCTGGCGGTGGTAAAGATGATTTTCCAATCGTTGGGGAACTTCCGGCGAAAAATATTGATACCGGCATGGGCCTAGAACGAATGGCTGCAATATTGCAAGGTGTTGACAATATTTACGAGATTGACACCACCAAAATGATTTTGGATCGAGCTGCAGCATTATCAAACACCACTTATGGTCAATCAGAAAGTGATGATATTCGACTTCGGGTAGTTGCCGACCATGCAAGAACCTGCGCCTTTTTACTAAATGATGGTGTCATTCCTGGCAATGAAGGCCGAGGCTATGTATTGCGACGCATGATGCGTCGGGTAATTCGATCTATGCGTCTACTTGGACTAGAAGATCCATGTATGGAGTCTTTGATTAACGTGAGTATTGATTCAATGAAAGATCAGTACCCAGAATTAGAAACTAATCGCGACCGAATTGTTGCAGCAGCAATTGGTGAAGAGAACTCTTTCCGTCAGACACTAAAAAGCGGTTCAGCTAGGTTTGAAACTGCAGTTGCTGAGATTTCAGCAACTAATGTTAATGTGATCTCCGCGGATCGGGTGTTTGAGATGCATGATACGTACGGTTTTCCATTTGATTTAACCTTAGAGATGGCAGCTGAGCGTGGATTAACTGTTGATGCAGACGGGTTTAAGCGGTTAATGAATGAACAGCGAGATCGAGCCAAAGCGGATGCTAAAAGTAGAAAAGCGAAACTTGCTGATCTATCGGTTTACAAAGCAGCAGCCGATCTGGTGGGCGGAACAAAATTCATTGGCTATTCTCAAACTAGCACCGAAGCAAATCTAGGTGCCCTTATTGTTTCCGGCAAAGCTGCAAAGTCTGCTAAACAAGGAGATCAAGTTGAAGTTGTCTTGCCCGTAACGCCTTTTTATGCCGAAGGCGGCGGCCAGTTGGGTGATTCGGGACGCATTGTTAACCGAAATGGTGCGATCATCGAAATTGATGACGTCCAACAACCAATTTCTGGACTCTATGTTCACTCAGGACGAGTTATTGATGGCGAATTCAGTCTTGGTGAAAACGTCTCAGCTGAAATTGATGCCCATCGTCGCATTGCGATCTCAAGAGCCCACACCGCAACTCATATGATTCATAAGGCATTTCGTGAGAAACTCGGAGAGAGCGCAACTCAGATGGGAAGCGAGAATGCGCCAGGCAGATTGCGTTTCGATTTCCCATCACCGCAAGCAGTTCCAAAGAGTATGTTGGCGGATGTTGAACAGCGGGTAAATCAATTGTTGATCGAGAATCTTCCGGTTACAGAGGCTTATATGAGCCAATCTGAAGCGATGCAGATTGGCGCCATGGCCTTATTTGGGGAAAAGTATGGAGATGAAGTACGCGTAATCTCCATTGGCGATTGGGCTAAGGAGCTGTGCGGCGGCACCCACACTGACTTCTCAGGACAATTAGGTTTAGTCACATTTCTATCTGAATCATCGATTGGTGCCGGAATAAGACGAGTTGAAGCGTTGGTTGGTTCTGATGCACATGCATTTTTGGCACGAGAGCATTTGATCCTGAATCAAATCACCGAATTGCTTAAGGTGAAAGTTGATGATCTGCCTGAACGAATTGATTCAATATTAAACAAATTGAAGGACGCAGAAAAGGCAGTAGAACAACAGAAACGTAATGAACTCTTGGCTAAAGCCGGCAATATTGTCGGCAAGCCAACTCTCATTTCAGATTTAAAACTGTTTGCTTTTGCAGCAGAGCTTGACTTGGAATCATTGCGAGAATTAGTCTCTAGAACTAAAGGCGACAATCCAGATGCGGTAGTAGTTGCGTTAACTTCAACTTTGCCCGCAGGATTAATCATTGGTTTAGGTGACCGAGCTATATCCGAAATCTTGGACGCAAGAAAGTTATTGGCGGCAATAACTGCACAATTTGGCGGTAAGGGCGGCGGAAAACCAGAAATGACGCAGGGATCTCTTAGTGCTGACGCTAAGCCGAGTGTTGTTATTGAGCAGTTGCCTAATGTGATCGCATCGCTGAAGTAGTGATTATGACTGCCATTGGAATTGATTATGGCACCGCACGAATCGGGGTGGCCCGACAAGTGCCTGGAACTAATCTGGTTGTGCCATTAGCGGTGGTCTCACCGTCAGAGTTTGATCAGATTTTTTCAAATTGGCTAATTGAGTATGCCGTTACCGAAGTTTACGTCGGTTTGCCAATCACGTTGGCAGGCGAAACTGGGGTAGCGGCACAGGGGATTCAGGCTTGGGTTGAGCAACAGCAAGCAAATTATCCTGATTTGAGTTGGGTACTCATCGATGAACGATTAACATCCAGTATGGCAAGTAAGGCGATGACTCAAGCGGGGATATCTGCAAAGGAGCAACGGGGAAAGCTTGATTCGCAAGCTGCAGTATTTATTTTGGAACAGGCACTAGACCGAAAGCGTCAGCGTGATGAAGAAGCTGATTGATCTAGGTAGGTCTCAATTAATAGTTGGCGCAGTTATTGGCTTAATTTTTATTGCGATTGGCTTCTTTCAGATTTATCAATCTGGACCAAGAGAGAGTTGGTCGGGGAACGGCGAGGGAGAAGTAACCATTGAGATTCCTGCGGGTGTCAATTTGACCGAAGTTGGTCGAATCCTTGCTGCTGCTGGAGTGGTTGAGGCTGCATCCTTTTTCGCAATTGCTACCTATGATCGAGAAGAAGCCAAACTGATTCAACCTGGTAGATATTTAATGGCATTGCGGATGGGTAGCGATGAAGCAATTGATCGTCTGCTAGATCCGGCGAGCAAACAGCAACTGCGCATTGCTATCCCTGAAGGTTTACGTCTAAGTTCGGTAGTTGCATTGTTGGCAAAACGCCTAAGCCTTAACGAAGACGAAGTTATTGCAGCAATAAAACGGCTCGAAAAAAATGAGTTGCCGACCAAACTTCCTAATTATGCTGATGAATCTGCGGAGGGTTTCTTGTACCCCGCGACTTACCAATTTCCAGATAATGTAAATATTGATCAGGTGCTGACTGAGATGGTTAATCGTTTCTTCCAAGCCGAACGGAATTTAAACCTGATAAATGAATCTAAACGCCTCGGTTTTACACCAAGAGAGTTATTAACTATGGCTTCTTTGGTTGAGGCTGAGGCTTTTCCAGCGGATTTTGGAAAAGTAGCTAGAACGATTCTTAATCGACTTAAAGCAAATATGCCACTTCAGTTTGATGCCACCGTCAATTATGCACTTGGCACAAACAAGTTATTGTTCACCGAGTCAGAATTTCAGACAGATTCGCCCTACAACACTTATCGTTACCCGGGATTACCACCAGGACCAATTGGTTCACCCGGCGAGGGGGCGATGTCAGCAGTTATTAACCCACCAGCGGGCGATTGGCTTTATTTTGTTAGCACCAATCCCGATAAAGGAATCACCAAATTCACCGGTAGTTATCAAGAGTTTCTAAAGTTCCGCGCAGAATTTCAAGCCTGGTATCGAGAGAATCGATAGAAATGCACCCATTATCAGCTTCCAGCGAAGATTTGCATCGAGCTAAATTTGCTCATGTGCTAGGCAATCCAGTGTCTCATTCATTATCGCCGCGGTTACATAATGCTGCCTACGCATATCTGGACCTCCCGTTTCAATATTCAGCAATTGAGGCTGACGAATCTGAATGTTTAGAATTGATTAACAAATTGCGCGATGGCGAAGTATTCGGTTTATCTTTCACAATGCCATTTAAAGAAGTTGCATTTGCATCAGCTGAAGTCAGAAGTCAATTAGTTGATAAGTCACGAAGTGCAAACACCATGGTTTATCGCAGGGGTGAACTTACCGCTGAAAACACTGATGTTTATGGCATAACACAAACTTTAATTCGAGCAGCAGCGAATTTCGATGAACCTTGGACCGTTATTGGTACTGGAGCAACGGCTCGATCTGCTATCTGCGCGCTTCAGGAGTTAGGAGTGGCAAATATATCTGTAGTTGGTCGAAATGAGTCTCGACTCAATGACCTTGTGGATCTCTATGGTGTAACACCAAATTATGAAATCAAGATTAGTGAATCAAATCTGATAAGCACTATTCCAATGTCGGCACAAAGTGAAATGAGTGATTTTGTAGTCGGAACTAAATTTTTGCTTGATGTAACTTATGGGTCAACGAAAAGCCACTTTTCTCGGTTAGTGAGTCATAATGGCGGCAGAGTGATTTCGGGAGTTGAGATGTTGGTGCATCAGGCAGTTATGCAAATTGAGATCATGACGGGCCATAGCATTGCGGCAGAAATTTTGTTTGATGCATTACCCAATTAGGGTGATCCGCAAAAACTTCTTGCTATAACTTAGGAATGATCTGGATCTATTTTCCGATTTTATTTATCATTTCGATAATTGATATTCGAACTAAAAAAATTCCTGACGGTTGAAATCTGACGTTAGCCCTGATCGGGATAGGTTTTACAGCACATTTAGTCATTGTTATGAAGAAAAGTTTATGGCTCGGCGTAGGGGGCACTCTGTTGGTTTTCTTGTGTCTACTCGCTGTGGCTGCCATTACCCATGGTTCATTAGGTGGCGGTGATATCAAGCTGGCCACGGCACTGTCCCTACCAATCTCGACTCTGGGGGTTGATCAATTAGTGCTTGCTTGGTTAGTTATCGGAATGAGTTGTGTGCCGATATTGGGGCTCGCAGCGATCGGGGCAATATCTTGGAATAGCAGGATTCCTTTCGCCCCTAGCCTTGCGCTTGGCTACTTGGCTGCGATGGTGTGAGAAACTTCCGCCATGTTGCGATGGCTCACTGCAGGTGAATCACATGGCCCTGCCCTGACCGCGATCATTGAAGGTTTGCCAGCTGGAATTGGACTTACCACTGATGATCTCCGGGGCGAACTTGCTCGACGTCGCCTTGGCTATGGCCGTGGTGCCCGAATGAAGTTCGAACAAGATGAAGTTTCAATTTTGGGTGGCGTTAGACATGGAAAATCGATTGGTGGGCCGATATCGATATTGATCAACAATACGGAGTGGCCGAAATGGGAAGATGTCATGTCGGCCGATCCAGTGGAACCGGAAAAGTTAGCCGAGTTAGCTCGAAATGCACCACTTACTCGACCAAGGCCTGGCCATGCTGATCTAGTTGGCATGCAGAAATACGATTTTGCTGAGGCAAGGCCGGTATTAGAGCGGGCGTCAGCAAGAGAAACTGCAGCTCGAGTTGCTCTTGGTGCAGTTGCCAAAAAGTTCTTAAGCGATGTTGCTTCGGTTAGCGTTATTTCACATGTAGTTTCGATTGGTACGGTTGATCTTCCAGAGGGAATAACTCCTTTAGCAACTGACCTCGAAATTATCGATGCTGATCCAGTTCGGTGCGTTGACCCATCAACTTCATCTCAGATGCAGGATTTGATCGGAAATGCACATAAGGCGGGAGACACTTTGGGTGGCGTAGTTGAAGTTGTGGTTTTTGGCTTGCCACCAGGCTTAGGAAGTTATGTGCATTGGGATCGACGCATTGATGCCAAACTTGCTGCGGCATTAATGGGTATCCAGGCAATCAAGGGAGTTGCGGTAGGGGACGGATTTGATACCGCAAGACGTTTTGGTTCACAAGCGCATGATGAGATGGAATTGAAGGATGGTGCAATTCAACGTAGCACAAATCGCGCTGGGGGCACTGAGGGCGGTATGACCACCGGTGATTTACTTCGAGTTCGTGCTGCGATGAAGCCGATTAGCACAGTTCCAAAAGCATTAAGGACGATTGATACCTCAACCATGGAACCTGCCACCGCGCACCATCAACGCAGTGATGTCTGTGCGGTTCCTGCGGCAGGCGTAGTTGCAGAAGCAATGGTTGCTTTAGTTTTGGCAGACGCCATGCTTGAAAAATTTGGTGGCGATAGCGTTGGCGAGACTCGAAGAAATTTAGAAAATTATCTGGCGAATTTAAGTGTGTCATGACTACCTGTGCGTTAGTTGGCATTCCAGGATCAGGAAAGTCAACGGTTGGTAGGGAACTGGCCAAGCGGTTGTCAGTTGACTTTATCGATACCGATCGCGCAATTGAGCGTAACGCTGGAAAATCAGTGAGTGATATTTTTGTCCAAGACGGTGAAGAAAATTTTCGAAAGCTAGAAAAAGTAGCAGTATTGGATGCGTTGAAGAATGCCTCGGCAGTGGTTTCTTTAGGTGGCGGTGCTGTGATAGATGGAGATGTCCGTGCGGCACTAAAGCAGCATAAAACTTTTTGGTTACAAACCTCCATTCCAAGTGCATTACGGCGTACTAGCATGAATCAAAATCGACCACTACTTCTTGAAGCGCCTCGCGCCACTTTGATCAAGTTGCTTGAGCAACGAGAGGCCTTCTATCAGGAAGTTTCGCGTGCAGCAGTTGTTACGGATGATAAGAGCATTAAAACTCTAGTTGATGAAATCGAGGAACTGTTGAAATCAGGTGAGATTAATGAATCGAATTGATTTTCCTGGAAATAATTCCTATCCGGTGTTTATTGGTACTAATTTTGATTCATTGATTGAACCTATTATTGCTAACCGCCAGAGGATTGCCGTGTTAACGGCGGCAGCAACTCAACCAATTGGTCAGCGAATAGCGAAATTAGCGGCCAACCAAGCCGTAGCTATAAAAACCTTGCCGGACGGTGAAGCAGGAAAAGCAATTTCGGTGGCAGAAGAGTGCTGGAATTTCCTTGCTGAAAACAAGATCGCCAGAGGAGATCTCATTATCGGAATAGGTGGCGGTGCGGTAACTGATCTCGCAAATTTTGTTGCCGCTACCTGGCTACGGGGAGTTAACGTGGTACTGATTCCGACTACAGTGTTGGGAATGGTAGATGCTGCAATTGGCGGCAAATGTGGAATCAACACTGAGTCTGGCAAGAATCTAGTTGGTGTGTTTAATGACCCAATCGCTGTAATTTGTAATCCGGAATTTCTCAGCACGATGGATCCCAAAGATTTCAGGGCTGGATTTGCAGAAATTATTAAGTGCGGTTTCATTTCTGACCCCGAGATAATTGAAATTATTAAAAAGGCAGAAAGAACCGTTTTGGATTGGCGCACTGAAGCATTTCAATCGGTGTTACTTCGAGCTATTCAAGTAAAAGCGCAGGTTGTTGGGGCCGATCCTTATGAAAAGGCCACCGATACGGTTGGCCGGGCAGCTCTAAATTACGGCCACACATTGGGCCATGCGATAGAGAAGTTCAGCGGTTTTACGTGGCGACACGGTGACGCTATCTCAGTGGGAATGGTTTTTGCCGCCGAATTGGCGTTCAAGATGGGGCTGATTGAAGAAGACCTACTCAGTTTGCATTATGAGATTCTTGAACTGTTAAGTCTTCCTACCCGATATAACGATGCTTCATTATCTGACTTGATCCCAATCATGGCATTGGATAAAAAAGTAGCTCAGGGGAATGTCAGATTTGTTTTGTTAACGGAGTTGGGGCGGTCAAAATATGTTTCCGGTATTGAGCCAGATACGCTTGCCGCTGCGTTTGCAGCCCTGGGGGAGGATTGACCATGTCTAAAGTGCTGATTCTCAATGGCCCTAATTTAGGTAGATTGGGAGTGAGAGAGCCAGAAATTTATGGCAACACCAGCTATGCAGAACTGACCGAGCTATGCCTGGTAGAGGCAACTAAATTGGGCCTTGAGGTTGAAATGCGTCAAACCGATAGCGAAGCCCAGTTAGTCGCGTGGGTGCATGAAGCAATTGATAACGAAATGCCCATCGTGATCAACGCAGCTGCATTTACTCATTATTCATATTCATTACGTGATGCCCTGGCTCAGTCCAAGTTCCCCGTAATCGAGGTACACCTTTCTAACCCGGCGGCCCGCGAAGAATTTCGACAAGTCAGTGTCATCTCAGCGGTATGTACTGGCACCATTTCCGGATTTGGACCTGATTCATATCGGTTGGCTCTGGCTGCATTGGCTAGACTGCGCAACTGAAATAAACCAAGGGGTAATTGTGGCAACCACAAATGATTTGAAAAACGGCATGGTGCTTAACATCGAAGGGCAACTATGGTCCGTTATTGAGTTCCAGCATGTGAAGCCTGGTAAAGGCGGTGCCTTCGTGCGAACGAAGCTGCGTCAAGTTCTGACTGGAAAAGTGGTCGACAAAACGTTTAACGCTGGCGTCAAGATTGAAACTGCTACTGTAGATAAGCGAGAAATGCAGTATTTGTATCGAGATGGCGATTCATGGGTTTTTATGGATCAAACAAGTTATGACCAGATTCCAATTTCAAATGCAGTAGTTGGAGATGCCGCAGACTATATGCTAGAAAATCAAGAGGTAATTGTCGCTTTGCATGAAGGTGAACCACTGTTTATCGAAATGCCCGCGAACGTTGAGTTGGTTATCTCCTACACAGAGCCTGGCCTCCAGGGGGATAGATCTTCGGGTGGTACAAAACCTGCGAAATTGGAAACCGGCGCTGAAATACAAGTTCCGCTATTCATTGAGATTGGCGAAAAAGTTCGTGTAGATACTCGAGATGGTTCATATTTGGGTCGCGCATAAATGTCTGCTCGACATAAGGCGCGCAAGCGCGCATTAGACGCGCTTTATGAAGCTGAAATAAAAGGTTTACCAATCTCCGAAATCTGGCAACAACATTCAACGGAAACAGATTTCTCGCCAAATCCATATACCGAAAGATTGGTGCTAGGAATCTCGCTTCATTTACCGGAGATTGATAGCAAGATCACTCAAGTTAGCACTGGCTGGCGATTGGAACGGATGAGTCCTGTTGACCGATCGATTATTCGAATAGCTGTGTATGAAATGCTTTACTCGTCGGATGTAGATTTAGCAGTTGCGATTAACGAGTCGGTGTTGTTAGCACAGGAGATCAGTAGCGATGAAGCTCCGGCCTTCGTAAATGGCGTTTTGGGAGCAATTGCAAGACTCCCAGAAGCGGTTGCTCGAACGACAGTTTAGAATTCTGACCCTGCCCCTGTGGTGGAATTGGCAGACACAGTGGACTCAAAATCCACCGCCCGCAAGGGCATAGCGGTTCAAGTCCGCTCAGGGGTACCAGATGGGATGATGCATCGTGAAAGTTCTAGTTGCTGAAGATGAATCCCTGATTCGGCTCGATTTAGTTGAGACACTTAAATCCTTAGATTTTGAAGTAGTAGCTGCGGTAGGTAATGGCGAAGAAGCGGTAGCAGCCGCCAAAAAGTTGGAACCAGATGTGGTTCTCCTTGATGTCAAGATGCCAATCATGGATGGGCTTTCAGCAGCTGAAGCGCTAACAGAACATGGATACTGCTGCATTCTCATTACCGCATTTAGTTCTACAGAAATTGTTAACCGAGCGGTAGAAATCGGAGTCGATGGTTACATAGTTAAGCCGTGGCGAATCGATAACTTACGTCCAGCAATCGAAATTGGTTATGCACAATCTAGACGCCGAAATAAGTTAGTTGCTGATGTTGAATCATCGCAACAGGAATTAGCGGATCAGAAACTTATTGATCGAGCCAGAGCCATTGTGATTTCGAAGTATCAGATTTCTGAAGCAGAAGCATTTAAGGTTATGCAGCGATCAGCAATGGATGGCCGCGTGCCAATGATTGAAATCGCTCGTACGATTATTGATCTCGAAAATTAGCGCTTAAGGAAGCAAATCACTTGACCACTTGAGGTCAGTTTCCCATTCTCATCATGGATTTGTATTTCATACGTTGCAATGCTTCTTCCACTGTGAATCAATTTGGCTGTACCTAGCACCTTTCCTGATTTGGCCGCGGCATGATGAGTCATCTGCACTTGCAATCCGACTGCCCTTTCGGTCGCGGACACTAAAAATAGAGATGCAATTGATGCAAGAGATTCGGCAAGTACTGCGTTGGCACCGCCATGCAAAATGCCAAAAGGTTGGTTATTGCCCGCTACTGGCATTTCACCAACGCAATAATCAGCAGCGACTTCAAGGAATTTAATCTCCATCTTGGTGTCTAATCCAGGGATCAAGGCGAGATTCATAAGTTCCGCTCGTGCCTTAGGGTCATTTTCTGCGTGTAGTCGGCTTAGGTCCATGGCTACAGCCTAGAATCATTGATTGCGGAATACAAAGATAGGCAGCTAAAAGTGTCGGATCGCTCCAGACTTCTCATAATTGATGGTCATTCACTTGCTTACCGTGCCTTTCACGCCCTACCAGTGGACAAGTTCCATTCGCCGCAAGGAATTCCAGTTAACGCGGTTTATGGCTTAGCTAGCATGATGATTAACCTGCTAACTGAATATAAACCAACCCATGTTGCAGTTTGCTTTGATGAAGGGCGAGACACTTTTCGGAAGAAGCTTTTCCCTCAGTACAAGGCCAATCGATCGGCCTCTCCAGATGAATTTAAAGTTCAAGTATCGCTTATTCGCAATCTAGTTGATGCCCTTGGGATTCAATCATTTAGCGATGCAACTTATGAGGCTGACGATCTGATTGCCACAATTGCAACTAATGCGAGTGAATCTGGTCAAGAGGTGTTAATAATTACTTCAGACAGAGATTCATTTCAGTTGATTAATGACCAGATCAACGTGCTTTATCCTAAAAAAGGCCTTTCTGAAGTGGCAAGAATGACCCCGGCCGCAATAGTCGAAAAATATGGGCTGACGCCAAAGCAGTATCTCGATTTCGCAGCGCTCAGGGGTGATTCCAGCGATAACCTGCCAGGCATTCCTGGTGTAGGTGAGAAAACCGCGGCCAACTGGATTCAAAAGTTTGGGTCTCTTTCGGAACTGATTTCGGCTCAGGATGAACTTACTGGAAAAGTAGGTGAATCTTTTAGAGCCAATGTAGAAACAGCACAAACAAACTTTAATCTGACAAAATTGGTAACAGATGTTGCGATCGATACTGACCCAGCAAGATTAGCCTGGTCGGCCGGACAAGCAAAAGAAGCTGTTACACTTTTTGGCGACCTTGGTTTCAAATCACTAATTCCTAGGCTAAGAACTTTAGTTGGCGAAATTGATACTACTGATATGAAGTCAACAACGGCCGTTGGTGATCATTCTGTCGTCTATATTTCTGAAAATGTATTGGTGTTGAGTGCTGCGAATACAATTCAAGAGTTTCCAGTGAATTATTGCGATGAATTAGATCAGATGCTTAAGACAGCATCAGCTAATAACCCAATTCTTACTAATGATTTGAAAGCAATTGCTAAGTTGTACTTAAATGCTGGAAAAGAGTCCTCGATTGAGCGGATTACCCAGGTTCTTGACGTACTTATTCTCGAATATCTCAATAACCCGGGAACCAGAATTCAATTGGATGATTTAGTGGAGAACTCGCAGGCCGATCAGTTATTTACCGATAATTCGCTTTTGCAGGAATATGTCGCAGCAATCGCCAAGTCATATGACCGAGTCTCCTCAGTATCACACTTCAAAGAGGTGCTGAAGCTCTATGACACAGTCGAGGGGAGAGTGGCGCTGGTTCTTGCTGAAATGGAGCATTTTGGTATTGCGGTAGATGTTTCAGGCTTGCGGCAAATGATCGAACGGAAAACTGCTGAGCAACGAAATCTTGAACTGGCTGGATATAAGGAACACGGTCGCGAGTTTAATTTTGGTTCGCCTAAGCAATTACAAGAAGTATTGTTTGATGAACGAAAATTGACAAAAACAAAGAAGACCAAGACCGGCTTTACGACAGATGCTGATGCACTTGATTTCTTAATGGTTAAGCATCCAGATGACAAGTTGTTGCAAATCTTGCGAGACTGGCGTGAAACCTCGAAAATTCGACAGATGCTGGTTTCACTCCAAGAATCAATCATTAATGGACGGATACACACGACCTTTGGTCAAACAATTGCCGCAACAGGTCGCCTGAGCAGCACTAAACCGAATCTGCAGAACGTGCCGGTTCGAACCGAATCGGGCCGAGCGATTCGAGAACTCTTTGTTACTGCATCACCTTACGAATATCTAATTACCGCCGACTATTCGCAGATTGAGTTAAGAATTATGGCGCACTTGGCCAAGGACAAGGCGTTAATTGAGGCTTTTGCTTCCGGAGAAGATCTTCATATTTCGGTTGCATCCCAGATTTATGGAATTCCATCCAGTGAGGTAACGCCAGAGTTGCGCAACCAAATCAAAGCTGTTTCTTATGGATTGGCTTATGGGTTATCGTCTTATGGGCTGTCTCAGAGCTTGAGGATAGATGTCAGTGAAGCTGATTTATTGATGTCAAAGTTTTTTGAAAGATTTGCTGGGGTTAGGGACTTCTTAAAGCAAGTTGTGATTGAGGCAAGGGAACTCGGCTATACCGAAACTCTGCTGGGTCGTCGTAGGTATTTACCAGATCTGTCTCATGACAATCGATTTAGGCGAGAGGTTGCTGAGCGCGCTGCATTAAATGCACCAATCCAAGGAACCGCAGCAGACATAATTAAATTGGCAATGGTTAAGTTGAGTGAACAATTGAGGCAGTCGGGATTGGAAGCGCGTTTATTGCTTCAAGTGCATGACGAATTGGTGCTCGAGGTGACCAAAAAAGATTTAGACCTGGTAGTCGAACTGACGAAAAAGGCAATGACTCAAGTCATGAACCTATCGGTACCCTTGGAAGTATCGGTCGGTTATGGCAAAAATTGGTTAACCGCGGCGCACTGACGACGAATAGAATTTAATCACCGATCTAATCCAACGTAACCGTCGCAATAGTCGCTTTACTAATGTGCGTTTCACTCTCGGTAGGCCAATTTTGGTTGGGCGATAGCCGTTTCGCAGCATCCAGTCTATGAATTGGTTCTCAATGTCAATAATTTCATTTGGTAGCAAGGTTTCCCGCCAAGATCCTGGCCGCCCGTCAGTAATATGGTTAACCGTAAGGCGCGTTTGTTGCCGAACTGAAAAATCTTGTCGCACCGCCTGACTTCGCTCCCGCTGCTTATCAATGTCCAAGTCATCAGCAAGTTTTGCAACCCATTCGTCAGTTACTTTGATATCTAAGAAATCCGCCAAACTTCGGATCAGGAATGGGACATCATCAACAAAGTCTTCATAGAAACCAACCCATGCTTTTGGCATCTTTGGATAGATCAGAGAACCAACGCGCTCCTTTTTCGCAAAATCCTTCGCAAAGCCGACTCGGGCGGGATCATTCTTTGATAGTCGTCCTTTGCGGATAAGGCTGGCCACAGCATCCCGTGGATCGCGTGCGGTGTAAATGTAATAGGCGCCGGAAGTAGGTAACCGATCGCGAACATACTTCGAGACGGTATGCATCTTGGTCAAAATTATCTTGGGCGAGGCTGCAGCAGCGGCAATTTCTTCAGCCGGAACACCTATACCGGTTTGCGGCTCGGTTACGGTTATTTCATGGTTTAGCTCGAGCAAAGCTCGGGTAACCTGAAAGGTTAGGGTGGATCCGGACCGGCGCATTCCACAGACGATTACAAACACGCCCTCATCGTAGAGGGAGAGTGCCTGGCAGGTAGGCTTTGCCACTGCTGGAAATGGCTCGAGTCGGACCTAGGGCTCGAGAAAGTGTTCGCACCCATGAAAGCGTACCTACGACTTAATTGTCCCTACGAGAGTTGTCTATGACTGTTTCTGCTTCAACCCCAAATATTGCTGTAAACGATGTTGGCTCTGCCGAAGATTTTCTAGCCGCGATTGATTCCACAATCAAATATTTCAATGATGGCGACCTAGTTACCGGAACTGTCGTTAAAGTTGATCGTGATGAAGTTTTGCTCGATGTCGGTTACAAGACCGAGGGTGTCATCCCAGCGCGCGAATTGTCTATACGTCAAGATATTGACCCAACTGAGTTGGTCAAAATTGGTGATTCTGTTGAAGCATTAGTTGTCACTAAAGAAGATAAAGATGGCCGACTTATTCTTTCCAAGAAGCGAGCCCAGTATGAAAAGGCGTGGGGCACTATCGAAGCGATTAAGGCGCAAGATGGAATCGTGCGCGGCATCGTCATTGAGGTAGTAAAAGGCGGTCTAATTGTTGATATTGGCTTGCGTGGATTCCTACCAGCGTCTTTGGTTGAGATGCGTCGAGTTCGTGATCTTGCACCTTACATCGGCAAAGACATTGAAGCTAAAATCATCGAATTAGATAAAAATCGTAATAACGTTGTTTTGTCACGACGAGCTTTTCTAGAAGCAACTCAATCTGAAGTTAGATCCACATTCTTGAATAATTTGGAAAAGGGACAGATTCGAACTGGTGTTGTTTCAAGCATAGTTAACTTTGGCGCATTCGTTGATTTAGGCGGCGTCGATGGTCTAGTTCACGTTTCAGAACTCTCATGGCATCACATTGACCATCCAAATGAAGTGGTTGAAGTTGGGACCGAGGTTACGGTTGAAGTTCTAGAAGTTGATATGGAACGCGAACGAGTATCTCTTTCACTGAAGAGCACTCAGGAAGATCCATGGCAAGCTTTTGCAAGAATGCACGGTATTGGTCAAGTTGTACCAGGCACAGTTACTAAGTTGGTTCCATTCGGTGCTTTCGTACAGGTTGCTGAAGGAATTGAAGGCTTAGTGCATATCAGTGAACTTGCCGAACAACATGTTGAAATTCCAGAGCAGATTGTTCAGGTTGGTCAGCAAGTTACGGTTAAGGTCATTGATATTGATTTAGAGCGTCGTCGGGTAAGTTTGAGCATGAAGCAATCCTCAGATTCTGGATCTGGCGAAGTTCAGGACGCCTTTGATCCATACGCTTACGGAATGCCACCATCATTTGATGAGGCTGGTAGATACATCGGTCCAGATGGATTTGATCCAGAGACAGGCGAATGGAAATCAGGCTTCGATGATCAACGAATTGAGTGGGAGCGTCAATACAACGAAGCACTCGCTCGTTGGGAAGCACACAAGGCTGATTCTCAAAAATCTGAGTAGTCCATTCAGGTTTGATCGGTAACGCTGATGGCAAAGATCGCAATCAGTGGTGGTATTGGTTCGGGTAAAAGTGTGCTGGCTAACGCGCTTCGATCCCGAGGCAAAACGGTATTGGATGCCGACCTGCTAGCAAAAGAATGTTTGGACAGCTCAACCATCCGGTCTCAAGTACTGATTGCCTTTCCTGCTTTGCGCGATGTTCCAGCGGAAAATTTACGTAAAGAATTGGCAAGACTCGTCTTCACCGATCCAGCCTCGCTAAGAACCCTGGAGTCTTTAATCCATCCTTGTGTCGCGGAACGGATTTCAGTTATTGAAAAGCAGAGCAAGTCACCTATATTCGTTGAAGTCCCGGTGCTGGCTGCTGCTCAGACATATGATCTATTGATTACGGTTTCAGCGCCTGATCAAACTCGTATAGCTCGCCTGCGAGCTAAAGGGATGGATGAGCAAGATATCTACAATCGGATGGCCGTACAGCCCTCCAATGAAGAATTCATTCGAAGCGCCGACCTGGTATTCGATGGCAGTATTGGTAGTAAAGAATATGAAGATGCGGTAAATGGTTTGATCGCTCAAGTTGATGGATTAATTAATGGCTAATTTGCCAAACGAAGTGCGAGAGATTCGAGACCTGCTTGACTCAGTCAGAAGGGATCGACCTTTTAAAGTTGTGAGCGAATATCAACCTAGCGGAGATCAGCCTGTCGCAATCGCTGAGATTACTAAACGTTTTAACGCCGGTGAGCAGAATGTCGTACTACTGGGTGCAACTGGTACTGGAAAGAGTGCAACAACCGCATGGATCATCGAGAAGCTCCAGCGACCAGCATTGATTATTGAGCCTAACCGAACTTTAGCTGCTCAAATGGCACAAGAACTACGCGAGATGTTTCCAGAAAATCAGGTTGAGTATTTTGTTTCGTATTATGATTACTATCAACCGGAAGCATATATTCCTCAAACAGATACGTTTATTGAAAAAGATGCAACAATCAATCAAGAAGTTGAACGGTTAAGGCATTCTGCGACAAATTCCCTTTTAACTCGGCGAGATGTAATTGTTGTGGCTTCGGTATCCTGTATTTACGGACTAGGTCATCCGGCAGAATACCTAAAGAGGATGCTGTTTTTGGAAGTAGGACAAACTATTCCTCGGGACGCGTTACTGCGTAAATTTGTACAAATGCAGTACACGAGAAATGACATTGGTTTCACTCGTGGGACGTTTCGAGTTCGTGGGGATACCGTGGAGATTATTCCAATGTATGAGGAACTTGCTATTCGTGTTGAGCTCTTTGGCGACGAGATTGATCGAATTATGATTATGCACCCAGTCACTGGGGAAATCCTCGCTGAAGAAAAGCACGTAACTGTGTTCCCAGCCTCACATTATGTTTCAGGCCCTGAGGAAACTGCGGCTGCGGTATTAAAGATAAAGGAAGAGTTACAAAGCCGATTGACGGAACTTACTAATGCCGGGAAATTGTTGGAAGCCCAACGATTGCAAATGCGAACTAGTTTTGATTTAGAAATGATTCAGGAAATGGGTTCATGTTCGGGAATTGAGAATTATTCACGACACATGGATGGACGTGAAGCTGGCTCAGCACCACATTGCCTTCTTGACTATTTCCCAGATGACTTCTTACTTGTAATTGATGAATCCCACGTTACGGTTCCGCAAATTGGTGCCATGTATGAAGGCGACGCTTCTAGAAAGCGGACACTGGTTGAGCATGGATTTCGCTTACCGTCAGCCCTAGACAACCGACCGCTTAAGTTTGATGAATTTCTAACCAGAATTGGGCAAACTCTATATTTGTCAGCTACGCCTGGGCCGTATGAGTTACAGCAGGTGCAGGGAGATGTGGTTGAGCAGGTTATTCGACCAACTGGCTTAGTTGATCCAAAAGTAAGCGTCCGACCGACGAAGGGACAAATCGACAATCTCTTAACCGAGATTAACGAGCGGGTTGCGAAGTCAGAAAGAGTTCTAGTAACTACTCTTACCAAGCGAATGGCTGAAGAATTGACCGACTATCTGTCAGATCAAAATATTCAGGTTAGATATCTCCATTCTGATGTGAAGACGCTGGAGCGTGTAGGGCTCCTGCGTGGTTTAAGGCTAGGCGAGTTTGATGTTCTGGTTGGAATCAACTTACTGCGCGAAGGATTAGATTTGCCCGAAGTCAGCTTGGTCGCAATACTTGATGCGGATAAAGAGGGATTTCTGCGGAGCGAACGGTCACTAATTCAAACAATCGGTCGAGCGGCACGAAACGTGTCTGGCGAAGTAATAATGTACGCAGATCGTATTACCGATTCGATGAATCACGCAATTGAGGAAACGACCAGGAGACGAAATGTGCAGTTGGATTACAATCAAAAGCACGGTATAGATCCGAAGCCGTTGCGCAAGAAAATATCTGATATATCACAGTTATTAGCAGAAGAACAGGGTGAGTTAGAAGTGCTAGCATCCCGAGGTAGTCGCCTGAAGAAGCAAACCGAAATAACTAGATTTGAGGACCTGGTGGAGTTAGTTACTGAATTAACATCTCAGATGAGAGTGGCTGCCGAAGAACTGCAATTTGAAATTGCGGCTAGCTTGCGTGATGAAATAACTGAGTTGAAAAGAGAAATTCGAACTCTGCAAGCAGCTGGATTAGCAGAGACCGAGAAGCCGATAAAGGAAAAACAATGATCGAAGGCTGGTTGTGGGCGGTTACTATTGGTGCGGTCATCTTGGTGTACACCTTTGAATCTATTCATGCAATTCGACATCCTCACATCGTTCCCTTTCGAGAAGCAGTTGCCTGGGTATCCATATATGTGACGGCAGCGTTTGTATTTGGTATTTTTCTTTGGATCAATCTCGGCTCTGATATAGGCCTCCAATTTGTCGCTGGGTATATCACCGAGTTGAGTTTAAGTGTAGATAATCTTTTTGTTTTCATTTTGATTATGGCCTCGTTTGCAGTGCCAAGTATGTATGTTCAGATGTTGCTACAACTTGGAATTGTTGGCGCGCTTGTACTTAGATTCCTATTTATTCTTGTTGGTGCCGCCGCAATCGAACGGTTTTCCTGGATATTCTTCATTTTTGGTGCGTTCCTAATTTACACCGCAATTAAATTGGTTGCGAAACATGGAGAGCAAGACAAAGCAGAGGACTCTGGAATTGTAAATTTCTTGGAGAAGAAGCTCCCTTTGACAAGCGAATATCATGATAAAAAGTTTGCCCTGAAGATTGATGGTAAATGGGTCTTCACGCCAATGGTTATCGTGGTGATTTCACTATTTATGACAGATATTGTCTTTGCTCTCGACAGTATCCCGGCTATTTTTGGGTTAACTACAGAACCTTATATTGTTTTCACAGCAAATGCGTTCGCCTTAATGGGTTTGCGTCAAATGTACTTCCTGCTTGATGGCTTGTTGGATAGATTGATTTATCTCTCATATGGATTGGCATTTATTCTTGCCTTCATAGGAGTTAAGTTAACTTTACATGCTTTTCACGAGCAAGGTTTTAAGGTGCCTGAAGTTTCTACACAATTATCCCTCTTAGTTATTCTAGTTACACTCATCATTACTGTAATCACTTCACTTCGCTCCTCAAGCAAGACTCGTGCCTTGCCGGTTGCCATCGGTGAGGAGATCGAAGAGATTAAACGTCTTCAACAAGAAAATAAATCGGGTGATTGATGTCTGACCATTTGACTATTAGGGGTGCACGCGAACATAACCTAAAGAATATTGATTTGGAGCTACCAAGGGATAAGCTCATCGTTTTTACCGGTATGAGTGGATCCGGGAAGTCATCATTGGCCTTCGATACCATTTTTGCTGAGGGTCAACGTAGGTATGTTGAGTCACTAAGTGCATATGCTCGCCAATTCCTGGGTCAGATGGATAAACCAGATGTTGATTTTATCGAAGGGTTATCGCCGGCTGTTTCAATTGATCAGAAATCAACGAATCGAAATCCTCGTTCCACTGTAGGAACGATTACGGAAGTTCACGATTATTTGCGATTATTGTATGCCCGAATTGGCTTACCGCATTGCCCCGATTGCGGAAGCGAGATCTCTCGGCAATCTGCACAACAAATTGTTGATCAAATTCTCGCATTTGAGACGGGACGTAAGTTCATTATTCTGGCACCAGTGGTCAAAGCCCGAAAGGGCGAATTTTTGGATTTATTGCGTTCACTACAGACGCAAGGCTTTGCTAGAGCAAAAGTTGATGGTGAAATATATGAATTGAGCCAAGTCCCAAAATTAAAAAAGCAAGAGAAGCACAGCATCGATTTGGTAGTTGATCGATTAACCGTTCAACCCAGCTCTCGATCTCGAATAAATGATTCTATTGAAATTGCACTTAAACTTGGCCACGGTAATGTTGTCATTGAGTTTGTTGAGGCTAATTCTGAACCAGTTTTATTCAGCGAGCATCTAGCATGTGCAAAGTGTGGCATTAGTTATGATCAATTAGAGCCAAGGTCTTTTTCGTTTAATTCTCCATTCGGTGCCTGTAGCGAGTGCTCCGGTTTAGGCGTCCAGATGATTGTTGAGGAGCAACTAGTAATTAATGATGAGGACTTATCCCTTGCTGACGGGGCCATAACACCCTGGGCAACTGGGATGATGGCAGATTTTTACCAGAAGGTGCTTTTTGCATTATGCGAAGAATACGATGTGGATTTCTATACGCCATGGCGGAAATTGCCGGCTAAATTTAAGCGCATAGTGCTCCAGGGCACTGGCGAAGAGTTAACGGTCAATTATCGAAATCGTCACGGAAAGGCCAGAAGCTTTAACACCGTGTTCGAAGGTGTTGTGCCTTATCTGCAGCGCAGACATTTGGAGGCCGAGTCGGATTCCTCTCGCGAGAGATTCGCTGGCTATATGCGTGAAAGACCGTGTCCTGCTTGTGATGGAACACGTTTGAAACCATTGATTCTGGCAGTAACTATAAATAGTAAATCGATCGCTGAATTATCAACAATGTCGATAGGCGAACTTAAAATCTGGATAGATGCACTTAAACTTTCCAAAAAAGATGCTCTTATCGGTGCAAGAGTACTCAAAGAGGTGCAAGAGCGACTTCAATTCTTGCTTGATGTGGGACTGGATTATTTGAGTTTGGATCGAGCAGCTGGGTCACTAAGTGGTGGCGAAGCACAGCGAATCCGATTAGCAACTCAGATCGGAGCGGGTCTTGTCGGTGTACTTTATGTTTTAGATGAACCCAGTATTGGACTGCATCAGCGCGATAACGAAAGATTAATTGCAACGCTTGAGAGACTGCGTAATTTGGGTAACACATTGATAGTAGTCGAGCACGACGAAGACACTATTAAAGCAGCAGATTGGATTGTTGATATCGGTCCGGGTGCTGGCGAGTATGGTGGGAATGTTGTTCATTCAGGTGAACTTTCTGGTCTATTAAAGAATGATGAATCCGAGACTGGCAAGTACTTATCTAGACAGAAAGTCATAGCGACACCAAAGGTTCGTCGCAATCGCGATGAGTCACGAGTTATCAAGGTACTTCAGGCTGAGGAGCATAATCTAAAGAAAGTTGATGTTGAGTTTCCACTTGGATTATTTGTATGTGTGACAGGTGTCAGCGGAAGCGGGAAAAGCACCTTAGTAAATGACGTTTTGCACGCAGCATTGGCCCGCGAAATCAATTCCGCATCTGTAGTACCAGGTAAGCACAAGAAAGTTGTCGGAATAAATCAATTAGACAAGGTTGTCCATGTCGACCAGAGTCCCATTGGTAGAACACCGCGTTCTAATCCAGCCACCTACACTGGAGTATTTGACTCAATCAGAAAGTTATTTGCTGAAACTGAAGAAGCCAAAATCCGTGGATATCAACCTGGTCGCTTTTCATTCAACGTCAAAGGCGGCAGATGTGAGTCATGTTCCGGGGATGGCACTATTAGAATCGAAATGAATTTTCTGCCAGACGTTTATGTCCCTTGTGAAGTATGTAATGGCAAGCGTTATAACCGGGAAACTTTAGAAGTTTTGTATAAAGGCAAGTCAATTTCAGAAGTGTTGGATATGGCTATTTCAACAGCTTATGAATTCTTTGAGAATATTCCATCAATAAATAGACATCTGCGAACATTGTTGGACGTTGGATTGGGCTATGTTCGATTAGGCCAGAGTGCGCCTACGCTTTCTGGCGGGGAAGCGCAACGTGTAAAGCTGGCAACTGAATTGCAGCGAAGATCAACTGGCAAAACTTTCTATGTATTAGACGAACCCACGACCGGACTTCATTTTGAAGATGTTAGAAGGTTACTTGAAGTATTGAATCGTCTGGTAGATCAAGGAAACACGGTTGTTGTGATCGAACACAATCTAGATGTAATACGAGTTAGCGATTGGATTATCGATCTCGGTCCAGAAGGTGGATCGCGTGGCGGTCAAGTTATTGCGACCGGCACGCCTGAGCAAGTTGCCAAAGTAGATTCGAGTTTCACGGGACGATTCTTAGCATCAGCTCTAGCAACGCATTGAAATGAAGAGATACCACTGGCAGCCCGATTCGAAGAATATACCTACGGATCCCGGGGTATATCGGTTCTTATTGGAATCTTCGGGTCAAGTTGAAGTGCTTTATGTTGGCAAAGCAAAGAACCTTCGGAATCGTTTAAGCAGCTACTTTCAAGAACCTTCGCTATTGCAGCCTCGCACATTTGCAATGATCTCGCAGGCAACCAGTGTTATTTGGACTGTGGTGAACAATGAGACAGAGGCATTTCAATTAGAACACAGTTTGATACAGGAGTTTAAGCCGAAGTACAACATCAGATTTAGGGATGATAAGTCGTATCCCTATATCTGTATCACAGTAGACGATGATGTGCCAAGAGTGTTTTCTACTAGACGGCGCAACATCAATGGCGCAAGATACTTCGGACCATATCCCAATTCACAAGATGTTCGCACGTCTATTGAATTGTTGACAAAAGTTTTTCCAGTTCGAACGTGTAGCCCAACCGTCTTCAAAAATCATCAGCGCCAGAATCGTGCTTGTTTACTGGGGCATATTGACCGGTGCTCGGCACCTTGCTTGAGTTCGTCGGATGTAGGTGTTAATCATGCGAACGCAAATTTCATGGTGGATTTTCTTGAAGGTGGCGATGATCAACTTGTGGAACAGCTCGCCGTAGATATGGCAAAGGCTAGCAATAGTGAACAATTTGAAGAAGCTGCAAAACTCCGTGATCGATTAACCGCAATTCAGTCTATATTGGAGAAAAGTGCGGTAAGTATTGAGCGAGAACTTTCTGCAGATTTTATCGGAATGGCTTCTACTGATTTGGATCTTGTTACATCACTGATCCAGGTCAGAAACGGCAGAGTGGTAGGAGAGGAGAGAGTTTTTGCCGACATTGTTATTGATGCTGAGCCGTTAGACTTATTGACGACTTTTATTCTGCATCGCTACTCCAACCAAACTGCAATGCCGCCCAAGGATATCTATGTATCTGGATTTTCTGGTGATTTAGCTCAAGTTGAGTCTGCGTTAAGAAAGATCTTGAACAGTCGAATCGCAATAAGCATTCCAAAGCGAGGCGAAAAATTGCGGATAGGGCAATTAGCGTTGAAGAATGCTGAATCTGCTATCGCATTACAGAAACAATCCGTGTTGTCCAACCTAGCGAGTCGCAGCAAAGCTCTCCAGGAGTTGTCGGAATCACTGGGGCTTGACCGACCTCCGTTGCGAATTGAATGTGTTGACGTCTCTCATCTACAGGGCACTAGCCGAGTTGCGGCAGTAGTTGTATTTGAAGATGGCATGCCAAATCCAAGTGAATATCGATCTTATGTACTTCAAACGCCTGGCGATGATTTAGCCGGTATTCGGGAGGTGATCAGC
>JBMTAF010000003.1:0-35850 GCA_049428425.1 Candidatus Nanopelagicales bacterium
TGCTGAGTTTGAGCAGTATTTAGAGGCAACTAAGAAAGCCACTGAGATCGAGCGGTTATCAACAGATCGAGCAAAGACTGGATTGTTCCTTAATCGATATGCGATAAATCCAGTTAATGGTGAGCGGCTACCGATTTATGTTTCAGATTATGTCTTGGCAGATTATGGCACCGGCGCGATCATGGCAGTTCCAGCACATGACCAACGCGATTTGGATTTTGCTAAAGCATTTAACCTGCCAGTGGTAACTGTGGTTGACACGGGTGAGGAAGATCCGGCGAAGACTTTTATTGCCACTACTGGCGATGGTAAGTTAATTAATTCTGGTTTGCTAGATGGCTTAACCAAAGATGCCGCAATTGCCAAAATCACTGAGTTTTTGGCCGAGAAGAATTTAGGTAAGCGGGCGGTTAATTACCGACTTCGTGATTGGCTCATCTCTCGACAGCGATATTGGGGCACGCCAATTCCAATTATTCATTGTGAAGCTTGCGGTGAAGTTCCAGTGTCAAGCAGTGAATTACCGGTGGTGCTGCCGGATCCAGAAGGCTTAGATTTAACGCCAAAAGGCGCAAGTCCGCTTGGTGCCGCAACTAATTGGGTGAATACCACCTGTCCAACTTGCGGTAAGGCGGCAAAGCGCGATCCAGACACCATGGATACCTTTGTTGATTCTTCCTGGTATTTCTTGCGCTACCTAACGCCTAATCTTGATTCGGCACCATTTGATCAAAAGTTGGCCGAGGAGTGGATGCCAGTAGGGCAATATGTTGGTGGCGTCACACATGCGATTTTGCATCTACTTTATTCGCGCTTCTTTACCAAAGTAATGTTTGATTTAGGTATGGTAAAAGTAACCGAACCATTTACCCGATTACTCAACCAAGGCATGGTGTTGATGGATGGTGCCGCGATGAGCAAATCTCGCGGCAACTTAGTGCGACTGGCAGAAGAACTAGATGAACATGGCGTAGATGCAATCAGAATGTCGATGGTATTCGCCGGGCCGCCAGAAGACGACATCGACTGGGCAGATGTTTCGCCACATGGCTCAAAGAAGTTCTTGGCTCGTGCTTGGCGCTTTAGTAAAGATGTGACTTCACCAGTTGGAGTTGATCCAAGAACTGGAGACCAAGAACTTCGCAAGCTAACTCATAAATTAATTCATGAAGCGCAGCAGGCGGTTGAGACTTATCGATTTAATGTGGCAGTTGCTAAAGCCATGGAATTGGTAAATGCTGGTCGAAAAGCAATTGATAGTGGCGCAGGACCTAATGATGCAGCAGTTCGAGAATGTGCTGAAGCAACTGCTGTATTGATCTCACTGTTTGCACCATATACCGCTGAGGAGATGTGGGAGAACTTGGGGCATCAGCCAAGTGTTGCGTTGGCTGGTTGGCTTGAAGTTGATCCAGTGCTTTTAGTTGCAGAATCGATTGTTTGTGTGCTGCAGATCAATGGCAAAGTCAAGTCGCGAGTTGAGGTCCCACTAGACATTACCGATGTCGAACTGGAAAAGCTTGCGTTGTCGGACTTTACGATTAATTCTGCTTTGGCTGGAGCTGAGGTTAAGAAAGTTATTGTTCGAGCACCAAAACTAGTTAATATTGTAATTTAACCCCAGCGTTAATTTATCCACAATTGCTTAACGTCAATTAATCCTTTGTAATTCTCGAATCTAATTCGGGTATGCAAGTGCCAAATCTGCCAGAGATCGATCCCAAACTCTTGAAATTAACAGCACTCATATCTGGTTGTGCACTTTTAGTTGGTGCCGTTCTTTGGGTTCAGGGCAGACCACAACCAATCGATGTGCTGCCCACGGTTACCGAAACTCAAACTGAACCTACTGGCATCTTTGTTCACGTTGTAGGTGAAGTTACAAAACCAGGAGTTTACGAACTGCGCCAAGGGGATCGGGTAGTGGACGCGATTGAATCTGCGGGGGGAATTACTAAATCTGCGGATCTTACGTCACTGAATTTAGCGCGCGTCTTATTTGATGGCGAACAAATAGTTGTTAGCGATCGAAGCGCTGTGGCTAGCTTAAGTTCAGGTATTGGCTTAATCAGCATTAATCGCGCTACTGCAGCTGATTTAGACTCATTACCCGGGATTGGCCCAGTAATCGCTTCTCGTATTGTGAGTTATCGTGAAACCAACGGGCCGTTTACATCGATTAGCTCACTCACCGAAGTAAGTGGTATTGGCGAAGCTTTAATGTCAAAAATAAAAGATCTTGTCACGCTGTGATTTATCGGTCAAAAATCGGGTTTTTAATCTTTGCAGTTTTGTATTTTGGCACAATTTTTCTCTCATTTCAGATTCAGCAGACCAGACTTAGCCAGGCAGCAGAGTTTTTAACCGATCGAATGCCAACTGAAATCGTATTTCAGATAAGGGCAGAACCAACTAACTATCTGGCGAGATTTGCCTCAGACCAAGAGCAAATGCAGTATTCCTTTGCCGCTAAATTAATTAGCGCAAAAATCCAAAATAATTGGTACAAAATCACAGTTCCAATCACGCTGAATTTATCAGCAGAAGCATTTCCTTACTTTCGTGGCCAAACCATTAGCGCCCCGGTGAAATCGGTTTTGGCTATTTCCGGTAAACGCAGTTGCTGTCTGGTTCGCATTACCGAGGAGATTGCTTTAATCAAGCCAGCTAATTTAGCTTTTCGATTTGCTCATAAAGCCAGAAGCAACTTGCAGCACACGATGCCGGACACATTTAAGTTGGGAGCAGCGCTGGTTCCAGGTCTAGTGTTAGGCGACACAACTGGGCAGCCTGATGAATTAACTGGTGCCATGCGTGGTTCTGGGCTATCGCACCTCACGGCAGTTAGTGGCGGGAATGTTGCAATTGTTTTGGGATTTTTCCTGGCAGTTTTTTTACTTTTTGGCTTCAGCACCAGATCGTTAATTATTATCGCGGCCATAGTTCTGGCGAGCTACGTGTTAATTGTTGGCTTTGATGCCAGCGTGCTTAGAGCATCGATTATGGGCAGCATAACTTTGTTGGCTGTGCTCACCCAGCGCGCGATTTCAACCGCATGGATTTTGGTGTTAGCAGTTTATTTACTAACTGTATTTAATCCTTGGCTGTGGCTGAATTGGGGCTTTTTACTCAGCGTTACTGCAACTGCAGCCTTGGTTTGGTTTTCACCAAAGATAATTCAACTGATCTCCTGGTCTAAACCGTATGACATCATGGCAGCATTGCTAGCTGCCACATTTGCTGCATCTTGGGCAACCGCACCAGTATTGGCAGTGTTAACCGGGGAGATCTCAACGGTGACCTTGCTGGCCAATTTCTTGGCCGCACCATTAGTTGCCATCACTACGATTTTGGGTTTAGTTACCGTACTAGTCGCATTAGTTAGTCCACTGCTGGCGATGCCAAGCGGATTTATTGCGGCAATGCCAGCAGAAATGATTGGGATTATTGCGCTGCGCACTGCAAGTTTTCCTGGCGCCCAACTAGAAATTGATCGTGGTCTCAATTTGCTGTTATTTGTTGCGCTGGTTATGGGTCTTGGTTTAAGCATACTGTTGTTGAAAAATAGAAAAGCGATACTGGTTTCAACGCTGAGTTTAATTTTGTTTTATCCACTACTGCTTGGGACTACCAGAAAATTTGATGGTTGGCCGCCAGCAAACTACTTTCTAATTGCCTGCGATGTTGGACAAGGCACTGCGGTTGTTCTACCCATCTCTAGTTCCAGCGCTGTTCTAATTGACACTGGTCCTGATGGCAAAGAGGTGGGGCGATGCCTAGCTGAAGCAGGTATCGACGAGGTCCCGCTGCTTTTCATCTCGCACTTTCATGCAGATCACGCAGGTGGGGCGATTAGTATCTTGAACACAAAACAGGTTTCCCGGATTCTGACTTCACCTAATCTCAATCCACTTGCGACCTCGGTGGCAATCAATAATCGAGCTAACCAGCTAAATATCCCGATGAATAAAATTGAAGCGGGTGCCAGCATTGGCGTTGGTGAGTATCAAATAGAAGTGTTAAGTCCTAGTCCAAATCAGACCAGTAACGAGAATGACGCCAGCCTAATTCTGCGGGTAACATCAGGCAGGCAAAGTTTTTTGTTTACTGGAGATATCGAGCCATTAGGTCAGCAGCGTTTGATGAAACAAGGCTCGCCCAAAGTAGACCTTGCCCTAGTCCCACATCATGGTTCAAAGTTTCAAGATCCCAAATTTGCATCCTGGACTGGAGCGGAGTTGGGGATTGTTAGCGTTGGCGAGAATCGCTTCGGCCATCCCTCGCTTGAGACGATTACAAATTGGCAGCAAAGCGCAAAATTGGCTCGGACTGATGAAGCAGGAGATCTAGCGGTCGTCCGCAACGAATCTGACTGGCAGGTGTTTGGCCGATAGTTTCATGGCATGCTGTGCCGGTGGAAACCTCAAATCGCGTCTTGATTACCGGAACTGAGCAGTTTTTAGCCGAGCGCGCAATCGCAACCGTTAGAGCCGAGTTGGCAAAGCAGGGTGATTTTGATTTTGTAGTACTAGAAATTACCGAAGATCTCCGCCCTGGTGATATTTTTGCGTCCACCTCCGCGACATTGCTTGGTGGAAATAGATTAGTTGTGTTAGTTGGATCAGAATTACTACCAGATTCGGCAGTAGCTGAGCTGCAAGAGGTAATTGAAATCGTGGATCCAGAACTGTGGCTGGTAATTCGCCACCAAGATGGCCGAAAGAATCGCAAATTATTAGATGCTCTGAAACAAAGCTGCACGGTGATTACTGCCGAAAAAATAATTACAAAAAAAGATGTGGATTCATTTGTAACTGCAGAGGCTGCGCGATTCAAGCGAAAAATTGCGCCAGCAGCTATTGAAGCGCTTCGCACCTCCCTTGGTGATGACATTCGCCTCTTAGCTGCTGCGATTGATCAAATAACTGCAGCAACTAATGGAAACATTAGTGCGGAGATGGTCGAGGAGTATTTTGATGGAATCGCGGATATCCGCGGCTACCATGTTTCTGATCGACTTTGGTCTGGTGATTTAGCTCAAGCATTAGAGAAGTTCCGCTGGATGGTGCTAAACGATGGCGCAGGTGCAAACATTCAAGTGGTAGCTGCAATTGCCGCAGATCTTCGATCGATGGTGCGCATCATGGGTGCCGCACCAGGACAGAGTGACGAAGAGATTGCTCGCTCGATCGGCTGGAGCGAAAAAATGGGATGGAAGGTGCGAGCGCTGCGCTCAGTTGCTCGCGGTTGGAAACCTGCCGCGCTGGCTTATTTTGCTAATCGATTAGCGGAGATAGATGCGCAGTTAAAAGGCGGCGCTGATGGAATTGGCTTAGATGAAACTGCGAGAACTGCGGTAGTGGAAAAATTCTTAGTGGATATTGCGCGGAAGTAATTACTTCTTGAGCGAAGCTAGTTTTTGCGCAATAGCAGACTTGCGATTAGCTGCTTGATTCTTATGAATCACACCAGCAGATGCTGCTTTGTCTAAGGCTTTAGCGGCGTCTTTGTAGGCTGCTTCAGCCTTTGCGACATCACCAGTTGCTGCCACTTCACGGAATTTACGAATCTTGGACTTCAGGCCAGAGCGAACTGGCTTGTTGCGCTCTTCAGCAGCGCGGTTGGTCTTAACTCGCTTGATCTGTGATTTGATGTTTGCCACGGGTGTCTCTGCTCGCTCGTTGTTGGTCCCAACGCCCCTAGGCGCTAGGCGGTTCTAGCTCTCTAGACCGAAGGCGCAGTGTATCTGAAGCCAGTTCGTGCCAATATTCGCCCCGTGAATAAACCAAAGCCAGGGGCTACCAGCCAGGCGGTGCTGCGCAATTTCAGCATCATCGCCCACATTGACCATGGCAAGTCCACCTTGGCCGATCGCATGCTGCAGCTAACCGGAGTGGTGGAAGCGCGGCAGATGCGAGAGCAATATCTAGATCGGATGGATATTGAGCGCGAGCGGGGCATCACCATCAAATCCCAAGCGGTGCGGTTACCTTGGGTAGGTCGAGATGGCACGGACTATGTGTTGAACATGATTGATACGCCAGGACATGTTGATTTCACTTACGAAGTTTCGCGATCACTGGCCGCATGCGAAGGTGCGATTTTATTGGTTGATGCAGCACAAGGAATTGAAGCGCAGACGCTGGCGAATTTATACCTGGCTTTAGCGAATGATATGCAGATTATTCCGGTGCTAAACAAAATTGATCTACCAAGTGCGCAACCGGAAAAATACGCGCAAGAGTTAGCAAAAATTATTGGCTGTGATCCAAGTGATGTATTGCGAGTCAGTGCAAAAACTGGCGAGGGCGTAACTGATTTATTGCATGCAATTGTGGAACAAGTCCCGGCACCAAAAGGTGATCCAGCCGCGCCAGCCAGAGCGTTGATCTTCGATTCGGTTTATGACGTTTATCGTGGTGTAGTTACTTATGTTCGAGTCGTTGATGGTGCCATCAAATCGCGTGAGCGAATTTTGATGATGTCAACAAATGAAACTCATGAGTTGCTGGAAGTCGGTGTGATCTCGCCAGAACCAACGGCAGCTGATGGTTTAGTGGCTGGTGAAGTTGGTTACTTAATTACTGGCGTTAAGGATGTTCGGCAATCAAAAGTTGGTGACACGGTCACCCTCTCCGCAAAGCCAGCTAAGCAACCACTTGGTGGTTATCAAGAGCCCAAGCCCATGGTTTTCTCTGGGCTTTATCCAATGGACGGCTCGGACTATCCAGCGCTTCGTGATGCGTTAGACAAATTGAAACTAAATGATGCCGCGCTGGCCTATGAACCAGAGACTTCCGCGGCACTTGGGTTTGGCTTTCGCTGCGGCTTTCTTGGTTTGCTTCACTTAGAGATTGTTCGGGAGCGGTTGTCCCGCGAGTTTAATTTAGATCTAATCTCAACTGCACCAAACGTAATTTATCGAGTTCAGATGGATGATGGCTCCGAACTTATCGTGACTAATCCCAGTGAATATCCAAGCGGGAAAGTTGCGATGGTGTTTGAGCCAATGGTTCGAGCCACCATTATTTCGCCGTCTGAATTTATTGGTGCCATTATGGAGTTATGCCAATCCAGACGAGGAAATTTGCTGGGGATGGATTATTTGTCTGAAGAACGCGTTGAGATGCGTTATGAATTGCCGCTGG
This sequence comes from Candidatus Nanopelagicales bacterium, assembly GCA_049428425.1. Lineage (GTDB taxonomy): Bacteria > Actinomycetota > Actinomycetes > S36-B12 > UBA5976 > AcAMD-5. Next base: position 7,149 of record JBMTAF010000003.1, read on the forward strand.
CAGAAATTGCCTTTGATTTCTTTGATTCGCTCAAATCTCGCACTCGGGGTTATGCGTCACTTGATTATGAATTCACCACGGAGAAATCTGCTGATTTAGTGAAAGTAGATATCTTGCTTCATGGCGATGCGGTAGATGCTTTCTCGGCAATCGTGCATAAAGACAAGGCGTATAACTATGGCGTCCAGATTGCCTCAAAACTGCGTGAGTTAATTCCGCGGCAGCAATTCGAGGTGCCAATTCAAGCGGCAATTGGTTCTCGGATCATTGCTCGAGAGACTATTCGGGCAATTCGAAAAGATGTGTTGGCAAAATGCTACGGCGGTGACATCACCCGAAAGCGAAAACTGCTGGAGAAGCAGAAAGAGGGTAAGAAGCGCATGAAGATGGTGGGGAAGGTGGAAGTGCCACAGGAGGCCTTCATTGCCGCCTTAGCCACGAATAATGGTGAGGAAAAAGCCACAAAAAACTGATTCACCCACTTTCCCTACTGCCCAGTTACCCCTACTCTCGCCCCAACTGTTATCCAGGAGGCCGAGATGACCATCACCGGAGATCTGAACGTAAAGATTCCAACCCCGCAGCTTTCAGTTGCGCATATGTTTGTGAATCGAGTTAAAACCAGTCCTGACACGGTTGCATTCTGGCAACCCACAGATCCAGGCTGGAAGAAATACACCTGGCGCGACTTAGATCAACAGGTACGTGCCTATGCGGCCGGGCTTATTTCACTTGGTGTGATTGATAACGATCGAGTCGCAATTGCATCAAATACTCGCTACGAGTGGATGGCGGCTGACTTCGCCATTCTGCTAGCCGGAGCGGCAACTACAACCGTTTATCCAACAACGGGAATTGAAGATGCGGCATACATCATTGCCGATTCAGGTTCGATTGTTATCTTTGCTGAAAATCAAGAACAGGTTGACAAGTATTTGGCAATTAAGGCTAGAACTCCTCGGGTCAAAAACATTGTGGTGTTTGACGGTCAAGGTGATGGCGACTTTGTGATTAGTTTGGCTGAGCTTGGTGCTCGCGGAAAGCGACTATTGGAGTCAAATCCAACTGTGGTTAATGATCACATTGCTCGGATCAACGGTGATACGTTGGCTACATTGATTTATACCTCAGGCACCACTGGTAAGCCAAAAGGTGTGGAGTTGATGCATAAAGGATTTACGTACCAAGCAGCATCAATTGAATCACTTGGGATTTTGACTGACCAAGATGTGCAGTTGCTGTGGCTGCCATTAGCTCACTCGTTTGGCAAAGTGCTTTCCGTGCTGCATTTGCAAATTGGCTTCCAAACTGCAATTGATGGTCGAGTGCCAAAAATTGTGGAGAACCTAGGTGATGTAAAGCCAACCTTCATGGCCGCAGTACCTAGAATCTTTGAAAAAGTTCATGCCAAAGTCACCGCTGATGTGGCACATGAAGGTGGCGCGAAAGCGAAAATTTTCAACTGGGCGTTCAAAGTTGGAACTAAGGCTGCGTTATCTGGTGATTTAGACAACGGAAAGAAATCACCGGCATACAAGATTGCCGAAAAATTAGTTTTCCATAAATTGCACGCACGATTTGGTGGTCGCATTCGTTATTTCATCTCTGGCGCAGCGGCGTTATCAACTGAGATCAACACTTGGTTTGCCGCAGCAGATCTAAAGATTTTGGAAGGTTGGGGGCTAACTGAATCTGGTCCGGCAACTGCAATGTCTCGACCATGGGAAACGGCGATTGGCTATGTGGGAGAGCCGTTCCCTGGCACGCAAGTAAAGGTTGCTGCTGATGGTGAGCTGTTGATTAAGAGCCCAGCCTTAATGCGCGGTTATCACAATTTGCCAGAAGAGAATGCCAAAGCATTTGATGCGGATGGCTGGTTGTATACCGGAGATATTGGTGAAATTGATGCCAAAGGACGAATCAAGATTACTGATCGCAAGCGAGATGTGGTTAAGACAAGTTCTGGCAAGTTCGTAGCACCAACGACTATTGAGGTGAAGTTCAAGGCAGTAACGCAGATCGCCTCACATATCTTGGTGGTTGCTGCTAATCGCAATTTTGTATCCGCCCTGATTGCACTTGACCCAGAAGGGTTGGCGGCATTTGCGGAGCGAAACAAGCTATCTGGCAGTTATGACCAGTTGCGAAATGATCCGGCAGTGCTGGCACAACTTCAGGCTGAAATTGATCAGCTAAATGCCGGCCTTAATGGCTGGGAGCAGGTTAAGCAGTTCCGGGTGCTACCAAAGGATCTCTCAATCGAAGCTGACGAGCTAACCCCAAGCTTGAAGGTTCGCCGCTCTAGGGTGATGCAGAAGTACCAAGACTTAGTCGATGGTATTTACTCTGAGAGTGCCAAAACAGCCTGACGGAGATATTCCACCAGTTGATGGGTCACTGCCCGCAACGGCGTTAGCAAGTTTGCCCGAACAGAAGTTCGGGCTTTACTTGCATGTACCGTTTTGTACCAAACGTTGCGGCTATTGTGATTTCAACACATATACCGCAACTGAGCTCGGAGGTTTTTCCGCGGCTGATTGGCCCCGGTTTGTAATTCAAGAACTGGAATTGGCCAACCGAGTGCTCGGTGGGTTACCAACCATTGAAACAATCTTTATTGGTGGCGGCACCCCATCACTAATTGCACCTGATCAATATCAGCAAATTTTCGCTCAAATTAAGAAACATTTTTCGCCAAACATTGAAATAACGCTGGAAGCAAATCCTGATTCGGTTACAACAGAATCACTATCTGGTTATTTTGATCTTGGAATAAATCGAATCTCGTTTGGCATGCAAAGTGCAGCAAAGAATGTGCTAGCAGTTTTGGATCGCACGCATAATCCAGCCAATGTTGAGTCAGCGGTCTTAGCTGCTAACGCGATTGGTTTTCAAGACTTGAGTTTAGATTTAATTTATGGAACACCAGGTGAAACTGACCAAGATTGGGTTGCTTCATTAGAGCTTGCGCTGCAACTACCGATAAACCATTTATCGGCATATTCATTGATAGTTGAGTCAGGCACCAAACTTGCGAGCTTAGTTAAGCGCGGCGAAATTCCAATGCCAGATGACGATATTGCAGCAAAGCGCTATTTGATTGCTGAAGAGGTTTTGGCGAGCAAAGGTTTTGCTTGGTATGAAATTTCTAATTGGGGCAAAGCCGGCGCTGCTTGCAAACACAATCAACTTTATTGGCAGAGCGCTAACTGGTGGGGAATTGGTCCAGGAGCGCATAGCCATATTGGTGCTGTTCGCTGGTGGAATGAAAAATACCCAGCGACTTGGGCAGCAGCGCTTGCAAAGGGTGACTCACCAGCCGCAGGTCGCGAGCAGCTGTCGGCAGATCAGCGGTTAGCAGAATTAGTAATGCTCAGACTTCGGGAGCGAAGTGGCTTGCCGCTGGAGTTACTGCCAGATCCCGACGCGGCCCAGCAACTATTGACGGCTGGCTGGGTGGAGCCAGCCGCCCTGGCTGACGGCCAGATCGTGCTCAACGTGGCGGGCAGATTGATGGCCGACCGAGCAGCAATGCTGCTTCTAAAGTGAGCCAGTTTTTAGCACTCGACTTACACTTCTGCTAATGAAAGGGGGATTCGATGCAGGACGAGCGCAAATTACGCGTGCTGAGGGCGATTATTGAGGATTACATTGCCACCCAAGAGCCGGTTGGATCCCGCTTACTTTCTGAGCGACATGATCTTGGAGTTTCGCCAGCAACGCTGCGAAACGATATGTCAGCGCTGGAAAACGAAGGCTACTTAGAGCAGCCGCATACCAGCGCTGGCCGGATTCCAACTGCCATGGGCTATCGACTCTTTGTTGATCAACTCAGCACAGTTAAGCCACTTTCCCCTGCCGAACAGCGTGCCATTATGAAGTTCCTGGAAGGTGCTGCAGATTTAGATGATGTTATGTCTCGCACTACTAAAGTCTTGTCACAATTAACCAAGCAAGCTGCCATTGTTCAGTATCCATCTTTGAGCAAAACTTCAATTCGACATGTTGAGTTAGTCAGAGTTACCGATCGAAAAATCTTGCTCGTGTTGGTCACCGAAGCGGGACGAGTTGAACAACGCTATCTGGATTGCCCAGCAGAAATCACAGATAGTGATGTGGCACAGATGCGAAACAAACTTAATGCTGCCTTAGTTGGAGTTTATCTATCTGATTTTCAGAAGCAGCGAAAAAATATTAGTGAGCACTTTTCGGAAACGGACCGGGATTTTGCCAATTTGATTGTTGACGTATTAATTGAGCTCGCTGATCGTGAAGAGGAAGAACGAGTTGTTATTGGCGGAACGGCTAATTTGGCTCGCTATGCCAGTGAATACCAAACCATGATCAGGCCAGTACTTGAAGCGTTAGAAGAGCAGGTTGTGCTGCTGCGATTGATTGGTGAGGCGGTTGCGCCAGATATTTCAGTAAAGATTGGCATCGAAAACCCATCTGGTCTGGAATCTGCTGCGGTAGTTACCAGCGGATATCAAATTGGCGATCACACGGTTGCTCGATTGGGCGTAGTTGGTCCAACTCATATGGATTACCCAACGACGATGGGTGCAGTTTTGGCAGTTTCAAATTATGTAGGTTCGATTTTGGCGGGGAAGTAAGTGAAAATGGCAACTGATTTATATGAGGTTCTTGGTGTCACAAAATCGGCAACTGCTGATGAGATCAAGAAGGCATATCGAAAACTTGCAAGAGAGCTACATCCTGATGTCAATCCGGATGAAAAAGCACAAGAGCGATTTAAGCAAGTCACTGCTGCCTACGAAGTATTGAGCGATGAGAAGCAACGCGCAGCATATGATCGCGGCGGCTTTGAGGAATTTGGCGGCTTTGGTGCAAATGGATTTGATTTAGGCGATTTCGTTAATGCATTTTTTGGTGGCGGCGGAAACCAACGTGGGCCTCGTGCGCGAATGACGCGTGGTCAAGATGCGCTTATCCGACTCCGAATAGATTTATCTGAAGCGGTGTTCGGGGTTGAAAAAGAAATTACGGTGGATACTGCAATCGCATGTAAGGCGTGCGAAGCAACTGGCTCGGCCAGTGGCTCTGAATTGATCCAATGCCAAATGTGTAAAGGTAGAGGTGAAGTCAGTTCCGTCCAACGTTCATTCTTGGGCGACGTACGCACCACCAGAGCATGTCCGCAGTGTTCCGGATTTGGTAACGTGATTGAGCATCCATGCACCGAGTGTTCGGGTGAAGGTCGAGTTCGAACCCGTCGAAATGTAAAAGTTGTAGTGCCAGGTGGAGTTGACACTGGATTGCGGTTGAAACTTTCTGGCCAAAGTGAGGTAGGGGCTTGGGGTGGACCTGCTGGCGATCTTTATGTTGAGATTTTGGTAAATGAGCATCCATCATTAAAGCGAAGTGGCGATGACCTTCATCTGCAAATCACCATTCCCGTTACCGCAGCAATCTTAGGTTGCTCCGTATCGATACCCACCTTGGATGGCAATAAGACGTTAAAGGTGCCAGCTGGAATTCAACCTGGCTCTGTGCTCTCGGTTAAATCATTAGGAGCAACTCATCTGCGCGGAAGTGGTCGCGGCGATTTATTAGTGCATGTCATGGTTGAGGTGCCGAAAGATTTAGATGCAAAACAAAAGAAGCTACTTGAAGAGCTGGCAAAACTTCGACATGAGGAAGATCCAGTTGCTGAAGTGACAACAGATCTGCAGAACGATGGTTTCTTCTCAAAACTTAAAGATGTTTTTGGCAAGTAATGTTGCATTTGTTTAAGGTCGATGACCTATCGGGTTCCCACTTAACGCTTTCGGGAAATGCTGGAAAACACGCAGCTGCCTCTTTGCGGTTACGCGTTGGCGAGGAAGTAAATTTCACAACAGGTAATGGACTAAGTGCAATTGGCAAAGTTGTCGAGATTGTTTCAAAATCTGAAATCAGATTTGAACTAAGCAATCTAACTCAGCAAGAGCGTCCAACTCCAATAGTTTCAGTTCTGCAGGCTTTGCCCAAAGGAGATGGGGCGACTGCGGCGGTAGAGCTGATGGTTGAAGTTGGGGTTGATCAGATCTATCCCTGGCAAGCAGAAAGAAGCATTTCGAAGTGGGATGCTGATAAAGAAATTTCTGGCGTCGCTAAATGGCAAGTTACTGCGGATGCAGCAGCAGCGCAAGCTAGACGCTTTTGGTTTCCTAAAGTAATGCCGTTAATTCGAGATTTGAATGAGTTGTCTGGAAAATTTGATCAGATAATTGTTTTTCATGAAGAATCATCACAACCACTTCCACCGCAGATTGGAAACCACGTTTTACTTGTAATTGGACCTGAAGGCTCAATAACTGAAGCAGAGCGCGAACAACTACATCAACTGGGTGCAGTGGAGGCTCGAATGGGGGAGTCAATTCTTCGCAGCCGTCATGCGGCTATCGCTGGAGCTGCTGCAGTATTATCAAGAACTGCGAGGTGGGGAAATGTCTGAACAGGATTGCTTATTTTGTAAGTTTGTTGCGAAGCAAATTCCAGTTGACTTAGTTGCTGAAAATGATGGCGCAATCGCATTTAACGATATCAATCCCCAAGCACCGGTGCATGTGTTGGTTATTCCGAAACTGCACGTATCGGATCTATCGGAATTATCGGAGCACCCAACAGATTTAACATCAGTCATTCAATTAGCAGCGCAGGTTGCTGAAGAACTTAAGTTGAGCGCTGGCTATCGGTTCGTATTTAACACTGGAACCCAAGCGGGCCAAAGCGTTTTTCACGCTCACGGGCACCTGCTGGGTGGGCGTTCCATGCAATGGCCACCGGGTTAGGCCTTATCCTTGGGCACTAGCAGCAAGGAGGCCCAGCTGGGCGCGAGTGAACCGGTAGCGGTAATTAAATCGGTAATTGTGATACCCCCTGCGTTTCCCATGATCGGTGTCGTGGGTGCTGGCGACGAATTAATCAAGGCCATTGAACGGCAATTTCCGACAACTCAGATCACCGTTCGAGGCAACGAGATTGCCCTTACCGGAGATGCTGAGTCGGTTGCGCTTATCGAAAACTTGATCAGTGAGATGTTGACTGTGCTGCGAACTGGACAAGGCTTAACCCCAGAAGCAGTCGAACGCTCCATTTCATGGCTGCAAGAGAAATCCGAACTTAAACCACATGAGGTGCTAACCGCCAACATTCTTTCCACTCGCGGAAAAGCGATTCGAGCTAAGACGCTAAACCAAAAGAGATATGTTGATGCGATTGATCAACACACCATTGTGTTTGGTATTGGACCGGCAGGAACCGGCAAGACTTATTTGGCCGTGGCAAAGGCAGTGCAAGCACTGCAAGAAAAACGAATCAATCGAATCATTTTGACTAGGCCAGCAGTTGAAGCTGGCGAACGATTGGGATTTCTGCCAGGAACATTATCCGAGAAAATTGATCCTTATCTAAGACCCTTGTATGACGCCTTGCATGACATGATTGAACCCGAAAAAATTCCACGGCTAATGACTTCAGGGACAATTGAGGTTGCCCCACTTGCTTACATGCGTGGTCGCACTTTGAATGATGCATTTATTATTCTTGATGAAGCACAAAACACTTCGCCAGAACAGATGAAAATGTTTTTAACTCGTCTTGGATTCGGTTCAACCATGGTAATTACTGGCGATGTCACTCAGATTGATTTACCTCGGGGGAATAGTTCTGGTTTGCAGGTTGTCAAAGAAATTTTGCAGGGCGTGGAAGATGTTGCATTCTGTAACTTAACTTCAACGGACGTGGTTCGACATAAATTGGTCTCTAGAATCGTTGACGCGTACAGCGCATATGATGAAAAGCAAAACAAAAGAGCCAGGGACAAAAGCTCGAGATGACAGTTGAAGTTTTGAATGAAACCAATAGTGAAGTTGACCTGCAATCTATTTCACAGTTAGCAACATTTGCCATGTCTAGAATGAAGATTCATCCGCAAGCGGATCTTTCTATAATTTTCGTGGATGAAGATTCAATCGCTGAACTAAATAAGCGATGGATGGATGAAACTGGCCCAACTGACGTATTGAGTTTTCCAATGGATGAACTACGTCCTGGCGATGATTCTGAAGTCTCCGCTGATTCACTGCTTGGTGACATCGTGATCTGCCCGCAAGTTGCTGCGACGCAAGCGGTCAGCGCAGGAAAGCCTGTGGCCGAAGAGATCCAACTGCTTTTAGTGCATGGATTTTTGCATTTGTTGGGTTTTGATCATGCGGAACCAGCTGAGCATCAGCGTATGTTTGCCTTACAAGATCAGATTTTGGCGGAATGGAGAGCTGCAGCCTAATGAATTGGTATTCGATTCTGACGGTGATTGTCACCTTGTTCTTTGCTGGAGTTTCAGCAATGCTCCGTACTGCCATTGATTCGACTTCAATCACGTTAATTGAAGAAAAGGCGGACAGTGGAAGTAAATCCGCGCAGCGACTGGTCAAGATCATTCGCAGGCCGGCGCCAGCCGTTAATGCGTTAGTTTTCACTCAGTTAGCGTTGACAGTGCTGGCCACTATTTTGGCTACCGAGACGTTGGTTGTAGAAACTCAGCGTGGTTTGAGTGTGCTTTGGGTAGTTATTTTGCTTACTTTTGTGGGCTACATATTTATTGGTGTGGCACCGGCAACTTTGGGTAGGCAGCATGCCGAAAAGATCACTCTATTTTTAGCACGACCCATATCTTTGCTTGGTCAGATATTCTCACCATTAACCACGGTCTTGATCTTTATCGGCAATGCCATCACACCAGGTAAAGGATTTAGGCAAGGTCCATTTGCTTCGACTTCTCACCTTAGAGATTTATTGGATATCGCTGAAGCCGATCAGGTAATTGAAGACGATGAGGCGCAGATGCTGCACTCAGTTTTCGATCTGGGCGAAACTCACGTTCGTGAGGTAATGGTCCCGCGAACCGAGATGGTCTGGATCGAGAAGGACAAAACCTTGCGTCAAGCGGTATCGCTGGCCTTGCGATCTGGCTTTAGCCGTATTCCAGTTATCGGCGAAGACGGCGATGACGTGGTTGGCGTAATCTACTTAAAGGATTTGATCAAGCGTATTTTTGAGCATCGTGATGCTGAGAGTAGTGAGCGAGTAGATTCATTAATGCGTCCACCTTATTTCATTCCGGACAGCAAGTTAGTTGATGAACTACTAAAAGAGATGCAAGGTGCCCGAGTGCATCTGGCAATTGCGGTTGATGAGTATGGCGGCACCGCTGGAATAATTACGATTGAAGACATTATTGAAGAAATTGTCGGCGAGATTGCAGATGAGTTCGATCGAGATGCTCCAGAAGTAACTCAACTAAGCGAAAATTCCTACCGAGTTTCTTCTAGAATGAATATCGATGATTTCAGCGATTTAATTGAGTTGAAGTTAACTAGTGATGACGAAGAGGCCGTTGATACAGTGGCTGGCCTGATGGCGTTAAAGCTGGAGCGAGTCGCAATTCCGGGCTCATCAATAGTTATTGGCGGTTGGCGTCTAACTGCCGAATCTGGTGTTGGCCGTCGAAATCGCGTGGCTACTGTGCTCGCCGAGCGAGAGATTCCGATTGAGCCAGAAATAGAAACTGAGCAGTGACATCTCAGATATCAGCTAAGGCTGGTTTTGGTTTTGTCGTCATTGCCAGCATATTGTTTGGCACTACTGGAACCGCACAACAAATATTTAATCCAACCGCATCTGGGTTTTACGTTGGCGCGGCACGACAAGTAGTTGGCGGCATAGCCATGTTGTTGCTGGTAGTAGCTATGGGACATCGTGGCATATTTCGATTGATTTTCACTAAGGCCGGTCTGCTTGCGGCATTTGGTACGCTGCTTTATCAAATTACTTTTTTTGTAGGTATCTCTAGTAATGGCGTTTCAGCAGGAACAGTGGTTGCGTTAGGTAGTGCACCAATATTTACTGCAGCGCTCTCTTACTTCATGCTAAAAGAACGCATTACTGGATCAAAAATTGCTGTCTTTGCTGTTGTGCTAGTTGGGATCTGGTTGTTGCTAGTGGGATTTACTTTTGAGTTTGATCTATCAATCGGAATTTTCGCCTCGATTGGCGCCGGAATTGGGTATGCGCTCTACACCGTGAATGCCAAAGCCATGGTGAAATCGGGAGTTGACTCCACAGTTGCTTTAGCCGTTGCATTTGGTGGCGCTGTCCCAATTGCGCTGTTGCTCTTGCTAACCGGCGAGCTCAACTGGATAACTGAGATTAGCGGCTGGGGTCTGGCTATTTATTTGGGAATTGTGCCCACTGCAGTTGCTTACTATTTCTTCGGCAAGGGATTAGTTGCACTTTCCGCTGCTACCGTGGCGACTATCACGTTGATTGAGCCAGTAGTTGCCACGATTTTGGCATTAATTGTTGTTGGTGAGACTTTGCAACTAGTTGAAGTCGCTGGGATTGTGATTGTTATTGTTGGGTTAGGAATATTGAGCAAAATCGAGAATCGGGCAGGTAAGCAGTGACCTTTAGATCTGGTTTTGTTAGCTTTGTTGGTCGTCCAAATGTCGGTAAATCCACTCTAACCAACGCATTAGTTGGGGAGAAGATCGCGATCGTTTCGGATCGGCCGCAAACCACGCGTCGTTTGATTCGTGGCGTAGTGCATCGCGATCAAGGTCAGATAGTGATTTTGGATACCCCAGGCATGCACAAACCGAAAACGTTACTAGGCGAGCGATTAAACGATCTAGTGGTCGGCTCACTAAGCGAAGTAGACCTAGTAGGAATTTGCTTTCCTGCCAATGAGGAGATTGGCACTGGCGATAAATTCATTCTGCAGCAAGTATTGCAGGTTAACAAGAATGTTTTTCTAGTTATTACCAAAACCGATGCCGCTAAGCCAGCCCAGATTGCGGAGCGAATCACGCAAGCTATGGAATTAGAAAAAGAATATGGGTTTTCCTGGAAGTTTGTCGTTCCAGTAAGTCCAGTGGATGAAACAAATCTGCCTCAACTAGTTGCGGAGATCTTGCAAGCATTACCAGAGGGTCCACCACTTTATCCTGATGGACAGTTAACTGATCAACCAGAACGAGAGTTAGTTGCCGAATTTATTCGAGAAGCTGCATTGCAGGATCTTCGAGAAGAGCTGCCCCATTCAGTTACGGTTATTGTTGAGGAGATGAACCTTCGCGAAGGTCGAGACGAAATGAAGCCTCTCATGGATATCTTCGCTGATATTCACGTTGAGCGAGATAGTCAGAAGGCCATAGTGATTGGAAAGCAAGGGGCGCAGCTAAGGGCGATTGGTACGCAAGCTCGCATCAGAATTGAAAAACTGCTTGGCATGCGAGTGCACCTAAACTTGCACGTTCGAGTTTCCCCAAACTGGCAGTCAGATCCAAAATATTTAGGTAAATTGGGTTTCTAATTTTCTAAAATCTCATAGCGGTGCAGATAGGTTTGAATCACTGCAACCAAAATCGCCATAACTGGAATTGCGATAAATGCACCAACTGCACCAAACATAGTTCCACCAGCAAGCACCGCACCAAATGCAATAGCTGGATGAATTGCAAGTGCTTTGGCAGCTAATTTTGGCGCGAGAATAAAGTTCTCAAATTGCTGATAAATTGCGCCAAAGACAATCACCGCAATTGCTAATTTCAAGCTTTCCGATAGAGCTACCAGAGTTGGCAGCGCAATTGCGATGTAGGTTCCAATGGTTGGAATAAATTGAGAGACTATTCCAGTAAATAGCGCAATTGGGAGCCAATATGGAATTCCAAGCACTAACAAAAACACTGCGGTAGCGGCGAAGCTTGCTGCAGCTAAGACAACTCGGGTAAGCACAAATCCGCCAGCTTTATTTATCGAGATATTCCAAACCTGGCTAAACACTCCCTGCTGTTTTGGCGGTAGTGCTTGGGCAATAGATCGCCGAATTTTTGGCGCATCCGCTGAGAAATAAAACAGGAATAGCAGAAATGCCAGAAAATTAATGACAAATCCCAGAAATGCGGAGACGAAACCAAACAAACCACCTGCTAGTGAGGTAGCCAGATCAGTCGCTTGGGTTGAGCTTAGGTTTAGGGATTCAATCAGTTGTTGCGGATCTACTTCAGTGCCAAAATTCCGATTTAACCAATCCACCACATTACGAACTATCTCTGGAGCGGTAGTTAACAGCGATGATGCTTGAGTAAACAAGAGTTGACCAAACAGTGCAATAAATCCAATTGTGCCAACTGCAACTCCCGCCAACACTGCGCCAGTTGCCAGCCCTCGGCGCCAAGATTTTTGCTCTAAGTAGGAAACCGCAGGTTCGATCGAAACCGATAGCAACCAAGCCAAAAAGATAAGCAGCAACAGGCTACGTAGGGTCACTAACGCCCAATTGAGCAGCAAAAAGACTGCTACCGCCGCAAACACTAAAAACAGGGCAGATCGAATTTTAGTTAACTCAATCTTCACTGTGTTTGGCTCTGGATTTTCGCTCATCCGCATAGCGTAAGTCAGATCTGGCTAAACCAGGTGTCGTGAGCGCAAATTTGCTGAAATAGTCCACAATTTGGCTATGCCCGTATATCGAGACGAAGCCATCGTGCTTCGGACACAGCGCCTGGGGGAAGCAGATCGAATTGTGACGCTGCTAACCCGCGAGCACGGGCAGCTGCGGGCGGTTGCTAAAGGTGTGCGCAAAACCAGCTCTCGCCTAGGAGCTCGGGTTGAACCATTTAGTCACGTAGATTTGATGCTTGCTCATGGCAAGAGTCTGGAGATTATTTCCCAGGCAGAGACGCTGTCCGCGTATGGTGCTGAGCTTGCCAAGGACTATCCAAAATGGACTGCTGGACAGGCGATGTTGGAAACCGCAGAGAAGCTGACTGCGGAAGGGCAAGAACCAGCATTACAACAATTCCTATTACTGCTAGCGGGATTGCGAAGTTTAGTTAATTCGGAACACGATCCTGGTTTAATTTTGGATGCCTTTATTTTGCGCTCACTTGCAGTTGCAGGTTACGCACCTAGTTTCGCTGATTGTGCCCAGTGTGGTGAAAGCGGCCCGCACCGAGCATTCTCACCCAGCGCGGGTGGCATGGTTTGTAGTGGTTGTCGACCAATTGGTTCGGCAAGTCCAAGACCTGAAACCGTGGAGTTGATGTCAGCATTATTAACGGGAGAATGGGATGTTGCTGACCAGGCAAGTGCAATTAATCGACATGAATCAAGATCTTTAACTGCAGCCTATTTGACTTGGCAACTTGATCGACAATTAAGATCATTGCGATTAGTGGAGCGAACTCAATGAGATCAAGTAACCGATATACGCTGCCACCATCGCATCACACTGGAGTTGCAGCACCAAACATCCCTAAAGGCAAAGTGCCGCAGCATATTGCGGTGGTAATGGATGGAAATGGCAGATGGGCAAAGAATCGGGGCCTGCCCCGCACTGCAGGTCATGAAGCTGGCGAAGCTGCGCTAGCCGAGATGGTTTATGGCGCGCTCGAGATCGGGATTACGCACCTAAGCGCGTTTGCTTTTTCCACTGAGAACTGGAAGCGTTCGCCAGAAGAAGTTAAGTTCCTGATGAACTTCAACAAAGATGTGCTGCGACGTCGTCGCGATGAATTCATGGATTTAGGTGTTCAGGTTAGATGGTCAGGTAGTGACAAACGATTATGGCGAAGTGTTATTGATGAATTAAACGAATCTGTCGCAGTAACCAAACGGAATTCAAAATTAGTGCTGAATATGTGCGTGAACTATGGCGGTCGAGATGAGATTACAGCCGCAGTCAAAGAGATCGCGGCCGAAGTTGCAGCGGGGGAGCTATCGCCGGATCGAATAACCGAGAGCACAATTTCAAAACGTCTTTATGACCCTAAACTGCCAGATGTTGATCTGTTCATCCGAACCTCAGGCGAGCAGCGAATCAGCAATTTCTTACTATGGCAATCAGCCTATGCGGAGTTTGTATTTCTACAAAAACTGTGGCCTGATTGCGACCGATTAGATTTGTGGCGCGCGGTTACGGTTTACTCAGAGCGAGATCGAAGATTCGGCGGTACGAAGTGATTGTGGTGACCGTACACCAAGTTCCAGCTGAGCAAGCGGAACATTTTGCGCAGTTAGCAGCTAAATGGTTAACCCAATTAGCAAAATTGCCTGGCTGGATATCCGGCAGTTTGGGCAGATCAGTTGATGAGATTGATCATTGGTTAATCCAACAACAGTGGGAAGATGCTGGAAGTTGTCGCCGCGGTTTGTCAGCAACAGAGCTGCGGCCGATGGCTTTTGAATTAGCAAAATCAGCAATTTCTGAAGTTTCAACTTTTGAAACGCTATTGATTGCGACTTACGACCAGGTTAAGACCTTTGATTCGATTCGAGCAGCCGATGCGGACTCTTTTTCGTTAAGTGATAACAAGTTGATTGATGAAGTTTAAAAATTTCTCCGAGGCCACTGATGTTTTGATTTCCGAGTTAGCAAAATCAGCACTTCTGAATACGAATTGGCAAGCGTTAGCTGTTGGTGAGATCTCTCGAAATATTGCAACTAAGGTAGCGGCTCAATTTGATTTGACCCTAGGCGTTATTGAAGTTCACCGCGAAGTTGACGAATTAGGCTATGTCAATCAACTTAAAATTCAATTACCAGAGATTCTCAAACCCAAACTGTTGATTTGTGACTTAGGGGTAGAAACTGGTACTACCGCTTCGGCAATTGCAGAAATACTGCTTGCCAGTGACGCAATTGATGAGCTAGCGATTGCGGCCTTGGTTGTGCCAAAAGAGATGCTGCCGCTGTTGCGAGCCAACTTTCACCATGTCATCTCAGCCCGCTCACCGTTGATTCGGCGCAGTTTGGCTTGGGAATTTGAGGAGTTTGCCTGAAGGGCAGCGCCGCAATGATGAAGTCATAGCCGCAAGCGATAGGCTCACCCGACCGCCGACAGCCAGCCGGAAGGATGGATCATGGCAAATCGCCAAACCTCAAATGTTGATGCTGTTGTTAACCTCGCTAAGCGCCGAGGTTTTGTTTATGCCTCCAGTGAGATCTATGGTGGAACTCGCTCTGCTTGGGATTATGGCCCGCTAGGTGTGGAGCTAAAGGAGAACATCCGCCGGCAATGGTGGCGCACCATGGTGCGCGAGCGCGATGATGTGGTGGGACTGGATTCATCCATTATCTTGGCACCGCAAGTTTGGGAAGCATCAGGACACGTTGGCGCATTCTCTGATCCATTAACTGAGTGCAAGAACTGTCACAAAAGATTTAGAGCAGATCAACTGCTAGAAGAGTACGAGAATAAACACGGCAAACCTGCTGATGGTGGGTTAGCTGGAATTGGTTGTTCGAACTGCGGTGTTAAGGGGCAGTTCACTGAACCGCGAGATTTCAACGGCATGCTGCGAACCACTATTGGTGTGGTGGAAGATGAAGGTTCACTTCATTATCTGCGTCCCGAAACAGCACAGGGGATTTTTGTTAACTTTCAAAACGTGCTGACGTCAGCTCGGAAAAAGCCACCATTTGGTATTGCTCAAACAGGTAAATCGTTCCGAAATGAGATTACACCAGGAAACTTCATCTTCCGAACTCGAGAGTTCGAACAAATGGAGATGGAATTCTTTGTTAAGCCTGGTGACGATGAGCAATGGCATGATTATTGGTTAGATCAACGATGGAATTGGTATGTTGATTTAGGAATCGATCCAGATAACCTGCGTAAATACGAGCATCCAAAAGAGAAGCTATCACACTATTCGAAACGAACGGTTGATATTGAGTACCGATTCCAGTTTGCCGGTTCTGAGTGGGCGGAGCTTGAAGGTGTTGCAAACCGAACCGATTTTGATCTCACCACCCATAGCAATCATTCGGGCAGTGATCTCTCATACTTTGATCAAGAATCTGGTGAGCGTTGGATGCCATATGTGATTGAGCCAGCTGCTGGTCTAACCAGATGTGTGTTGGCATTTTTGTTGGATTCATATGATGAAGACAAAGCCCCAAACAGCAAAGGTGGCGAAGATGTTCGCACTGTACTTCGACTTGATCCTCGATTAGCTCCAGTAAAAATCGCCGTGCTGCCACTTTCTCGAAATGCTGAGTTATCACCAAAGGCAAAAGATTTAGCAGCACATTTGCGAAAAACCTATAACGTTGAGTTTGATGATTCCGGTGCCATTGGTCGTCGATATCGCCGACAAGATGAGATTGGCACGCCTTATTGTGTAACCGTAGATTTTGATACGCTAGAAGATCAAGCAGTCACGGTTCGAGAACGCGATTCTATGGAACAGCAGCGAATTGGAATTGATCAATTGACCAGCTGGTTTGCTCAACGATTACCAGTTGCCTAACCAAATGACCGTAACCGCCGTAACACCAATTCAAACGCCTCGCTTTCAGGTTGATCCGCCAGTGGTATTGGCACCAATGGCTGGAATTACCAATAGCGCGTTTCGCCGGCTGTGCCGGGAATATGGTGCTGGGCTGTATGTCTCTGAGATGGTTACCTCTAGAGCATTGGTGGAGCGCAATGAAGAGACGATTCAGATGGTTACCTTTGAGCCAGACGAGACACCACGATCTGTTCAACTATATGGCGTTTCACCGAAGGTAATAGCGGCCGCAGTTAAATTATTAATTACCGAAGATAGAGCAGATCACATCGATCTAAACATGGGATGTCCAGTGCCAAAGGTTACCCGAAAAGGGGGCGGCGCAGCATTACCGTTCAAACGCAATTTGTTTCGCGACATCATTCGAGCAGCGGTAACAACGGCAAATGAGACGGCATCCAATCTTGGCGTGAAACCAGTTCCAGTTACAGTAAAGATGCGCTTAGGTATCGATCATGACCATTTAACGTTTCGAGAGGCAGGTCTTACTGCAGCGAATGAAGGTGTAGCGTGGGTTGCGCTGCATGCTCGAACTGCAGCGCAGATGTATGCCCCAAGCGCTGATTGGTCGCAGATCAAAGTGTTAGTAGATGATCTAGCACCACTTGGTGTACCGGTTTTGGGTAATGGCGATATTTGGCAAGCGAGCGATGCGGTGCGAATGATGACGGAAACTGGCTGCGCCGGAGTAGTAGTAGGTCGGGGCTGTTTAGGCAGGCCCTGGTTGTTTGCGCAGCTAGCTGCAGCAATGCAAGGTCGACCAATTCCGAAAGATCCTGATTTAGCTCAAGTACTGCACACCATGGCGCGCCATGCCCAGTTGTTAACTGAGTTATATGGTGAATTTAAAGGCTGTCGAGACTTTAGAAAACATGTAGCTTGGTACCTGAAAGGTTTCCGAGTGGGTTCGGAAATTAGAGCCAAGCTAGGCATGGTTTCGTCATTAGCAGAGTTAGATCAACTATTAAGTCTGATAGATGCTGATCAAGAATTTCCAAGCGTGGCCGATGGTCCTCGCGGTAGAACCTCAAGTGAGCGGCCAGTTAGTTTGCCGCAAGGTTGGTTAGATTCGCCAGATGAATTAGGCGAATTTGCCGCCGATTTAGCTGCAGCTGAATTAGATGTAAGTGGTGGCTGATGCATATAGTTAGAACATTTGTAGTTATTTCAATTTCGACTGTCTTTGTCGTGATCTTGGGAATTTCAGCTTGGGTGGTAAATATTGGTGGCAAAGATGTACTTTATCGATCAGATGCGATTGTAGTGTTAGGAGCGGCGCAATTTGATGGTAGGCCATCAGATGTGCTGCAGGCTCGGCTAGATCGCGCGTACGAGTTGTGGAAAGTAAGAACTGCCCGAAAAGTAATTACCACCGGTTCAAATCAACCAGGGGATAGAACAACTGAAGCCCAAACTGGGCGAAGATATCTGCTAAGCAAGGGCATGAGTCGAGCATCAGTTATTGCAGTAGCAAAAGGCACCAATACGTTAGACAGTTTGCGTGCGGTTGATCATCGACTGAAAGATTTAGGTGCAACCAGAGTTACTGTAGTAACTGATCCAGCTCATATGGTTCGAAGTTTGATTATTGTTCGCGATATGGGCTATGAAGCGTTTGGGGCACCAACTCGAAACGGCGCCGGTTCCGCTATGACATTCAGCTATGTGGCAAGAGAGACTGCCGCCGTGCTGCGCTATTTGCTGCTGCAACGAACTGGGATTTTGTCATGAGTTATTCGGCTTATGATGAGGCTAGATACATTGTTGAAATCCCAGGCAATCCAACCCGCTCGCAGTTTGCTCGCGATCGAGCTCGGGTTTTACATTCACTATCACTACGTAGGTTAGCTTCCAAAACCCAAGTGCTCACCGCCGCCCAACATGATTTTCCCCGCTCCCGCTTAACCCATACCTTGGAGGTAGCCCAGATTGCCCGCGAGTTGGGCGATAGTTTGGGAGCAGATCCAGACTTGGTTGAAACCGCAGCACTCACTCATGATGTTGGGCATCCACCGTTTGGTCATAATGGTGAAGATGCCTTAAATGAGTTAGCCGCCGAGATTGGTGGTTTTGAAGGTAATGCTCAAACGTTTCGAGTGCTTACCAGATTAGAAACTAAAGTATTAGATGAAAATCGAAGCTATGGATTAAATCTAACTCGAGCTACGTTAGATGCCGCAAGTAAATATCCGTGGCTGAAAAAATCTGGTTTAGTTAAATACGGTGCCTACGAAGATGATAAAACGTTGTTTGATTGGGTTAGAGCAGGGGCAAGCAGCGATCAGGTTTGTTTTGAAGCCCAAGTTATGGATTTTGCTGATGACGTTGCTTACTCGGTACATGATGTTGAAGATGCCATACATGCTGGTCATATCGATTTACGACTGCTGCATGATCCAGCTGAGCAGATGCTAATTGTCTCCGAATGCATTGCGAGATACCTGCCAACTGCATCTGCAAATGAATTGCTGGCAGCATTGGATCGAATTATGAAGTTGCCCCAATGGCCACAAAGTTTTGATGGCTCACGCAGTTCGGTGACTCAACTTAAAGCGATCACTTCAACATTAATCGGTAGATTTGTTGGCGCAGCTGAGCAAGCCACCAAATCAGCATTTGGCGATCAAATCCAGCGATACCAAGGAAGCCTTATCGTTCCGGCTGATATCAGAGCTGAAGTTGCGGTGCTAAAGACACTTGCGGTGGCATATGTAATGCAGCGTGCCGCCATGGCAAAGCAGTATGCCCAGCAGCGGGAGTTGTTGGCTGAGCTATATGAAGCGCTGCTGCGCTCTGGGGTAACTGAATTAGACCAGATTCATCAAGAGGCCTTTAATGCGGCAACAACCGACGCTCAGCGCAATCGGGTTGTGGTAGACCAGATCGCCAATTTGACCGACATCACCGCAGTGCAGTGGCACCAGCGGCTGTGTAAGTAATCGGCACCGATTCCCAGCGCCACCTAGAATTACCCCATGGCCGGCCGAATTCACGATGAGGATGTTGCTGCAGTTCGCGAGCGCTCTCGAATAGATGATGTGGTTCGGGATTACCTAACGTTGAAACCAGCTGGCGGCGGCAGTCTGAAGGGAATCTGCCCATTTCATGACGAGAAGACACCATCGTTTCACGTAACGCCGAGCAAGGGCTTGTGGTTTTGCTTTGGTTGCAATGAAGGTGGTGATACCGTCAACTTTATTCAACGCGTTGATCATCTAACCTTCAGCGAGGCGATTGAAAAACTTGCTGGCAAACTTGGCATGTCACTTAGATACGTGGCAGCTGCTGGCAATAGCAAACCGGTTGGAAATCGAACCAGATTAGTTGAAGCCAATAAATTAGCTGAGCAGTTTTATCAAGCGCAGTTGGCAACTCCTGCCGCTGAGATCGGTCGTAATTTTTTGCAATCTCGTGGCTTCGATAAGGCAGCAGCCGAACAGTTTGGTGTTGGTTATGCACCAGATGAATGGGGAGCGCTAACTGAACACTTAAGAAAAAAGGGTTTTACTGATGAGGAACTCAAAACCGCTGGCTTAGCAATTGACGGTCAACGGGGAGTTTATGATCGATTTCGTGGCCGATTAATCTGGCCGATAAAAGATTCATCAGGCGACACTATTGGATTTGGTGCTCGCAAATTAAAAGACAGTGATGATGGTCCTAAGTATTTAAATACCCCAGAGACACCGTTATATAAGAAAAGTCAGGTGTTATACGGAATTGACCTGGCTCGCAAAGAGATTGCTCGGCGCCGACAAGCTGTAATTGTTGAAGGTTATACCGATGTGATGGCAGCGCACTTAAGTGGCGTGGCGACCGCAGTTGCGACCTGCGGCACTGCCTTTGGTGAAGATCATGTGCGCATTTTGCGCCGGTTACTAATGGATCAAGAAGAACTTCGTGGCGAAGTTATTTTTACCTTCGATGGTGATGCAGCCGGGCAGAAAGCGGCTTTAAAAGCATTTGAATTGGATTCGCAAATCACCAGTCAAACTTTTGTGGCAATTGAACCTACTGGACTTGATCCTTGTGACTTGAGATTGCAGCATGGACCAGAAGCAGTGCGAGAATTAGTTGCCAGACGGGTTCCGCTGTTTGAATTTGCAATTAAATCCAGCATCAATCAATACCCAATTACAACTCCTGAAGGTAGGGTGGCGGCAACCAGAGCAATTGCACCGATGATCGCTGGCATCAAGGATCCAGCGCTTCGGCCGGAATACTTACGTCTTGCTGCAGGTTGGATTGGGGTTGAGCCAGCTGCGCTGAAAGATGCGATGGGAAAGAAAGGGAAACCTACGGCAACGGAGAGTTTGCCAAGCATTGATCTACTCGATCCGGTGGTTCGAGTGGAGCGGGAGGCGCTCAAGATTGCGTTACAGCATCCAGACTTACTACCTGAGTGGTTTGCTGCGATTGAAGAATCATCATTCTCGATCAAACCGCATCAAGCGGCCTTTCTGGCCATCTCGCAAGTTTCAAGTGTTTCTGCAACTGACTTTGTTTCTACACTACTTGATACCACTTCGGATCCAGAGGCAGTAAATCTGATTCGCGCATTGCTAGTTGAGCCGATCCAATCAAGTGAAGATCAGCTAGAGCGATATGGCAAAGCAGTTTATGCCCGGGTGATGGAGTTAGATGCCACTCGGCAGATTGCAGATCTAAAGCGCACACTGCAGCGACTTAATCCAGTAGATGAACAGGCAGAATACGACAAATTGTTTGCCGAGTTAGTTGCGCTGGAGCAACATCGACGAACGTTGCGCGAACAAGCAATGGGTATTTGATTGTGTTTGGTCGCAATCAAAAAATCCCGCCAGAAGTAAAAGCGCTAGCCGAAGGAGAGAAATTACTCTCCTTCACACAAAGCCAGCTTGGCTTAATTGTTGCAACTGAAGTTGGGTTGAAAGCAGCTGAATTCAATATTCCCTGGCCGGCAATGTTCCAGGCAAGTTTTGATCCACCAAACTTGGAAATTCGATATCAATCCACCACCAAAAATCAGGTGCTAAAGCTTATCCTGAATCCAAATTTGGAGCCGAATGATTTTCCAAATTTGGTTCGAGCCAAAGTAACCTCAAATGTAATTGCTCAGATGGAATTTGAATATGAACCTGAATTAATGGTAACCATCTCAGCTCGCCGCGCAAGCCCAACTGAGATTAATTTTGTGGTTACCGCTAGTGCTGGAATTGAATCTAATTCACCGAAGTTTCAATTGTGGGCGAAAGAAAAAGTAGCTGAGTTCAAAGAGACGTTTGGTCTTTAATAACTGCGAATTGCAACGCAAACATTATGGCCACCAAATCCAAATGAATTATTAAGTGCTAGCACTTCATCTTCAGTGATTAAGCGGTGTTGATTATGCACCACATCCAGCTCCACCCGAGAGTCAAAATCTGTAATGTTGATTGTGCGTGGGATCTGTTTGTTTACTAAACTCAAAATCGTCAAAATTGATTCAATCGCACCAGCGCCACCCAACGTGTGGCCAATTGATGATTTTGGCGCAGTCACGGCGATCTGATCAGTATGCGAACCAAATGCTCGTCTCACCGCAGCAGCTTCAGCAATATCGCCAAGCGGAGTTGAGGTGGCATGGGCATTCAGATGTCGGACATCAGTAATGCTGGCACCGGCATTTTCAACTGCCGCCAACATGGCTCTGGCAGCACCAGCACCATCTGGATCTGGGGCTGCGATGTGGTGGGCATCTGAAGTCATGCCAAAGCCAGCAATTTCCGCATAGATTTTGGCATTTCGTGCGGTTGCATGCTCTAGTCGCTCGAGCACTAGCGCACCGGCACCTTCACTCATAACAAAGCCATCTCTACCGGTGTCGTATGGCCGGGATGCCGTTGCTGGATCATCATTTCTAGTTGACATCGCGCGCATTGCAGCAAAAGCTGCCATGGCTAAGCGATTGATTACCGCTTCAGTTCCGCCAACTACAACTACATCTGCTCGGTTATCACGAATCATTTGCGTGCCCCAGGCGATAGCTTCGGCAGAGGTTGCACATGCTGAAACTGGGGCATGCGCGCCAGCTTTTGCACCAATTTCTAATTCAATTAATGCGGCAGCCGCATTTGGCATAATCATCGGCACGGTTAGTGGATTTACTCGATCTGGCCCGCGCTCAGCCAATATCTCCATCTGTTGCATCACAGTTGATAAGCCGCCAATGCCAGTGCCAAATGCAACGCCCAGACGAATTGGATCAACTTCTGCTAACACGTTGGCATCGGCTACTGCTTGCTTAGCTGCAATTACTGCAAATTGGGTTGAGCGGTCCATTCGCCGAGCCGCCACTTTGTCTAATACTGCTGATAAATCAGCATCAATTGCTCCCGCTACTTGGGAGCTGATATCAGCAGCCCATTCCTCATGCAGTGCGCGCACACCCGACTTACCAGCTAGCACTGCTTGCCATGTGGTGGCAACATCAATACCTAGCGGTGTTACTAGTCCTAAACCAGTTACGACAACTCGAGTGTGCGCGCTCATAAATTCTGCAATTAAGAGGACTTCACAATGAAGTTAACTGCGTCACCAACGGTGCGAAGATTCTTGACTTCCTCATCTGGAATTTTCACGCCGAACTTATCTTCAGCGGCCATTACAACTTCAACCATTGATAGCGAATCAACCTCTAGATCGTCGGTGAACGACTTATCCATTGCAACTTGATCAGCAGCAACTCCGGCAACTTCATCCAGAATTGCAGCCATCTCGCGCATTACCTCTTCTGCGGTCATCAGCTTTCCATCCTTTAGGCCCAACTTTTCAATTGAGCGATTGTTAGGGCAACGCCACCACTTGAGCGGCGTAAGTAAGCCCAGCACCAAAGCCTAAAAGCAAGGCTGGAGCGCCAGACGGGGCTCTGCCCTCGCTGCGTAAGGCATGCAGCGCGAGCGGAACAGTTGCGGCAGTGGTGTTGCCGCTTTCCCGAATGTCTCTGGCAATTGCCACAGTATCGGGAAAATCTAAGGCTTTCACAATAGCGTCTGTAATTCGATTATTTGCTTGATGTGGGACGAATGCCGCCAAATCTTTTGGCTCTAATCCAGCAGCAGTAAGGGCACGCTGGGTCACGCCAACCATCTCTGACACCGCCCAGCGAAATACTTGCTGGCCAGCCATTCGCAGGGTTGGCGGTTCAGGGACTTTACCGCTGCGAAAATCGAACCAGGTAGAGGTCATCGAGATGGCATCTGACTGCGATCCATCAGAACCAAAAACAATCGGCCCAAAACCATTGAAGTCAGCCGGACCTACCACCATGGCACCAGCACCATCACCAAAAATAAAAGCGCTACCGCGATCAGTAAAGTCCAACACATCAGTCATTCGCTCAGCGCCAATAACCAGCGCATACTCCACGCTGCCAGATTTCACCATATCAGCAGCGGTGCTTAAAGCGTAAACAAAGCCAGCACAAGCCGCACCAATATCAAATGCGCCTGGATCTGGAATACCAAGTTTGCTCGCCACGGTTGGTGCAACAGCTGGGAACTGAACTGGATTAGTTAGTGTCGCAACCAACACCACCCCGATCTGATCGGGTTTAACTTTTGCATCTTCTAACGCATCAGCAGCCGCAAGCACTGCCATTTCTTCTAATGATTCGTGCTCGCTGGCAAATCTTCTGGTTTCAATTCCAGTTCGTTGTTGTATCCATTCGTCGCTGGAATCAATCATTGGTGCAATTTCATCGTTAGTAACCACTCGAAATGGTCGGTATGCGCCTATGCCCATGATTTTTGCGCCAACTCTGGCCGGTGCGCTTTTTATTGTAATCATGCGGCTCGCCGTTGATGAGTAAGAATAAATTCTTTAGCTTCGGCTAGATCTGCTGGCGACTTGATTGCAAAAGTTTGTACGTCATCGAATTCTCGTTTTGCGATATTTGTCAGCGTTCCACCTGGTGCTAACTCAACTATGCCAGTAACCCCAAGTCGCTGCATGCTCTTTTGACATAAATCCCATCTAACTGGATTGCTAACTTGATTGACAATTCGAGCTATCGCATCGGTGCCGGTATCAACAATTGCACCATCACTATTGCTAAGCAGTGTTATTTCTGGATCGGTAATGGCAACTTCAATTGCGGCTCCGCGTAACGCTTCAACTGCAGACGCCATGTATTGAGTGTGAAAAGCGCCGGCAACCGAGAGTGGTCGTAGCCTGGTTCGCTCTGGTGGATTTTCAGCAAGTTTTGCCAGCGCTTCTAAACTTCCGGCTGCAATTATTTGACCAGCGCCATTAACGTTGGCCGCAACTAAATCTAAGTTGGCTAAATGTTCTATTACCTCAGCCGGATCGCCACCCAGCACTGCGGTCATCGAAGTTGGGGTGACTGCAGCAGAGAGCGCCATTGCTCTGCCGCGCACTCCAACTAAAGACATGGCTGCTTCATCATTAATCACACCGCTGATGGCAGCAGCTGCTAACTCGCCAACAGAGTGACCTGCAACTAGATGAACTTGTCGAAGTAGATCTAGTCGTTCCGGGAAAATGGCTTTTATGCTCAGCAGTGAGTTAGCCACTAGTAAAGCTTGGGCAATTGCAGTGTCTCGAATGGTTTCGGCATCGGATTTGGTGCCATGAAGCAGTAGATCCACTTTGCTGGCAGCTGACCAATCGGCAAGCAATTCGGCTACGCCAGGGAGCTCCAGCCACGGCGAAAGCATTTCTGGAGTTTGAGCGCCCTGACCTGGGGCTACCACGCACAACATTTGTCCCACCGTACTTCATTACTCACGGGTTGACCCGGTGAATCGGGGCTCAATTGTGAAAAATCAGCCTGATCCCTCAGTATTTCCGGCATCTGCCGCCTTGGGATCGCTTAGCTTGTATTCGGCCAGCGCCTTAGTTACCTGGTCCGCCGAAATGCTGCCATTGGTCGCTAACGCGGTTAGGGCCTGGGTCACGATGGACTCGGCATCTACTAAGAAGTGGCGGCGAAGTGCGCCGCGAGTATCGCTCATGCCCCAACCATCAGTTCCTAGTGAATAGAAGTCCTGCTTAACCCATTGCCTGATCTGATCTGGCACCTGTCGCATGTAATCACTAACCGCAACGATCGGCCCAATTGCTGAGGCCAGCTGCTGGGTTACGAATGGAACTTTTGGCGTGGCACTTGGATTCAAGAAGTTTTCGCGATCAACTGCTAACCCATCTCGGCGAAGCTCTGACCAAGATGTGACTGACCAGATCTCCGCTTGCACATTCCATTTCTCATTCAGAATCTGTTGGGCCTTAATTGCCCATGGTAGTGAAATACCTGATGCCAAGATTGAGATCTTTGGTCCGTTGCCTTCAGGAGCTGGTTTGAATTTATATATACCCTTTAACAAGCCAGCTACATCTAAGTTTTCAGGTTCTGCTGGTTGATCAATTGGTTCGTTATAAACCGTGAAGTAATAGAAGATGTTCTCTGGGTTCTCGCCATACATTCGCTTGAGGCCATCTTTAACAATATGTGCAATCTCAAAACCGAACGCTGGGTCATAAATCATGGCCGCAGGATTAGTTGCTGCAAGTATTGGAGAGTGACCATCTTGATGCTGTAGCCCTTCGCCGTTAAGTGTGGTGCGACCAGCAGTTGCGCCCAGAATAAATCCGCGAGCCATCTGATCTAGCGCTACCCAGAATTGATCGCCAGTTCGCTGGAAGCCAAACATGGAATAGAAAACATAAACTGGAATCATCGGCTCATCGTGAGTGGCATAGGAACTGCCTGCAGCTAACCAAGACGACATGGCGCCGGCCTCAGTAATTCCTTCCTCAAGTACTTGACCAGATTCACTTTCTTTATAGGAGAGGAATAGCTCGCGGTCAACTGAGGTGTAGCGCTGACCGTGCGGTGAATAAACCTTGTGTGAAGTGAACAACGAATCCATACCGAAAGTGCGTGCTTCATCTGGCACGATCGGAACGAATCTAGGTCCCATTCCTTCTTCTTTAAGTAACTCTTTTAGAAGTCGAACAAATGCCATCGTTGATGCCACTTGCTGATTACCAGAACCGCGGCGAGAAAATTCAAATGCCTTCTCGCTCGGCTGCGGCAGTGGCTTTGCCACGGTGCGTCGGCTTGGGAGATATCCACCAAGTGCGCGGCGACGTTCATGCAGATACTGCATCTCATCGGAATCTTCACTTGGCTTGTAATAAGGCGGTAGATATTTATCCAGTGCTGCGTCCGCAATTGGAATTTGAAGTCGATCTCTGAATCCTTTTAGATCGTCCTCGGTTAGCTTCTTCATCTGGTGCGTTGCATTTCGACCTTCAAAACTCTGACCCAAGGTGTAACCCTTAATTGTCTTCACCAAAATTACCGTTGGCTGACCTTTATGTTCGGTTGCAGCCTTGTATGCAGCATATAGTTTTCGATAGTCATGGCCACCGCGCTTCAGATTCCAGATGTCATCATCGCTCCAGTTAGCAACTAGCGCAGCAGTTCTCGGGTCGCGACCAAAGAAGTTTGCTCGGACATATGCTCCATCTTCTGCTTTGTAGGTTTGGAAGTCACCATCTGGAGTTCGATTCATCAATTCAATCAGTGCGCCATCAGTATCTGCCGCAAGCAGCGGATCCCATTCGCGGCCCCAAATAACTTTGATCACATTCCAACCAGCACCACGGAAGATTGCCTCAAGCTCTTGGATAATCTTGTTATTACCACGAACTGGACCATCAAGTCGCTGCAAATTACAGTTGATTACAAAAGTTAAGTTATCTAAATCTTCTCTGGCGGCTAATCGAATTGCACCAGTTGATTCTGGTTCATCCATTTCACCATCACCCAGAAATGCCCAGACTTGCTGATCACTGGTGTCTTTTATTCCACGGTTATGAAGATAGCGATTAAATCGAGCTTGATAAATTGCATGAAGTGGACCAAGTCCCATTGATACGGTTGGGAACTCCCAAAAATCTGGCATCAATCTTGGATGTGGGTAAGAAGGTAATCCATTTGGCGATTGCGATAACTCTTGTCTAAAGCCATCCATCTGCGCTTCAGTAAGTCGACCTTCAACAAAACCCCGCGCATACATACCAGGAGAGGCGTGACCTTGATAAAAAATTTGATCGCCACCGCCTGGATGATTCTTGCCACGGAAGAAGTGGTTGTAGCCAACTTCATAAAGTGAAGCACTTGATGCGTAAGTTGAGATATGACCGCCTGCGCCAACTCCAGGCCGCTGTGCGCGATGCACCATGATTGCCGCATTCCATCGCATCAATCGACGAATCTTTTTTTCTAATGTTTCATCGCCAGGAAATTCAGGTTCCATCTCTGGCGAGATGGTGTTGATGTAATCGGTAGAGCGAACTAGTGGCAAACCAATGTTGCGCTCAGCTGAATGTCGCAGCATGGAAAGCATGAGTTGGTTTGCGCGTTGAGTTCCCTTGGTATCGATAACGCCATCTAGGGATTCCAGCCACTCGCCAGTCTCCTCGGGATCGGTGTCGACATACTGGGTGGGAATTCCGCCGGGCAACATCGCCTCTTGCTCTAATTCTGCGCTCACAATTTCCTCTCAAGATTTACCGCCCTATTCTCGCCTATTCGTGGGGGGAATGGCACCCCGATGGGTGTCTGACTTGCCACATCCGCCTACCCAGTCTTGACTTCTCCCACTGACCCATATCCAGTGGGCAAAACCAGAAGGAGATTAGGTGGCCTCCAGCGCTGAGAGCGCAGCAGCATTAGCTGCCCGCCTCGGGGTGGTCCCAGGCTTGGTAGTGCAAGAACTTGGCTGGGATGAAGATAGTGATGAGCAACTTCGCGCTGCAATTGCAGCTGCGATCGACGGCGAGTTAGTTGATGCCGACTTTGACGATGTAGTCGATATGGTTTTATTTTGGTTTCGTGACGGTGACGACGATCTAGTAGAAGCGTTAATGGATGCAATTCATCCACTTACCGATCAAGGCGTAATTTGGTTGTTAACCCCAAAACCTGGTCGCACTGGATTTGTCGAACCTGAAGAAATTACGGAAGCAGCACCATCTGCTGGATTGCAGGCAACCAGCACAATTAGCGCCGCACCAAATTGGCAGGGCACTAGACTGGTAGCTCCAAAAGCAAAACGATAGGAACTTTGATGACTTTAAAAGTTGGAGATCTAGCACCTGATTTCACCTTGACCGCATCCAACGGCCAAAAGGTTTCACTTTCGGATTATCGCGGAAAGAATGTTTTGGTCTTCTTCTTTCCGTTCGCCTTTACTGGTATCTGCACCGGTGAAGTTTGTGCGCTTCGCGACAACATGCCAGCAGCATCAAGTGATGCTGTAGTACTTGGTATTTCCTGCGATTCGCCATACAC
>JBMTAF010000004.1:0-28372 GCA_049428425.1 Candidatus Nanopelagicales bacterium
TCAGTGTTTGAATTTGCCATTCTCGGAACTGGATCTGCAGTTGGTGGAATTATTGGTGGAATGGTTGCGCATCGAATCTCTTCCAAGATTGGTTCAGGGCCATCACTTGGATTAACCATGCTTGGTGGCGGATTATTCTTGATATTAACTGGATTAGTTTCTAATTGGATACTAGTTTGGATATTCAGTTTCTTTACAACCTTGCTAGCGGTGCTTTGGAATGTGATCACAGTTTCACTCCGGCAACAGATCATTCCAGATCAATTACTTGGCCGAGTGAATAGTGCTTATCGATTCTTTGGCTGGGGCATGATGCCCATTGGATCCTTGATTGGTGGTGGACTAATTGCGCTGATGGAATTGTTCACTTCTCGAGAATGGGCGCTCAGATCACCATTTATTATCGGTGGAATCTTTAGCTTGATACTCTTCGGATTCGCTCGACAGATATTAACTACCGAGCGAATCGAAGCGGCTAAATCAACCAGCTAGGCGCGTGGATTTGGTGAGATGGTTTGTTTCACGTCTCGCTCAACTACATTCGCTACGACGTCATCAATTTTCTTGAGCACTTCTGCATCCAGAACCACATCAGCAGCCTTAATGTTTTCAATTATCTGTTCGGGCCTGCTGGCGCCGACAATTGCTGAAGCAACATTTTGATTCTGCAAGACCCACGCAATTGCAAGCTGTCCCATTGATAGTCCCAGATCTGCTGCAATTGGCTTTAGATTTTGAACGGCATTGAGAACATCATCGCGCATCCAACGTTCGATCATTTTGGCACCACTTTGATCTGTTGCACGCGAACCTGCAGGTGCTGCTTGACCAGGCAAATACTTTCCAGTCAATACGCCTTGCGCCATAGGGGACCACACAATTTGAGAGATGCCATTTTTTTCAGAGGTTGGAATTACTTCACCCTCAATAACTCGCCAAAGCATTGAGTACTGCGGTTGATTTGAAACAATCTTGTCAAAATTCATCTGCTTCGCGATATCTACGGCAGCCTGAATTTGAGCTGCGGTCCATTCCGAAACGCCGATATAGAGGGCTCGACCCGAGCGAACAATGTCTTCAAAAGCGCGCATCGTTTCTTCCAGCGGTGTTTCATAATCAAACCGGTGAGCTTGATAAAGGTCGACATAGTCAACTTTAAGGCGGCGAAGCGAGCCATCAATTGCTTCCATAATGTGCTTGCGTGAAAGTCCACGATCATTAACGCCTGGACCAATCGGCCAATAAACTTTAGTAAATAACTCGATACCTTCTCGTCGAAAACCTTTAATCGCATCAGCTAGAACCTCTTCAGCTTTAGTGCCTGCGTAGACATCAGCCGTATCAAAAGTGGTAATGCCATTTTCGTACGCAGCGTGTACCGTCTTTATCGCTTGATCTGCTTCAACTTGACTGCCGTGCGTAAGCCAGTTGCCGTATGAGATCGCGGAAACTTTAAAACCAGTATTACCCAATTTTCGATAATGCATTACTTGCTCTCTTTCTTTTCTATCGGCCGGCCACCGATTCGAACTTTCGGAGCTGGCAATCGCATGCGTCGCATCTGCAGTGCACGTGAGATCGCATACCAACCCACTTTTCTAGTTTCAGGCGTCTTACCAAACTTTGCCGCTACTCGACGCCTTACCCGGAACAACATCGCAATCAAATCTGTGGCAAGAAATACCATCATGAACAACCAGACCAAGTAGATCAACTGCTGAACCGCTAGAACCGGAATAAGCGATGCCGCTAAGACCAAAATCGCAAAGGGCAAAAATATTTCGCCAGCACTCCACCTGCTATCAACGGTGTCGCGGACAAATGAGCGAACTGGACCTTGATCTCGAGGTGGGAAATAACGCTCGTCGTTATTCTTCAAGCCCTGGCGCATTTTCACTGCTGCTTCGCGTTGCTGCTCCCGCATTAACTTTCGAGCGGCCTTGCGGTCCACTGAAGCCTTCAACCGTTCCTTGCGGGCGGCTTCAGATTCCTTACGCTTTGGGGTTGGTCTACCTTTACCTGATGATTCACTCACAGCCACAGTCTAGGCGGAAGGTGTCATGCGCGTCCTGATTGTCCCGGATTCCTTCACCGGCACCATGTCTGCATCTGCCGCAGCGACTGCAATTTCGACAGGCTGGCAATTAAGTGCACCACATGATGAAATTACCGCGTTAGCAATTTCCGACGGTGGGCCTGGATTTGTCGATGCACTGTTGACTAATTCTGCATTCAGCATCGCGACAATAGAAGTGCTTGATCTACTTGGGCAAACAATTCTGATCAATGCCGCAGTTTCGGACGATCCGGTAAGAACTTATTTTTTTGAATCAGCTCAAATTGTTGGTTCGCATTTAGTTCTAAGTGATGTGAAAAAACCAGATCGCTATACCAGTTTTGGAATTGGCCAAGCTATTAAATTTGCTATCAACGACGGAGCCAAGAAAATAGTAATTGGACTTGGCGGCACAGCTTCAATAGATGCTGGCGCTGGCATGTTGGCAGCGCTCGGCGCTGAGCCAGCAGATCAACTAACTTCTGGTGGTAATGGTTTGAAGTCTTTGCGCAATCTCAATCTGACTAAACCAATTGAGTTAATGGAAGGAGTTGAACTAATCGTTGCCGCTGATGTAGATGTGCCGCTACTTGGCCCCAGAGGAGCGGTGCAAGGTTTTGGTGCTCAAAAAGGAGCGACTCCCGAAATAAAGCTGGAACTAGAAGCAGCAATTGGAAATTTTCGTTCATTAATCCCGATGCGACCGGATGGAAAAGATCCGGCACTGATGCTGGGTGCTGGGGCAGCGGGTGGAATTGGTTTTGCGGCACTGGCTATCGGAGCTAGAAAGGTAGCTGGGTTTGAATTTGTTGCTTCCGCGATGAACCTTGCCGAAGAGATTGCTGCAGCAGATTTAATAATTACTGGTGAAGGCAAATTTGATTGGCAGAGCATGCAGGGTAAAGCCATCTCGCAATTAGCACAATTGTGCCTATCTGCCGGCAAGCCGCTATTGGTGCTGGCAGGTCAGGTTGATGTTGGTCGGAGAGAGTGGTCAGCCATTGGGGTGGTGGGAACATATGGCTGTTCGGTTGACGGGGAAATTCCCGCAAATCCGGCACAAGCCCTCAGTGACCTGGCAACCAGAGTTGCCAGAACATTTTCGCCGACTTCGTGGCAGAATTAGCCTCCTACAACAGGAGTGAAGATGACTGTAGAAGCAAATGCCACCTCAGTGCAGCTAACTGATGCTGCTGCCGTCAAAGTTAAATCATTGCTTGACCAAGAGGGTCGAGACGACTTGAGTCTTCGAGTTGCAGTGCAGCCAGGTGGCTGCAGCGGCTTGCGCTATCAGTTGTATTTCGATGATCGTTCGATGGATGGCGACGTCACGAATGTCTTCGGCAGTGTAAAAGTTGTGGTAGACAAAATGAGTGTGCCTTATTTAACAGGTGCAGTTGTTGACTTTGTGGACACCATTGAGAAGCAGGGATTCACGATTGATAACCCAAACGCTGGCGGTTCCTGCGCTTGCGGTGATTCGTTCCACTAAACCTCACCAGTTCGATACATTTACCTAATGCGCATAATCGTTTCGGGTTCGATTGCGACCGATCATCTAATGCGCTTTCCGGGAAAATTTACTGATTCGCTGGTTGCTGATCAGTTAAATCATGTGTCGCTGTCATTTCTTGTAGATGATCTGGTTGTTCATCGCGGTGGCGCTGGCGCAAATATTTCTTTTGGACTTGGCTGTTTAGGCTTAAAACCGATTTTGGTTGGTGCGGTTGGCGTTGATTTTGTTGATTATCGGTCATGGTTAGAACGCCATGGTGTTAATTGCGACAGCATTTATGTTAGTGAAGTTGCTCAAACCGCAAGATTTGTTTGCACCACAGATGAGGCTCAGAATCAGATCGCATCTTTTTATGCTGGCGCAATGAGTGAAGCACGCAATATTGAGTTAAGTCCAATCATAAATAAGTTGGCTGAACCACCACTTGTTCTTATTGGTCCAGATGATCCAGAGGCAATGATTCGTCGAACCGATGAATGCCGACAGCGTGGCTATGACTTTGCGGCAGATCCAAGTCAACAGTTGGCTCGAATGGATGGCGATCAAATTAGACTCTTGATAGATGGTGCTAAGTATCTGTTTACCAATGAGTATGAAGCAGCGCTAACCGAACAAAAGACTGGTTGGAGTGCCGCAGAAATTTTGCAACGTGTTCAGCATCGAATAACTACGTTAGGCGCTAAAGGTGCCAGAGTTGAATCAGCAGCTGGGGATGTTATTGAAGTGGGATGCCCCAAAGAGCGCACTCTGGCCGATCCGACTGGGGTGGGAGACGGATTTCGGGCTGGCTTCCTGGCTGGGGTCGCTAAAGGACTTAGTCATGAGCGCGCTGCCCAAATTGGTGCGACATTGGCCACATTAGTTATTGAGAATGTGGGGCCGCAGGAGTACCGGTTTGAGGAAAATGACTTCATTAGCCGGATTTTGGCCACCTATGGCGAACAGGCTGCTGAGGAGATTTCCGCCGCCTTATGAGGGGGTTGCGCTAGCCTTAGCCCGACCACAACCCCTCTAGGAGGAATGTTCCTGTGCCCGGCCAGCGATTAACCCTGCGGCGTCTGTTTCTGTTGTTGCTTTTGATACCCGTCCTTGCGTCATGTGGCATGGTTGCCGATAACGAATTTACCCGCGTTGGTTTTCCAGAACCGGCAACTAAAGAGGGTCCTGGAATCATTGACCTTTGGCAAGGATTTTGGATTGTGGCAATTGCCGTTGGTTTGTTAGTAATTGGCCTGATGGTCTTTGCTGCAATTAAGTTTCGCCGCAAAAGTGATGATGAAGTACCGCAGCAGATTCGCTACAACATTCCGATTGAGATTTTATACACCGTTGTTCCGTTAATTATTGTTTTGGCTCTCTTTGGCTTTACTGCAAAAGAGCAAAATAAGTTGACTGCGTTAACTGATGAATACACTCACGTAGTAAACGTAGTTGGTTTCCGATGGTCGTGGGCCTTTAATTACATCGATAGTGATGTTTATGAAACGGGAACACCTGGAGTGGTGCCAACGCTCTATTTACCGGTAGATGAAAAAGTTCGATTTGAATTGACTTCACCGGATGTGTTGCACTCATTCTGGATTCCATCATTCTTGTTCAAGATGGATATTGTTCCTGGCGCAATAAATAGATTTGAGTTAACGCCAGACAAGGTGGGCACATTCGTTGGAAAATGTGCTGAGCTTTGCGGTCAAGATCATGCTCGAATGTTATTTAACGTAAAAGTTGTAGAACGAGCGGAATACGACCAATACATTGCAGGTTTGAGAGCAAAGGGTCAAACTGGCATGATCCCACCTGGAATCTTGCCAAAAGATGAAACCATTACAAATGCAGGAGCCAACTAATGACCACATTAGATGATCGACCTATCACTGAAGGTGTTGCACCAAAACCGCGACGATATTCCAAAGGTCAGGCATTTGTTAATTGGGTAACCAGCACTGATCACAAAACTATTGGCTATATGTATTTGGTTACTTCATTTGTATTTTTCGGCTTAGCTGGACTTATGGCGCTTGGAATTCGGGCTGAGTTGGCACAACCAGGCTTGCAATTCGTGTCTAATGAGCAGTACAACCAGCTGTTCACTATGCATGGCAGCATCATGCTGTTCCTGTTTGCAACGCCACTGTTTATCGGCTTTGGCAATGTGATTATGCCGCTACAAATCGGGGCACCTGATGTGGCATTTCCTAGATTGAACATGCTTGGTTATTGGCTATTTTTATTTGGTGGCCTAATTGCCGCCATGGGCTTTTTCACGCCAGGTGGTGCGGCAGCATTTGGTTGGTTTGCCTACACCCCGCTCTCAACGGAGGCATTTAGTCCTGGCGTAGGTGGTGATTTGTGGCTATTAGGAATCACTTTAGGCGGCCTTTCGACCATTCTTGGCTCGGTTAATTTCATCACCACAATCTTGACGATGCGTGCCCCTGGAATGACGATGTTCCGAACTTCAATTTTCACCTGGACTGTATTTATTACTTCAGTGCTAGTGCTAATTGCTTTTCCAATTCTTACTGCAGCATTCTTGGGTCTGTTCCTAGATCGAAATTTTGATAGTTTGATTTTTGATCCGTCACACGGCGGTGCAATTTTGTGGCAGCATTTATTCTGGTTCTTCGGGCATCCTGAGGTTTACATTATTGCTTTGCCATTCTTTGGAATCGCTTCAGAAATTCTGCCAGTTTTTTCTCGCAAGCCAATATTTGGTTATAAAGGTTTGGTTTACGCCACAATGGCTATCGCTGCACTTTCCGTAGCAGTCTGGGCGCACCATATGTATGTCACCGGTGCAGTCTCATTGTCATTCTTTGCGCTCACAACCATGTTAATTGCCGTGCCTACTGGCGTTAAATTCTTCAACTGGATCGGCACGATGTGGCGCGGTTCGCTCTCCTTTGAAACGCCGATGCTTTGGACGCTTGGTTTCTTAACTACCTTCTTGCTCGGTGGATTAACTGGCGTCATGCTGGCAGCTCCTGCCATTGATTTCCATGTTTCTGATTCCTATTTCGTGGTAGCACATTTCCATTACACCGTGTTTGGCACGGTGGTATTCATGATGTTTGCTGGCTTCTATTTCTGGTGGCCAAAAATGACCGGCCGAATGCTGGATGAGAAGTTAGGCAAGTTGCATTTCTGGCTATTGTTTATTGGTTTTCACACGACCTTCCTAGTGCAGCACTGGCTTGGCGCGGAAGGAATGCCTCGCCGATACAGTGACTATCTGGCAAGTGATGGCTTTACTACGCTCAACGTAGTTTCTTCAGTAGGTGCGGCAATTTTGGGTCTATCTACTCTGCCATGGCTTTACAACGTTTATAAGACCTGGCGATTTGCGCCAAAAGTTAATTCCGATGATCCATGGGGCTGGGGTATGTCGTTGGAGTGGGCAACCAGCTGTCCGCCACCGCGATACAACTTCGTTTCAATTCCGCGAATCAGAAGTGAGCGACCTGCTTTCGATCTGCACCATCCAGAATATGGTGATGACCCGAATACCAATCCAAATCTGGCAGGAAAGAGTCACTAATGCGTCCTAGTGGGTGGATTTACATGGCTGGTGCGCTGTTCTACATCGTAGTTTCAGCCATCTACTGGGTTTGGACTGGCGAAATTGTGGGCACTACGGCAATGCTGCTTACTGGCTTTTTAGCGCTGCTAACTGGTTTTTACGTTCTCTTTACTTCTCGTCGATTGGGCGTGGGACCAGAAGACATTGAAACTGCTGAAATTGCCGATGCTGATCCAGATTATGGCTTTTATTCGCCTGGTTCCTGGTGGCCGCTGCCGGTGGCATTTAGTGCAGCGGTGATTGCAGTGGGCTTAATTTTCGCAGTTTGGTTAGTCCTGCTGGGCATAGTTGCGCTGTTTATTAGTTTGGGCGGTTGGATGCTGGAGTATTACCGTGGCCCTAGATTGCCTGAAGCTTAATCACTGTTAGCGCATTGGTATTGATTTGAGTTGCAAATTTGGCATTCAAACTTGCGGCAGCGGCAGCGCCAACCAGCATCGGTAGGGCAGCGGATGCTCTGGCTGGAAGCAATTTTGCGCCAACTTTAATAATTACTCGCTCAGCTAACTTGCGATTGAGATTCTCGACAAAGGATGTTGAAGTGAGTTCGAGCGAGTGAGGAGTTGGCTGTGCGGCAAGTGAACTACGCACAGTTAGCCTTCGCAGCTGCGGTTCATCCAAAATCAAATCATGAAGTGCGGCAAGCAGCAGCACATGATTCACACTTGTCTTTCCAACTAAAAATATGTCACCAGCAGCACTCCCAATTGTGGCCAGAGTGCCAAAGAATGGAGCTGCAGCAATTGCGCCAGCTCCGCCACCGATCGCCGTAACTTGAGCAAGATATTTCTTTGCGGCAATCTGGCATAACTCATCAGTTGTTGCTAACGGGTAGTTGGTCCGCAGTAAGTTGGCTCTAGCCCAACTGCTGGCGTATTGGTCCGCAATTGAAGCCTCACTTCCATTTAGAAATAGCTGCCCGACCTGTCGAATCAATTGCTCTTTGTTAATCATCCTAGAATGGTAGATCATCCACAGAATCAACCTGCTCAACCAGTGCTAGGGCGCGTGATAGGGCATCAACTGCAACTGGCTGTGTACTAATTATTTCGCCAGTAGTTAGATCTACTTCTAGGCCATCAGCAATAACCTCGCGGGACTTCGCGTTTTGATTTCGCTGGTCACACCAAGCGCTAACGGGACAGCTAACGCAAGCAGTACCTGGGGATGCAGTGAAAGTCTCATCGTGATGTAGCTGATCAAAGCTCATTGCCATGGCTCGTCTAGCCGTTAACACGGTTCGTGGATCGCTGGCATCAAATGCGATTACTTGGCCGCGCTCTGGCGTTAACAATTCAAGTTCAACTAATCCGCCGAGTTCACTTTGAATGCCAATCGCAAATGCCACTTGCGGGTAGAGCATCAGATAATCTGACTCGGCAACCTCTGCCAAAATTGTGGTGGTTTTGATCTCCCGCCACAGCGATTTGGATTCCCTGCTACCTAATTCATCGGCTCTAGTAGTAATTACTACATCAGCATCGCAATCCCAAATCGTTTTAGATTGCTCACTTACCAACTTTGTATTGGGATGCTGAAACGGACAGACGCTGATATGGCTATTCAGCCAGTTGCGTGCTTGCGCCAGATAATCTTTAGTCCAGCCTAAACTTGTTGCGATCTGACCTAATTCGTTATCGGGAAGGTCGGCAGCCGAGCAGGGAATTTGCCGCTCATGTGCTTTCATAATCCACTCATGAACTGCGTTACCGCGATCAATTGCGGCATTAGACTCGAACTGTTTTTTCGGTAGCTTCAAGACATAGGTCAGGAAATACTGATAGTTACAGCGTTGATAGGAACTCAACATCGGCCTGGAAAGAGATTTTGAAATTTTGCCAGAGGTAGGCAACCCCAAGAAGCCAGGTAACTTCTTGATTTCTGGACAACTTATTCGATATCTGCACTCCACACAGTTATTGCCTGGCGTAAAAGTAGGGTCAGTTAGAAAATCTTGAACTACCGTGGATACTCCGCCAACAAATGCGGCAGCTGATGCAGCATCCCCATCAAATAGCATCGCAGCTGAACCATCTAAACAGCCAATTTGGCGGACCCGGACTCGCTGCGGTGGGTTAGTAGCCAATGTTTGATACGGCTCCGTCCATCTACTAGGAGGTCCATCGGTTAACGCACCATTGAGCAGGATGTTCACTGCTGCGATGAGTTGATTGCGGTCCCGAGCCTGCTCCGCATCTCGATAACAGAACATTCGCAATTCCCTGATGTTTTTATCAACGCTCTGGTAATAAACACCCCAGGAAGTGAGCTCTATTCGTTGGCTCTCATCATAAGCCACACAGACAAAATCAGCGGTTGGATGAAACTCTAATTCATTGGCGGCATCTTCAGCGGCAAAATCTTCTACCGCATTTAACGCATTTCGCACCATAGCTTTAGCAGCTTGCAAGCTCGGCTCAGTTGCCGAATCGCCTAACCCAGCTTTGATAACTGAATCTAAATCTGCGGGAGTCTTTGCTAACGCCAATACCGAACGAACGGCAGCTAGTAAAAAAACTGAACGAGGATCTTTTCTGGTAGCCCAATCTCTAGCTTCGGCATAAACCCCCACGTGGGCTTTGGCGACTTTCTCCATATGGCATGAGCCAGGTATCTGCTTCAATGCTGAAGAACTAATTCGAATCAGCGCTGCCGAACCAGTGGTTCGCCATGGAGGTTGCCAGGCTGGCAGATCAGCTAAGTTGATCATCAGTCGCTCAACTCAATCGGTAAGAATTCCGCACCGCTATCCGTTGGTGCAGCAATGATCTTTCGCTGCAATCCAGTCTGGCTTAGTAGATGCTGTGAAGGGCCAGAGCCAGGCACGGGTGCATTCTTTTGTTGGGTTGGACATACTGGTTTAAACGGACAGTAACTACACAAGCGAGACGGTTGCGCTACCCACTCACCAGATTGGTGCGCTTGATCTATTTCGGATCTAGTTTGCAGCAAAATGTCTGTAACTCGCGAAATAGCCGCTGGGTATACCGGGCGACGCACTGCTTGTTTATCTGGCAAAAAAAGCAACTCAACTTCTTCGACGTCAGGATCATTACCATTATTTATTGCGGCGGCGTAAAGCATCACTTGCTGGACATATTCATCAAGTGGTGCGCCAGATGGTTTTTTACCAGTTTTGTAATCGGTAACGCGATCGATGGGCTTTCTTGTCCGGCGATCCAATCGGCCATGAAACAACACACCACTTAACTCAGCATCGACATCAGATTCAATATCGACTAGGTCCAACTCAATCTCGGCTGGATTCTCTAACTCAAAATAACCAGTTAATGCAGCATCTGCTTTTTTTCTTACTTCATCCCGATTAGCACCGCGTCCTAGATGCTCATACTCAGGTTTAAGCAGAAGTTCTTTGCCGACATTGCCCATTATTGACCAGGCATTTTCAAAACTTCTATCTGGAGCTGGCAATTTAAAGAGACCCTCTAATGAGTCATGCACGATGGTGCCTGCTGCCAGGGCTGGCGTTGGTGGTTCTCGCCAACCCAGTAAATACGAGAACCAATATCGCAATCCACATTTTCGAAATGCAGATATCTGCGTCGGGGAAAGTCGGGAACTGGGCTGACCAGCATCGGTCATCTCGACCGAAACATTAATCGGTTGATAGCCATTGCCTGTATTCATCTGATCTCACTTATTTTTGGGTGAGATAACGGTAGAGGTGAAAACTGACAATTACTAGGCAATTTCCAGATTTTTCTAGAAATTAATTAGATTTATTCCCGCTCAATGTGATGCTTAACTGCTCCCAACGGTCAATTTCACAACCATTAGTTCGAGTGAATTTTCGGTTTACCTTCTTACCAGCCCAACGGCCAGTTACCCTTGCCTGCTGTTCGCCACCATAAATCATGGTGCAGGCTTCATCTGGCGCTGGACGCTGAAATGGATTTGAGACCGATCGCAATTCTGCACAGGCTAATTTCGCAGCGGGATGAGACCCGCCAGCCGGCCGGCAGGTTAGATTCCAAGATACGGATGGCGCTGTTGCTGTTTCTCGAAAAACAATCTTTAGCTGATAATTTCGGTTAGCTGACGCCGGAGGTGTGATGATGAACAGCGAAAAGATTGTTAAGCAAACCAATAATTTCTTCATCAAATCAATTCCGGCTGACGGTTTCCAGCCTCACTAATTGCTTGGCGAATATTGACTCGAGTTAACAAGAGCCCACCGACAATAAAGAACACGATTAGTGCGAGGATGGAAGTTCGGTAGCTGCCAGTTAAGGTGAGGCTAAGGCCAAATAGGAAAGTACCAATCCAGGAAGTGCCACGCTCGGCAATTTCATACACTGCAAAATACTGAGCTTCTTGGCTGCGCGGAATCATCTGGCTAAATAATGACCTAGAAAGAGCTTGGGAACCGCCGAGCACAAGTCCAATCAGAGCCGCGAGTAAATAGTAGGTGAGGGCATCTTCTTGCGGAATGAAGTAAGCCATCACCACCGCAAAAGTCCAGATTGCTAATGATCCCAGCAATACTTTTCTACTTCCTAAAGATGCCGCAAGTTTGCCTAGCGATAGCGCACCAATTAACGCCACAAATTGCACGATCAAAATCGCCACAATCAAATCAGACTGGGGGAGCAGTAGCTCAATTGCGGCGTAGGTGCCAGCTAATGCAATCACGGTTTGAATGCCATCGTTATATAACAAGTAAGCAATTAGAAATTTCAGCGTCTGTGGATATTTCCGCGCGGCCTTAGCAGTTTGTACCAACTCAGAAAGAGAGATTCGGATCGCAGCCGTACCTACTTTTCCAGTTGAACGATTAAATCCAACTAAACCTTTGAGTGATACCAACGTGAACAGCAACCACCAGGCACCAGCACTTATTAGTGAAATTCTTACTGCAGCCGATTCGGCTAAGCCAATTGATTCAGCGCTTAAGAACAGCGCTACGTTGGCCAGCAACAAGCCGCCACCACCCAGATAGCCAAGCCCCCAACCTTTGGATGACACGGCATCGCGCTCGTCTGGCGATGAAATATCAGGCAAATATGAGTTATAAACCACAATCGAAGAACCGAACGAAACATTAGCCACCACTAACAGCAGCGCACCCAATTGATAGTTAACTTCAGTGATGAAATACATCAGCATAGTTGAAATAGAGCCAAGTGCTGCAAAAAAACCTAACAAATTGGTTCGTCGCTTAACATGATCTGCTAATGCACCCACAATTGGTAATGTGATTACTTGTAGTAGCACTGAGATCGAAATGGTGTAAGGGAAAAGACTTTCCGCAGCCATGGGAATACCTAGCACTGAAATAAAGCCAGAGCTATCTGATCGAGATTGGGCGAGTTCAGTTAAGTAAGGCCCAAGAAATACTGTAACTACCGTGGTTGAGAAAGCGGAGTTGGCAAAGTCATACAAATACCAAGAGCGCTGCACCCGAGTTGATCTCATGGCAGTAGTTTGGCCAAAAAACGCCGATTAGTCGCCGTAACCGCCGGAATTAATGACTTTTAGTTGGGTTTGGCAGGTCTTTTGCGATCTCAATACCCCAATCGCCTGCTTCATCCAACTCATGCACTGTGTGGGCTTTTGCCGCCGCAAGCTCTGCTGCCGTTGGCATTGGCACCTGATCCACATACCACCATCGATTTAGTCGATGCTGCAGTTTCTTTGCCCATAGTCGCGGCGTCTTGACACCGTTTTCGTCCTTTTCAGCCGGTGGCGGAAGCATTGGCAGCTCAGTTCTGGCAAGCAGCACTGCCTTTACCTCATCACTCAATGGTTCATGGACTTCAATGAACTCACCGCTTGGCAGGCGAAGTAGTCGACCAGTTGGATCACCATGTAGTAGTCGCTCCCGATCTTTGTGCTGAAGCGACAAACAGATGCGCTTAGTAATTACAAACGCAATTGGTGGCACCACAATTATTAGGACTCGAATTACTCGGGTCATGTCATTAATTGACAAGTTCAACATCTGCGCGATGATGTCGTTACCGCCGGAGATCCATAGGAATCCGTAGAAAGTAAGCGACATTACGCCAATTGCGGTTCGATTTGGATTATTGCGAGGACGCTCCAAAATGTGATGAACTCGCTTGTCGCCGGTAATCCATTGTTCAATCCATGGATAAAGCGCGAGCAGCGTGAACATAATTCCCGGCACTACAACTGCTGGAATCAGAATGTTTGGACTTAAAGTGAATAGTCCAGGTACGGTAATTTCCCAATTGGGCATGATGCGGGTGCCGCCATCTAGCCAGCCGATATACCAATCTGGCTGTGATCCTGCAGTAACTTGGTCCGGCATATATGGCCCGTATTTCCAAATCGGGTTAATAGTTACCAGGCCAGAAATAAAGACTAAGAAGCCAAACACAATAAAGAAGAAGCCGCCAGCTTTTGCCATATATACCGGCAGCAGCGGATAGCCAACAACATTTTCATTGGTTCGACCAGGTCCTGGATACTGCGTATGCTTTTGATACCAAACCATCATCAAGTGAGCCGTGATTAGCGCCAGCATAATTCCAGGCACGAGCAGCACGTGAATTGTGTAAAGCCGCGGAATG
Source organism: Candidatus Nanopelagicales bacterium (assembly GCA_049428425.1). Lineage (GTDB taxonomy): Bacteria > Actinomycetota > Actinomycetes > S36-B12 > UBA5976 > AcAMD-5. Next base: position 13,710 of record JBMTAF010000004.1, read on the forward strand.
AAGTCTAGGCCGGGGAATTCGCCGCCAAATACCAAGAATGAAACGTAAGTGCCAATCACTGGAATTGCTAACGCAATGCCGGATGCAATTCTCAGACCAGTACCACTTAATAAATCATCTGGCAGTGAGTAGCCAGCAAAACCTTCAAGGATTGCGAGCACCAGTAATCCAACACCAATGACCCAATTCAACTCGCGAGGCTTACGGAATGCGCCCGTGAAGAAAACTCGAAGCAAGTGAACGGTGATTGCAGCTACGAAAAGCAACGCACCCCAGTGATGCACCTGACGCATCAATAAGCCACCACGAACATCAAATGAGATCTCCAGAGTGGAGGCATATGCCTCACTCATCTTGATTCCCTTTAGTGGCAAATATGAACCGTCATAAACAATTTCCACCAATGATGGCTTGTAGAAAAACGTTAGATACACGCCAGATAGCAACAAAATAATGAAGGAATAAAGCGCAATTTCACCGAGCATAAAGGACCAGTGATCTGGAAACACCTTCTTAATATTTCGCTTAATGAAACCAGAGGTGCTGAATCGATCATCGAGATACTTGACCGTGCCGTCGATTGATTTATCGACCGGGCCACGAGTTACGTTGCTGCTCATCCACGCTCCCAGAAACTAGGTCCTACTGGTTCTTGAAAATCTGATACTGCAATTAGATAACCTTCTTCATCAACGCTAATTGGCAGCTGTGGCAATCGGCGTGCGGCAGGGCCAAAAACCACATTGCCCGAGTCAGCCAGATCAAACGTTGACTGATGACACGGACAGAGCAAATGATGGGTGCGATGCTCATAAAGCGCAATCGGACAGCCGACGTGCGTGCAGATCTTGGAGAACGCCACAATTCCTTGATAGTCCCAACCCTCACCTTGCATGGTGCGAAGTTGTTCAGGCGTCATTCGCACGACCAAGATTGAGGTCTTAGCCCGGGCATTGAGATTGTGATTTTCTTCTTCCCACTCATGCAGATTTTCTGGATGTGCTGAGACCAGCGAGCCAACTGAGAAGTCTTCTGGACGAAGATATCTACCAGTTGGATCTGTGACTAATCGCACCCCTTTTGCCCAAAGGGTTTCGCGAAGTTCGTTTTTAGGTAGCGGACCGAAATCCAGCGCTAGCACAACTGCCGGAAGCGGCAGCACCGCCATTGCAGTTAATAGTGATCGTCGAACAATTTTGCGAGTTGCAAAACCGGATTCAACTCCACCCTCACGGATCTCTTGCATAACTGATTCGCGAATCTCTTTGCTAGAGGAGTAGCCGTGACGGGATTGCACCACTTCATCATCAGGCATTAACTTGCGAGCCCAATGAATTGCACCAGCACCAATTAAAAATATTGCGAGCCCTAACGTGATGCCAAGCACAAAGTTAGAAGCTTGGGTGACGCCTGGACCTGGAACGCGAATAAAGCGATCAACTGGGATTGCAAAGAATGCTACCGTCGCTAATACGGTGAATAATGCCGAAAGCAGGAACATGATTGCTACTTGTCGCTCAGCGCGAGCGGCAGCAATTGGATCAACATCAGCACGACGAAGTACATGCACTGGTAATTCTGTTTTTGGCAGATTTACCTCAGTATTTGTTTGAGCTACTGGAACTACTTCGTTACCGGTTTCGTGATTCTCGATATTACTCACTTGGCTTTAACTCCGATCCAAATTGCAACCATTAATAGGGCTCCAATACCAACTGTCCATAAAAACAATCCCTCGGTGACCGGGCCATATCGACCTAGTTCTAGCCCGCCTGGATTTGGTGAATCCTTGAGATATTCAATGTATGCCAGCACTGCTTGCTTTTCTTCTGGATTCAACGTCTGGTCATTAAAAATTGGCATAGCCTGTGGCCCAGTAATCATTGCTTCGTAAATCTGTTGTGGCGTTGCCAGCATCAAAGTTGGCGCATATTTACCTTCAGTTAGCGCACCACCGCGACCTGAGAAAGAATGGCATTGTGCGCAATTGGCGCGGAACAACTCGCCACCTTTAGCTAGATCTGCACCAGCCCAATTAAGTTGTGATGCATTAGGAATTGCTGGACCTGGGCTGAGCGATGCGACATAAGCTGCTAACTGCAGAGTTTGCTCTTCGGTGTAAACCGGTTTTTTGCGCATTACCTGCGCACCTGGTGCTGCCATTGGCATACGACCGGTAGAAACTTGAAAGTGAACTGAAGCGGCACCAACACCAATTAGCGTTGGACCATCTGATGCGCCTTGTGCGTTAAGACCGTGACAAGTTGCGCAACCAGTTGCAAACAATCGCTTGCCAGCATCAATACTTGCTGGATCATTCATGATTGCTGCAGCATCAAGATTACTCTTGGAAATCTGATTCGCGGCGGTAGCACCTACCGAATACACCCCACTGGTCACGATTAATCCAACCAGTAACGCAACAAATATTGCTGCTGGGTGTTTGCGATATTTAGTTATCCGTAACGTGCCAGATCGGGTAGTCACAAGTTCCTCTCAATTATTTCAAAATATAAATTGCTGCGAATAAAGCGATCCAAACTACATCCACAAAGTGCCAGTAATAAGAGGCAACTACAGCTGAAGTTACCTGACCATGAGTAAATCTACGGGTTTGATAACTGCGCAACAGAACATAAAGAAATGCAATCAAACCGCCAGTTACGTGAAGCGCATGAAATCCTGTTGTGACATAAAACATCGAGCCATAAGGATCTGAAGAAATTAGTAAGCCGTAGTGAACTAATTCGGCATATTCATAAACCTGACCGGCAACGAAGTAAGAACCCATCATGAAAGTGATAACTGTCCAGCGTCTAAAAAGTTTTACATCGCCACGCTCTGCCGCAAATACACCTAATTGCGCAGTTACCGAAGAGAGCACCAAGATTGTGGTGTTGAACGCAGCAAATGGCACATTCAGTAGCTCCACTCGCTCTGCCCACAACTCCGGACTAACTGATCGCGCAGTGAAGAACATCGCAAACAGGCCAGCGAAAAACATCAACTCACTAGCTAGCCAAACGACGGTGCCAACTGCCACCTTAGAGGGGCGGTTTGGGTGGACGGTGTGTGCTGGGGTCATGGTTGCCATTGGGGTATCTTGCCATTAGATGCTTATTGTGAGGCGAATAGCCAGGGGATTAGGCGCGGATTGTTAGAAATTTAACACTGCAAGTTAGGCTTAGCCGAAGCGAGGCAAAGTAATATTTTGGCGAACTGACTGCCAGAGAGGCTGAAAATGGAGCAAACGAGCAATAAATTGGACGTTTTGGTCTACAGCCATGACGCAACGTTTCGCAATAACGTTGCAGCGGCCCTGGGTAAGCGGCCCGCAGCCGACCTGCCAGAGGTGGCTCTAACTGAGGTGGCAACCGCCCCGATGATTTGGCAGCGACTCGAAAAAGAGCGATTTGATCTCGTGATCGTGGATGCTGACGCCACCCCCGCCGGAGGACTTGGGATTGCCCGCCAGGCAAAAGATGAGCTTTTTAATTGCCCACCATTTTTGGCTGTGATTGCTCGTGCCCAAGATGCGTGGCTCGCAACTTGGTCTAAGGCAGAGGCAGTGGTACCAAAGCCGCTTGATCCATTTGTGCTCGCCGAAACCGCCGCCGTATTGCTACGCAAAAAAACTGCAATCTCAAGTTGAAGTTCATGCAGCTTATTGAGCTGATCCAGCAAGTTGAGTCAGGCGAAAACCTTGATGAACAAACTTCAGCCTGGTTAATGGGTCAGATCATGACTGGATCGTTAGATCCACAACACGTTAAGCAAATGATTCTGGCGCTAAAAGTTAAAGGTGAATCCAGTAGTGAGGTAATCGGTTTTGTTTCGGCAATGCTGGAGCGAACTGATCGGATCGAACTAGGTGAAGTCAGTCTAGACATTGTTGGCACTGGTGGCGACCAATCCGGCTCGGTAAATATTTCTTCAACTGCCGCAATCATTGCCGCAGCAGCTGGCGCTACCGTTGTAAAACATGGAAATCGCGCTGCTAGCAGCAAATCTGGATCAGCAGATGTGCTAGAAGCGCTGGGAATAACGCTTTCGTTTACTGGCAAACAAGTGGCAGCTTGTGTTGCTGAAGTTGGAATTGGGTTTTGCTTCGCGCCACAGTTTCATCCGGCGATGAAAAATGTTGCACCGATAAGAAAAGAGCTGGGAGTACCGACTATTTTCAACATTTTAGGTCCGCTCGCAAATCCGGCGCAACCTAAATCAATGTTAGTTGGAGTTGCCGACCCCAACCGTTCAGAACTGATGGCCGAAGTGCTTTCAAATTGTGAATGCGTTGGGTTCATTGCCAGCGGTGATGATGGTCTAGATGAAATTACAGTAACCACTACTTCTACCATGCTTCAGTTTGGCACTTCCCAAACAAAATTTAGTTTTGATCCAACTAAGTTTGGGATCAAGTTAGCTGAACCCGAATTACTAGCTGGTGGCGATGCGGCGATGAATGCCAAGTACCTGGTGCAAACCCTAACTAGTGATGAAAATTCGCCAAAGATTCAAGCAATTCGGGCAGCAGCCGTTTTAAATGCAGCTGCCGGTTTGGTGGCGTATTGGCAAAAAACTAATCAACATAATGAACTTACGTTTGAACAAATGATGCAACTTGCGGTGGACACTTCATTTGAAGTTGTGCAATCCGGAACTGCCTTAGCAAAGTTAACTCAGTGGCAGCAATTCTGCACTTCGATCAAATAGCGCAGCAAAATCCGCCAAATTGAGCAGTAGTTCAGCTTCGCCAATTGCTGCTGGCGCATCGTCATAACCAGCAAGGGCTTTTGCTGGGATAAGACCACGAGGCTCAACCTGTTCAGCACTTTGCCGAAGTGCTTTGCTTAAAGTTTCCGCTTGTGCTAAATCTGCAGCAGCGCCAGCTGCGACTAATCTGCCGTGGCGAATAACATGGACCTCGATTTGAGTTGATGATTGCGTGACTGAAACAAACTCAGCTATTCGAGATATCTCGCGTAGTTTTGCGATCCGGTTAATTCCGCGAATCGCATAATCAAGTAAATCCTTGAGTCGTTGGGCTTCCTCAAATCGCTCTGCAGTTGCTAACTGTCTGATTCGGTTCATAACTGCATCAACCAATAGTTCTTTATCGCCTAACATGATTAATTTAACAACTTCTACAGTTGCTAAGTAGTCATCGATGGGATCTTGCTGACAAGGCATGCTGCAGTGATTCATATCGCCACGGATGCAGCCGGGGTGGTTAGGTCTGGTTGCCAATTTATCGACACAGTCACGCAGTTTGAATTGATCGTTAAAGAAATCACCGAGCTCATCTGCAACTATTTTCTTGTTGAAAGGACCAATTGCAGGCTGCTCTAGCCCTGGTGGCGTCTTGCTTGAGATTAATCGTGGCACGGATTCGTTATTGAAATATAACCACCAGATTTTTTCTGGATTTCTTGCAACTCGATTTGCCGGTGGTCGATGCTGCGCAATGAGTCGCAACTCTCGAACGCGGGCTTCAAGTGCCGTGCTGCAAACTATGGTGCTGACCGAATGTGTAATCGCAATTGCATCGCGGACATGCTTTCGATTCTCGCCTCTAGTGAAGTAGGAGCGAACTCGCTTTTTGAGATCTTGACTCACTCCCACATAAAGCACATTGCTTTGGGCATCTTTAAACAAATAGCAGCCTGGTTGATTTGGAACTGAATCTGCAAGTTTTGCCTTGGCACGAATTTGTTCTGGCAACTTAGGCGTTAACTGTTGCAGATCTGCCAGTTCATAAATTCCCATTCGCCCTAATCGCTCAAGTAGGGCGTGAAATACCTCAACTGTTGCCTTAGCATCGGCAAGGGCTCGATGATTTGGTTGTATCTTTGTACCAAATCGCTCTGCGAGAGTTGCAAGTTTTCGATTTCTAACTTCATCTCTGCCAAGTGCAAGTTTGGCTAACTGAACCGTGTCGAGTGCTTTTGGCAAATTCCAGTGATATCCGTGTCTGAGAGCAGCTGATTTCAAAAAACCAATATCAAATCTAGCATTGTGCGCCACGGGGATTGCGCCAGCGACAAACTCGAAAAAATGGGGAAGCACCTCTGAAATTTTTGGCGCCGCTACCACCATACTTGTGGTAATTCCTGTTAAGACTTGAATTTGAATCGGAATGGCAGTGCCTGGATTTACTAAAGTTTGAAATTCACCAATGACCTCGCCGCCCTTTACCTTAACGATTCCAATTTCTGTTATGGAATCGGTTTCGGCGCTGCCGCCAGTTGTCTCGATGTCGAGTACGGCAAACGTCACCTCATGCAATGGCTGCCCGAGATCCTCAAAGGCGATTTGCTCATGCATAGGCGGAATGTAATACCGCATCCCGACAGTTGGTTCTGTAGGCTCCGGGTGTGGAAATACCAAAATTGCCAGACGCAAAAACTAGATGGCGTTGCAGCCGATGTGGAAATTTAACCAGGTTCGATGTAACTCGAAACCAACGGGCCCAAGAATTTTGGCACTTTGACTTAGCAGGCGAGCCAGAAGTAGAAGAGCGAACGCTAGAAGTTGATGAGATTGTCGAAGTAAAGTGCCGTTGGTGCGGCACGGGAGCGGCAGTCGAGCTAGTCATGCGAGTGGACGAAACACAGTGACTCACCGCCACGTTGCGGTGTTAGGAACTGGATCTTGGGGCACCGTATTTGCGAAACTACTCGAATTCAATGGACAAAAAGTTAAGTTTTGGGGATCAGACCCGAGTGTGATTAGTGGAATTGCAGCAACACGTAGGAATCCAAAGTTTCAGCCGGAGTTATCACTATCTTCACTAGTTGAGGCAACATCAGACCCAGCCGAAGCGCTATCTAATGCGCAGCTTGTTGTGCTGGCAGTACCAGCACAACGGTTACGCGCGAACTTGGAAAATTGGTCTGCTCTAATTCCTGAAGATGCCATTGTGCTTAGTCTGATTAAGGGACTTGAGCATGATTCAGGACTGCGAGTCAGTGAAGTTGTTTCGCAATTTGTATCGAATAAATTTGCCGCGCTTAGCGGGCCAAACTTGGCTGCCGAAATTGCCGCCGGTCAATTAGCGGCAGCAACTGTGGCGGCCACGGATTCATTGGCCGCGAGATTAATTCAGGAGACTTGTTCATCAAATAACTTCAAAATTTATCGAAGCGATGATGTCGTTGGTGTAGAAATTGCTGGAACAACAAAAAATATCATTTCGTTGGCAACCGGAATCGTTATTGGTTTGGGATATGGTGAGAATGCTCAGGCAGCCATGCTAACGCGAGGCCTGGCTGAGATGGTTGCAATTGGGGTAGCAGCCGGTGGAAAACCAGAAACATTCTTAGGGCTTGCTGGCATTGGCGATTTAATTGCAACAAGTCAATCTCCACATTCGAGAAATCGCAGTTTCGGCGTGCTACTTGGCGAAGGCTTGGGGATTATTGAAGCTACTGTCCAGATTGGCCAAACGGTAGAAGCGATGAAATCTACTGATCCGATTTTGGCGATGGCACGGAAACACGGCCTAGAGCTGCCAATAATTTCGCACGTGGCAGAAATACTTAATGGCAACAAGCCCGCTAGATCAATACTTGAGGTTTTCGATTCAGCTGATCACCGGGATGAGCAATATTAGATTTTTTTCAGCGAGGCTAGCAATCCACTCAATTTCTCATTAGATGCAATCTCATTTTGTCTTCTGAGCAAAGCAATTGGGGTTCGGCGGCGAAGTAAATCATCGCCGGTTACTACATGTTCATTTTCTGCAATAAATTGCAATTCTCCATAAGTGAAACCTAATCCGGGGAAAACTAACGCAGCAGCGCTGGGATCATGTTGCCAGATCTTAAGAATCTCGGCGGACTGTTCACCATGGCGACGCCAGATTTCAGTGGCAATCATCTCCGCATTAGTGGGGAAATGTGCTGTGACATCGTTAATCAAACTTGCTGGTACGGTGGCGGAAGGTTCACCAATCCATAGTTTCTCTTTCGAGATTTTGATGCCAAGCTTCTTAACCAACTCAACCACTTCGTAGCCTACGTTAATACAGTCTGTTAATTTTCCACCAAAGATCGAGATAGCCCGAAGTTCTGGTCGCAGTTCAACCACATGTTTTCGAGATAGAGAAATCCAATCTACCTCTTCGAGCTCGTTCGCATTTGTAATTACAAGTGGGCGCACACCGCAGCGCTCGGCAATGATGTCCGCTTTAGTAAGTGGAGTACTCAACTTCAAACAGCGATTTGCCTGCGCCAATAAGAACTCACGATCTTCATCAGTGACGTCTACCTCGGGCTGTGCGGCTGGCGTATCGGTGGTACCAATAACAGTGCGATCATGCATTGGCAGGACGTAAAACAGCCGTCCTCGATCATCGAAGAAAGCTAATACTTTTTCCCCAGTTTCAATTCGCGGAACAATTAAATGCACACCTTTTGAGATAACAATTTTATTTGAGGTCGGAATTTGATAACTCTCGGTGATTATCTGTGCATATGGTCCGGTGGCATTAACGATGGCCGATGACTTGAGTTGGTAGGTTGCACCAGAAACTTTATCTTTTGCCGCAATGTCCCAGCCCGATGCTGTCGCTGTTGCACTAATTACTTCGACATAATTAAGCACTTGAGCGCCATTAGCGCTCGCCGACTTAATGAACTCCCAAACAAATCGCGCATCATTGTCTAGCAAGATGGCATCGTTGTATTGAATGGCGCCTTTTGCTGAAGCAAGATTTAAGGCTGGATTTAATTTTGCAATTTTTGCATTTGAAAAAATACGTGGTGCACTAGTTTTAAACCTACCAAAAAACCAGTAGAGAATTGAGCCTAGAAATCCCAGCCATCGACTGAATGGGGAGGTTGGGCCAATTACGGCAAAAAATGGAATTTGTTTTACCCGGTTTGGATACTTTTTAAGTAATTGATTACGTGATCGACAGAGAGCCCAAACTAATGAAAATTCATAGTCTTGAAGATATTTAATTCCGCCCCAGATCATGTTTGACGATTCTTGACTGGTCATGCTGGCAAAGTCATTAGCCTCTAGTAAAACAACTCGCACGCCATGGGCAGCTAATGCCGCGGCAGATACGGCACCATTAATGCCACCGCCAACAATGATGACATCGATTTCTTCATCAAGTGCCGCTATGGTTTGGTCTCGAGAGGACATGGGCCAAGCCTAGGCAAAACAACGACCAGAGTTGGCGCTGCATCGTCTCGATGGCGTTAGAGATTGATAACACCAACGTAACTTTTTTGGTAACAAAGAGGTAACAGGCTAAGTAAGGTGGATTGAATATGGCGTTACTGGCAATAGATGCTGGCACTACTGGTGTTACCGCCTTGGCGATTAGCGAAAAGGGCGAGGTAGTTGCGAAAGGCTACAGCGAATTTACCCAACACTTTCCGCAACCAGGCTGGGTAGAACATGATCCGGATGAGATCTGGCAGGCAACGCTGGCAGCGGTTGGTGCAGTAATTGCTGCAATTGGCGCTGGCGTGATCAGTGCGATTGGCATTACTAATCAACGGGAAACGGTGATGATTTGGGATCGCGAGACATTTAGCGGTCCAAGGCGGGGAATCGTTTGGCAGGATCGACGCACTTCAGATTTGGTGGTTGAACTGCGAAACAGCGGAATTGAGAAGTTGGTTCGAGAAAAGACTGGCTTAGGACTTGACCCATACTTTTCATCCTCTAAGTTCTTATGGCTATCTCGAAATGAAAAAGAAGTTTGGCAAGGAGTCGTAGCTGGAAAATATGCGGTTGGCACTGTCGACACATTTCTAATTGCCCGGATGACTAAGGGGCGAGTCCATGCCACTGATGCATCTAATGCTTCTCGTACGCAACTGCTGAATCTAAAAACCGGTAATTGGGATGATGAACTACTTGAGATATTTTCAGTGCCAAAGTCAGTATTACCCGACGTTGTTCCGTCTTATGGAGCTATTGCAACCACGGATCCAACTGAATTTCTAGGTTTGAGTTTGCCAATCGCCGGTATCGCCGGCGACCAGCAAGCTGCGTTGTTTGGCCAAGTGGCGTTTGATATTGGTGATAGTAAATGCACTTATGGCACTGGCTCATTCATTCTGTACAACACCGGTGCGGAATTGAAGAATTCTGAACGCGGCCTGCTAACCACAATTGCGTGGCAAGAGCCTTCCGGAGAGATTACGTATGCGCTAGAGGGAGCTGTTTTTGTTACTGGCGCAGCAGTGCAATGGTTACGTGATGGACTGGGAATTATTAAGTCAGCCGCTGAAATTGAATCGCTAGCAAACAGCGTCGAAACAACTGATGGCGTCGTATTTGTTCCAGCATTATCTGGCCTTGGCGCACCTTATTGGGATCCTTATGCTCGCGGATCAATTCATGGCATCACTCGTGGCACAACAGCAGCCCATATTGCGCGGGCAACTTTAGAAGCAATTGCATTCCAGGTGCGCGATGTGGTTGAGGCTATGGTTAAAGACACGAAACAGCCACTCGCGCAACTTCGAGTTGATGGCGGGGCTGCAGTAAATAATCTATTGATGCAGATGCAAGCGGACATTTTGAAAGTGCCAGTGGTTCGAGGCAAGAGTCTGGAGACAACTGGAATTGGTGCCGCATATTTAGCTGGCTTAGGTTCGGGTGTTTGGGCGAGCAAAGATGAGTTGCGAAGCAGTATTGAGATTGACCGAGAGTTTACGCCAGCAGCACGGGACGAATGGGAATATGTCAGATGGCAACGCGCCGTGCAGCGATCACAAAACTGGGTAGAACGCGGTAGCAATTGAACTCAATAAAGCCAGAGCGAAATTTAGCGTTGGAGCTTGTACGCGTAACTGAAGCAGCCGCGCTAGCTGCAGCCCCCTGGGTTGGTCGCGGTGAGAAAAATAGCGCAGATGATGCTGCGGTAAAAGCAATGCGATTTATTCTTGGTTCAATTGACATCGACGGTTGTGTTGTAATTGGTGAGGGCGAAAAAGATAATGCGCCATGGCTGTATACCGGTGAAGTTGTTGGTAATGGCTCTGGGCCAAAAGTTGATGTTGCGGTTGATCCAATTGATGGCACTTCACTGACCGCAAATGGTCAATTAAATGCTATCTCAGTTATTGCAATTGCCGACCGCGGCAGCATGTTTTCCCCAAAGTCGGTGTTTTATATGGACAAGATTGTGGTTGGTCCAGAAGGTAAAGATGTTATTGATATTGATGCACCAGTTGCTCACAACTTATCTCAGGTCGCAAAAGCGAAATCCAAGCGACTATCAGATATGACCGTAATGGTGCTAAATCGATCTCGAAATCAAACTTTGATTGACGAGATTAGAACTGCGGGCTCAAGAATTAGATTGATTCAAGATGGCGATGTGGCAGCTTCTGTGATGGCAGCTCGGCCTGATACTGGAGTTGATCTGCTGATGGGAATTGGTGGCACTCCCGAAGGTGTGATTTCAGCATGCGCACTAAAGACGTTAGGTGGCGCAATCCAAGGTCGACTTGCGCCGCAACTTCCCGAAGAATTAATTGCAATTGCTGACCAAGGGTTAGACCAGTCAGCAGTGCTTACTATTTCCGATTTAGTTAAGAGCGATAATGCATTTTTTGCCGCCACCGGTATTACTGATGGGGAGCTGCTAACTGGCGTTAGATATCGAGCCGGTGGGGCAACTACTGATTCACTGGCACTTCGATCGCGCAGTGGCACCGCACGACGAGTGTTGGGGGAGCACCGACCAGAAAAGTTAGTCGGGTTGCTTTCGGAGATTTAATTGTCAGTGGCTTGGCTTAGTCTGCCAGTATGGAGATGAACCCAAAGATCAGCGAGCCAGTGGTGCTTCGAATCGATTGCGACACTTGTCAGGTTAGATTGATTGAGTGTGGCGATTGTGTCGTTGCGGCCTTAATTGGTCAACCAAGTGAATTGACCAAGTCAGACTTAGATTCAATTCAAGTGCTGAGCAATTCAGGACTAGTTCCGCCGCTTAGATTGGTGGTATCAGAGGATCAGTCAACTATGGAACCACAATAACTGTGGTACCAACTTTGGCGAAGTCGTACAAGGCTTTGGCATTGCTAATTCGTTGTCGGACGCAACCATCAGATAGTGGCGTGCCCAACTGAGCTTCGGTTTGTGCGAAGCTGCCGTCTTTGTATTTTGGAATATCGTGAAAGCCGATATTGGCGTTTTTGCCTCGATCAAATCTGACCATGTAGTTCATGGTCGCATTCCCTAAATAAGAGGTAGTTTTTCGCGACTTGGAAAAAACTTTATAGATTCCCGGTCGATGGTGATAGTCGTATCTAGATCCGGAAACTAAATATGTTTTTACCCAGCCTGCAGATTCATTTACTAACCAAACTCGCTGCATGGATAAATCAAACACAATTCGGTCGCCATATTCCTCACCTGTACTACTGCTGGCAAAACCAGGAGACGGCAGCATCAGCAGCAGCGCCATGGTGGCAATAATTGGTTTCCTCACGGCAGCATCATAAATCTGGAGATTTAATCCTGATGGTTAACTGACCGAGTAAATTGACCCTGTGCCAAGGACTTTAGTGATCACGAATGATTTTCCCCCTCGAAAAGGGGGAATTCAGACTTTTATTGAGCAATTGCTCTCGCAGCAATATCCAAGGTCATTGGTAGTTTTCACTTCAAATTGGACTGGTGCAGCCGAATATGACGCCACGCTGCCATATGACGTAATTCGCATTCGTGGGAAATTATTGCTACCAACGCCTAAACGCATTAGAGAAGCTAAGAAATTGGCAAAGCGATATGACTGCGATCAGGTTCTTTTTGGTGCTCTTGCGCCACTGGGGCTGATGTCTGGCAGCTTAAAGCGGTTTGGCATAAAAAATATAGTTGCAATTACGCATGGTCACGAAGCGGGCTGGGCAAAGATTCCACTGCTTAGAACCTTGCTGAAATTAAGTGCTGCCAAAGTGGATGTTGTCACTTATCTAACTCAGTACACCAAAGAAATAATTTTGCCGTTACTTAAGTCAGAGACCAAAACCATTCAATTGACTCCAGCAGTTGATGTCACTCGTTATCAGCCAGCAAATCCGACACTAAAAATGGAACTAAAGAAGAAGTATCATTTAGAAAACAATTTAGTTCTGCTAGGCCTTTCTAGATTAATGCCTCGAAAAGGTTTTGATTCCATCATTAAATTAATGCCAAGACTAATTGCTGAATTTCCGGAATTAAAATTTGTAGTTGCCGGCGGTGGACCGGATAAAGATCGATTAATTAAGCTTGCGAAGAAATTCAACGTTTCAGATCGCGTACTTTTTCTTGGCTCAATTCCATATGACGAGTTACCACAGGTTTATCAAATGGCAGACGTCTTTGCAATGCCCTGCCGTACTCGGTTTTTTGGCTTAGACGTAGAAGGCTTTGGCATTGTTTACTTAGAAGCAGCAGCAACAGGATTACCGGTTATTGCTGGAAACAGCGGTGGAGCGGTGGAAGCAGTGCTACCTGGCATTACTGGCGAACTGGCAGAACGCAACAATTTAGAAAAGAAACTGCGTCAGTTGTTGCAGGATGAACAACTGCGTGAAAGATACGGTCAGCAGGGAAGACGTTGGGTGGAGACTGAATTCAGTTTGGTCAGTCGAGGTGAGATTTTAAATCAACAACTTAATCAAAGATTACGGGATTAATAATGGCAGCTGAAACTACGATCGCAGCCAAAGCTGATCGAGTGTTAAAGGTATTACTTGATTTTGATTCTTATCCAAGCTGGAGCGGCCTAAGTGATGTCAAGGTGCTAGCGGAGAATAAATCAATTGGTGAATATTTGATCACCTGCAAGCTGAATTCCGGGGGGTTCTCCGATGAGCTAGACATCAAGATTTCACAGCGGGATGCCACCACCATTGTGTGGGAGTTAGTGGACTCAAACCTGATTGCTCAGTTAACAGGAGAATTCCAGGTTGCCCCGCTGGATGATATTCACTGTAGGGTAATCTACGAATTGGACATAAGGTTCAAAAATCCAATTATGAATATGATGAAAAAATCCATTGAGGGCCAGATGATTGCAAAACTTTTAGAACGATTAGCAAAGCGGGCCGTTGAAGCATGACGTTGACTATTGGAATTGATATTGGCGGCACCAAAATCGCTGGTGCTGTGGTAGATGAAACCGGCAAAATCCTTAGCCGGGAGCGCAAAGAATCACCGACAAATGACCGAAAACAAATTATTGATGTCGTAGTACAAATTTGCCAATCACTGATGACTAATCATCAAGTTAGTGCAGTTGGCATTTCTTCGGCTGGATTTATTAATCGGGAAAGAACTCAGATTATGTTCTCTCCGAATTTAGACCTAACTGGGTCCCATATTGTTGCTGAATTGAAGGCCGAACTGCAGTTACCGGTTCGATTAGAAAACGATGCAAATTGCGCTGCGTGGGGGGAATTTAATTACGGGGCTGGAAAAACTGCATCCAATATGGTGATGTTAACTGTTGGTACCGGACTTGGGTGCGGCATTGTGATTGAGAACCATCTAATCATTGGCGGATTTGGCATGGCTGGCGAAGCCGGACATATGGTGATTAAGCCAGACGGACAACTTTGTGGTTGTGGCCAACGTGGATGCCTTGAGCAATACGCAAGTGGACAAGCATTAACCAGAAATGCCAGATCATTTGTTGCCAGCGG
>JBMTAF010000005.1:0-27964 GCA_049428425.1 Candidatus Nanopelagicales bacterium
ACAATTGCTCGACAACCAGCTTTAACGCTAACTTCAGCTAACCGCAATACTAAATCAGAAATCTTTTGTTCTGAAATAACTGAGACATCATCTTGGCTCATTGAGGTTAGAATTGTTACCGCAGCAATATCTATTTCTTCTGCTTCAATAACTGCAGCTTTCAGCATTTCTGGCCCACCACTGGCATGAACCGTGAGCACATTTGGCTTTAAAGATTTTATACTGGATATTGCACCAGCAACTGTTTGCGGAATGTCATGTAGCTTTAAATCAAGAAATAGTTGACTGCCATGAAGTTTTTCTTGAATTTGCCTGACGCCATCATTGCCATCTCGCAGATATGACTGCAAGCCCACTTTAACCATTGCTACCTCTGCCCCGAGCAAATCAGTTAATTCAACGGCACGTGACAGTGTTGGTACATCAAGCGCGATTGCAATCGGCGCCCTCATCGTGTCGCCTCGAACACAGTATGTGCATATCCCACGGCATCGCTCAAGCGTGAAAAACCTCGATTGCCCAACTCTTCGCGCAATTCGCGCTGAATTCGAAATGGCGCACCTGGGTCATTAAAAATACTTGTACCGACACTAACTGCTGAAGCTCCAGCGAGAATAAATTCCATCGCGTCTGCCCCGGAGCGAATTCCACCCATACCCAAAATTGGCAAATTAGGTAGTGCTGCATGTACTTGCCAGATTGCTCTAACCGCAACTGGACGAATTGCTGGCCCCGACAAACCACCTGTGCCTCCTGATAGCACTGGTCGAAGTTTGTCTAAATCGATCACCATACCCAATAACGTGTTGATCATGGCAACGCCATCTGCGCCAGCATCAACGACGGCGCGAGCGATGCTAGTGATGTCAGTAACATCTGGCGTCAACTTAGCGATGACGGCTATGTTCACACCCAGCGCGCGTCTCACCTCAGTTACCGCTGCTGCTGAAGCGCCAGGATCGCAGGCAAAAACTTGACCGCGGGATTCCACGTTAGGACAAGAAATATTGACCTCAACTGCGGTTAGCCAGTCTAGATCACGCAATTTACGAGCAATTCGGCCATATTCTTCAACAGTATTGCCAGCAATTGAAACCACGGTTCGTACTTTTCGTTGCTGCAGCCACGCTAAATCGTTTTCCAAAAATTGATCAATGCCCGGCCCCTGTAATCCAATGCCGTTCAACATGCCACTTGGTGTTTCGGCCATTCGAGGAGTAGCGCGTCCAGAGCGTGGCTCAATCATGATTGACTTGGTAACAATTCCACCGATGGCTGCGATGTCAAAATAATTATCAAGTTCTTGACCGCTTGCGGCACAACCTGAAGCGGTGAAAACAGGTGCTGGAACTTTAGTACTACCAATTCGAGCGCTCGTATCAACGAGCAGCGAGTCAACTCGATTTGAAGTTGGTCCATTTCCCGTAAGTGATGTGCCAACCATTAGTGACCAACCATTCCGTCCGCACCAAATACATCGCTAGGCAATTTGTTGATATCGGAAAAACGCACCGAGGCACCATCAAAAATTGGGCCAGCTACGCAAGATCGGGTCATTTTCGTTACGCCAGAGTCGTCAATTATCGGAAGCACACAGGTCATGCAGACCCCAATGCCACATGCCATTGCCTCTTCGACTGCAACCTGGGCGACTGCACCATGGGCAATACTTATTTCAGTAACTGCAGCGAGCATGCCCATTGGACCACAGGCATAAACCACAGCAGCGTTGTGTTTTTGCAGTATCTCTGGCAAAACATCAGTCACTCTGCCCATAACGCCAATTGAGCCGTCTTCCGTTGTAACAGTTAATGTGCCGCCAATACGTCGTGCTTCCAGTTGGCCATAGACTCGTTGATCATTTTCCGCCCCCAAAATAGTGTCAATCCGGCACCCACGCTGGGTTAACACTTTACCCAGCCAAGGCAAATTTGCAGCGCCATAACCTCCGCCTACTAAAACTACTGGCACTGGGTTTTTCGGAATCGGATACGGTTTGCCAAGCGGCCCTACTACATCTAGCGAGTCATCCCGCTTCCGGGAGACTAACCATCTAGTACCTGGACCATCTGCGCTAACCACAATTTCAATTACGCCGCCATAAGCTGACCGATCATCGACTGAAGCGATGCTAAATGCTCGTCTAAGCAGCATTGCAGAGTTTTCTCCACCAACGGCAACAGTTATGAATTGACCAGGCCGTGCGATCTCGGCAATGCCACTGCAAGCAATTGCAATCACCGAATAACTGCCAGATTTTCGAACACTGAGAACTTTTCCAACAGTTTGAACTGGTTTAGCGCTCACTAGTCACCAACCATCTGAGCATCCTGGGCATACTCTTGTAATGACTTCACAGCGTACTTGGAACTGCGCCTTGCTTCAATTCCTTCAACTGCGGCAGCCAAGCCAGAAATTGTGGTGATAGAGGGAACTGAGGCGGTTACGGCTGCGGTTCTAATTTCGTAACCATCAACTCTTGCTCCAGTTCCGTAAGGAGTGTTTACCACTAGAGCGATCTCACCAGACAAGATAGCATCGACGGTAGTTTTTGCATCGCTGGGCGCTGACGCAATTAAATGCTGTTTTGTAACAATTTCACAATTCACACCATGTTTTTTGAGTACATCTGCGGTGCCTTGTGTTGCAACAATTCCAAAATTCATATCCACTAATCGCTTAATTGGGGCAATCATTGCCCGCTTGTCGCGATCGGCAACTGAGACAAAGATTTTTCCACTAGTAGGCAGTCCTTCGGCATAAACCGCACTTTGTGACTTTGCAAAGGCTATGCCAAAAGTCTTATCTATTCCCATAACTTCACCAGTTGATTTCATCTCCGGACCTAGCACCGTATCGACACCATGAAAGCGACCAAACGGAAGCACCGCTTCCTTAACCGCAATTGGTCCTGATCTTCCAATTTGCATATTATCGCTAGTTCGAAGGATGCCTTCTTGCTGCAATTCGGATACTGACGCACCAAGCATGATGCGTGCTGCCGCTTTTGCCAGCTGCACATTGGTGGCCTTGGAAACAAAAGGAACAGTTCGTGACGCACGCGGGTTCGCTTCAAGAACATATAGAACTCCGGCGCTGATCGCATACTGAATATTGATTAGACCTTTTACACCCAAACCTGCAGCAAGCAATCTTGTACTTTCAGTGATTCGATCAATTTCAGTTTGACCCAAGGTCATTGGCGGTAAAGAGCAAGCAGAATCCCCTGAATGCACACCAGCTTCTTCAATATGTTCCATAATCCCACCCAAATACATTTGGGTGCCATCAAAAAGTGCATCAACATCAACTTCAATTGCGTCATCCAAGAATTTATCAACCAGAACCGGCCGTTCCGGCGTGATCTCGGTCGCCCGCTCAATGTACCCACGCAACATCTCATCGTCATAAACAATTTCCATCCCGCGGCCACCTAGAACATAACTAGGTCGTACTAGAACTGGATATCCGATTCGATTTGCGATCTTCAGCGCATCAGGAACCGAGGCAGCCATACCATTTGCTGGTGCGATTAGTCCCAGTTCATGTAAAAGTTGATCGAACTCACCACGTTCCTCTGCGCGATGGATGGCATCCGGCTGGGTTCCCACTATTTTGATCCCAGATTCTGCCAAGCCTGCTGCTAAACCAAGCGGGGTTTGACCGCCTAACTGCACTATGACGCCGGCAATCTCGCCAGATGCGCTTTCCGCATGGATTACCTCTAACACATCTTCCAGCGTTAGCGGTTCAAAATAGAGTCGATCTGATGTGTCGTAATCAGTAGAAACTGTTTCTGGATTGCAATTGACCATCACCGTTTCGTAGCCAGCATCTTTTAGGGTCAACGCGGCATGGACACAGGAATAATCAAACTCAATTCCCTGACCGATTCGATTTGGACCAGATCCCAGAATAATTACTTTTTGCTTATCACTTGGAGCAACTTCCGACTCTTCGTCGTACGAAGAATAGTGATAAGGGGTTAACGCCTTAAATTCGGCAGCACAAGTATCTACCGTCTTATAAACGGGTCTGATTCCCATTTGATGACGCATCGATCGAATTTCAGCTTCGGTATGGTCGCTTAGTTCAGCAATCTGCGAATCACTAAAGCCATGACGTTTCGCTATTCGTATTACACTCTCATCAATTCCAGCCGTCTCATTGATTAAATTGGCCACTTCATTGATGATTTGTATTTGATCCAAGAACCAAGGGTCGATTGCAGTTGCATCATATAAATCACTCACTGGTACGCCGTCATGTAGTGCCTGTTGAACTAACTTGATTCGGCCATCGTGAGGGCGCTTAACCAATTCCAACCATTCAGCTGAGTCTCGCTTCTTATACTTCCAGCTGAAAACTGCTTCTTTTTTCTCAAGGCTTCGAAGAGCTTTCATCAAAGATTCAGTGAAGGATCTTCCGATTGCCATGGCCTCACCAACGCTCTTCATAGTGGTAGTCAGCGTTGTATCTGCATCCGGGAATTTCTCAAACGCGAATCTTGGCACTTTAGTGACGATGTAATCTAATGTAGGCTCAAAGGACGCTGGGGTAACTCCCGTTATGTCGTTATTGATTTCGTCTAAGGTGTAACCGATCGCTAATTTTGCCGCAATCTTGGCAATTGGGAAACCGGTAGCTTTACTTGCTAACGCAGATGATCTAGACACTCTTGGGTTCATTTCAATAATGATCACACGACCGGTGTTTGGTTCAACCGCAAACTGGATATTGCAACCACCAGTGTCAACGCCAACTTCGCGAATCACTGCTATTGATAAGTCACGAAGATGTTGGTACTCACGGTCAGTCAACGTCAACGCCGGTGCCACTGTGATCGAATCGCCAGTATGAACGCCCACCGGATCGAAATTCTCAATCGAACAAATGACCACGACGTTATCGTTGGCATCACGCATTAACTCAAGTTCGTATTCTTTCCAGCCAAGAATTGATTCTTCAAGTAGAACTTCAGTTGTTGCGCTAGCCTGCAGGCCGGCCGACGAGATCCGTTCCAGATCTGCTTGGTTATAAGCGATGCCTGAGCCGGCGCCCCCCATGGTAAAGGAAGGTCGAACCACCATGGGAAAACCAAGCTCTTTTGCGGCTAAATCAATCTCGGCTCGCGAATGACAGATGAAACTTCTAGCAACCTCGCCACCAATTTTTCGTACCACCTCTTTAAAGGATTCTCGATTCTCTCCCTTTTGGATCGCCGCAGCATTGGCACCAATCAACTCAACACCATACTTTTTGAGTATGCCAGTTTCATGTAACTGCATCGCCATGTTCAATGCAGTTTGGCCACCCAGCGTTGGCAACAGTGCGTCTGGCTTCTCCTTGGCGATTATCGCTTCGCAGACTTCCAAGGTAATTGGTTCGACATAAGTCGCATCTGCAAAGTCAGGATCAGTCATGATGGTAGCTGGATTGCTGTTAAGCAGCACAACTCGAATACCTTCACTGCGCAATACCCGACATGCCTGAGTGCCAGAATAATCGAATTCACACGCTTGACCAATCACAATTGGTCCGCTACCAATTACCATTACTGACTTTAGATCTTCACGTTTTGGCATCAATTACTCTTCTTATATTCTTGAATTTGAGAAAGGAATTTATCAAACAAATATTCAGCATCATGTGGCCCGGCTGCTGATTCAGGATGGTACTGAACACTAAATGCCGGTTTTTCCATTAACTCGATCCCTTCAACAACATTGTCATTAAGGCATCTATGAGTTACCCGACCAAGACCAAATGGGGTTTCAAACACATTGTCATCTGGTGCTGCAACCGCAAATCCATGATTGTGCGCAGTAATTGCTACTTGCCCTGAAGCTAAGTCCATTACTGGTTGATTTATCCCGCGGTGGCCAAACTGTAATTTATAGGTATCTAGGTCAAGCGCGCGGCCAAAAAGTTGTTGCCCGAAGCAAATGCCAAATAATGGAATCCCCTTATCAAGAACGGCCTTAATCGAATCAATAACTGCAGTAGCAGTAGCTGGATCGCCAGGACCATTACTTAGAAAAATGCCATCGAAGTTTCCAGCGAGTATTTCAGCTATCGGTGTTGAAGCAGGAAAAACATGGGTTTCAATCCCTCGTTTCGCCAATAATCTTGGGGTATTTCGCTTGATTCCCAAATCAATTGCAGCAACTCGAAAAGATGCGGTCGCATCAGCTGGGACTACATATTTAGCTTTTGTTGAAACTTCGTTCGTAAGATTTCGGCCCTTCATTGGCGGTTGACTTGATACTTCAGCAACCATCTTTGATGGTTCAATCAATTTGTCACCAGAAAAAATGCCAGCCCGCATCGCACCTTTATCTCTGAGGTGCCGAGTTACCGCACGGGTATCAACATTCGCTATCCCAACGATTCCCTGGTCAACCAATTCACTGTCCAGTGTTCGAGTTGCCCGCCAATTTGATGAGATACGAGAGGGATCCCGAACCACGTATCCGGCAATCCAAATTTGATCAGACTCCGGGTCCTCATCGTTCATGCCGGTGTTGCCAATATGAGGTGCAGTTTGAACCAAGATCTGACCACAATAAGAAGGATCAGTAATGGTTTCTTGATAGCCACTCATCGGTGTAGCAAATACCAATTCTCCAAAAGTTACGCCAGTTGCACCCCACGCGTTACCGTTGAATATTCGGCCATCTTCTAAGACCAATGCGGCCGGTTCAATTCTCACTACGCCTGCACCTCGCCGTCTTTAACAGTAACTTTGCCGTGAAACAAAGTATGGACAACTCGCCCAGGTAGAACCATTCCATGGAAAGGAGTGTTTTGACTTTTGCTTGCCATTTGAGATCTTTCAACTGTCCACTCGGCATCTGGATCAACTAAAACCAAATTTGCATAACTACCAACTGCAATGTCCTGTCCTTGATTAGCAAGGCCGGCAATCCTTGCCGGAGTAATTGACATTCGCTCCGCCAATTGACGCCACGACATCTTTTTCGTTTTTATCATGGCCTTGATTAAAATTGAAAGTGCGGTTTCAAGCCCTAACATGCCAAAAGCTGCTTGGTCCCATTCACAATCTTTGTGTTCATCACTATGAGGTGCATGATCTGTTCCGACAGTATCAATTATTCCCGCGGCTAACGCATCCTGTAACGCAGCAACATCAGCTGCAGTTCTAAGTGGTGGATTTACTTTATAAACTGGGTCGTAACCTGAGATCAGTTCTTCAGTTAAGAGTAGGTGGTGCGGCGTTACCTCAGCGGTAACTCGCACGCCACGTTCCTTCGCATCACTGACAATCTCAGCGCCACGACCCGTGGTCAAGTGCAATACGTGATATCTCGCACCTACATGTTCTGCCAACAAGCAATCTCTCGCGATAATGCTTTCTTCAGCCGAGGCTGGCCATCCGCGCAAGCCCAAAGTTGCTGACAACTGCCCTTCATTCATTTGAGCATCTTTAGTGAGTGAAGGTTCTTGTGCATGCTGGGCAATAACACCATCAAAAGCTTTCACATACTCCAATGCCCGTCTCATAAGTAGTGGGTCTGCCACGCAGTGGCCATCATCAGAGAAAATTCGAACGGCAGCCGCAGAATCTGCCATTGCTCCCAATTCCGCTAATTCTTTTCCCGCCTGATTGATTGTGACTGCACCAATTGGCTGTACTTGTACCAGGCCAGCGCTGTCTCCTAGATGCTTTACTTGTTCAACAACACCAGCATTGTCTGCAACCGGATTGGTATTTGGCATGGCGAAGATACAGGTATAGCCACCAAGAGCCGCTGCCCGGGAAGCCGTGAGCACAGTTTCAGCATCCTCGCGACCTGGTTCTCTCAAGTGACAATGCAGATCCACCAGTCCAGGTAATGCAACTAAACCGGAAGCATCGATAATTTCGTCACCGTTTCCGTGGTTTACTGAAGCAATTTCAACGATTTTCCCATCCGCGATGACTATGTCGACTGACGCCTCACCGAAAGGATATACGTTTCGTAGAACTAATCTTTTATCGCTCATAACTCCTCAGTCACTCCACCAAGTAGCAGGTATAAAACTGCCATTCTCACAAATACTCCATTCTCCACTTGTTCCACAATGACTGACCTATCGCCATCGGCAACTTGCGAGCTGATCTCAACGCCTCGATTCATCGGTCCTGGATGCAAAACGATTCCATTCTTATTCATCATTCGAACCCGATCGCCGTTTAGCCCATACCGTTTGGCGTATTCGCGAACTGATGGAAAGAATGATGCCTGCATGCGCTCTTGCTGCACCCGCAACATCATTACGACATCTGCACCATTTAACGCATGATCGAAATCGTAACTAATCTCAACTGGCCAATGTGAAATCTGATTTGGCAACAAGGTAGGTGGTGCTACCAATGTTACTTTCGCGCCAAGCTTTGCTAGCAACCAAACGTTCGATCGCGCTACCCGAGAGTGCAATACGTCGCCCACGATTACAACCTTTATACCTGCGAGATCGCCAGAGGGATTTCCCAAATGTTTTCGAATCGTGAACGCATCGAGTAAGGCTTGAGTCGGATGCTCATGCATCCCATCGCCAGCGTTAACCACATTTGCTTCTAGCCATTCACTATTTGCTAATCGATGCGCTGACCCACTAGCCCAGTGGCGAATAATTATTGCATCTGCACCCATAGCTTTTAGCGTGAGAGCAGTGTCTTTTAGACTCTCGCCTTTTGAAACACTTGATCCTTTTGCAGAGAAATTCAATACATCAGCCGAAAGTCGTTTGGCCGCGGCTTCAAAAGAAATACGAGTTCGTGTTGAGTCTTCGTAGAATAAATTTACTACGGTACGACCTCGGAGTGTGGGAAGTTTTTTGATCGGGCGGTCGCTGATAACACTTAATTTGGTTGCGGTATCCATAATTAACAGTGCATTTTCTTTTGACAAGTCCTGAGTCGATAGGAGATGTTTCATAAATTCTTCCCATCGCTTACCACTACTTCATCGACACCATCTAATTCTTTGAGTTTGACATGAACCTGTTGGTTTAGGGAGGTTGGAATGTTCTTTCCGACATAGTCAGCTCTGATTGGAAGCTCTCGATGGCCACGATCAACTAGAACGGCTAATTGAACCGAGGCTGGCCGACCAATTTCGCTTAGTGCATCTAAAGCAGCCCTAATAGTTCGTCCGGAGAAGAACACATCATCAACCAAAACAACAGTTTTGCCATCAATGCCAGCATCAGGAATCAGGGTCTGCAGAAGTGGTTTTGGTTTTCGTAGTCTCAGATCGTCTCGATACATGGTGATATCAAGTGCGCCAACCGGAATCTCTTGTTTCTCAATCTCCACGATACGCGAAGCGATTCGAACGGCCAGTGGATAGCCGCGACTTGGTATTCCCATTAGGACGTAACCGGAACCTGCATTTCGCTCGATAATTTCATGTGCAATACGAGAAGTAATTCGGGATATATCCCCGGCATCTAGCAGCACACCAACATCTGGTGTCTGCCCGTTCTCCTGACGCGGAGTCACTAGGCTTTCTCCTTCTCAGCCTCACAGGACTGGATTAAAGGTAGGCAAAACGTACCACACGCTTTTAAAACAGGTCTGGTCCGGCACGTCCAATTTTATGAACTCGCACGCCATTGGTGGTGCCAGAAATACCCGGAGGAACTCCTGCAATCACAACTACCAACTCGCCATCTTTGGCCCGTCTAGTTTCTACCAACATACTGTCTAAATGTTGCACCATCTGATCCGTACTAGAAGCAGGCGCTACTTCAAAAGATTCCACTCCCCAAACTAACGACAACTGACGTCTAACCTGTTCCAGCGGTGTGAAAGCAAGCAGCGGAACTGAAGGTCGTAATCGAGAAACTAAACGAGCTGACCGTCCGGTTTCCGTAAATGCGCATAGATAACTCGCTGAAACCGACTGAGCAATTTGCACCGCACCTCTAGCGACGGCATATGCGGTTGAACGAATAGCATCAGTGCCTATTTCTGGCAATTTAGTTCCGCCATCTTGTTCAATGGTTTCGATAATTGACGCCATGGTCGAAACTACATGCGATGGATCTACGCCAACACTGGTTTCTGCTGAAAGCATTAACGCATCAGCACCATCAAACACCGCGTTAGCAACATCCGAAGTTTCAGCCCGAGTAGGTCGATGAGAGCTAACCATGGAATCCAACATCTGGGTTGCCACGATTACTGGTTTCGAGAATTGTCTAGCTAGGGTAATGGCACGTTTTTGCACTATCGGTACTTGCTCCAACGGCAACTCAACACCCAAGTCTCCGCGAGCAACCATAATTGCATCAAATGCTTCGAGAATTTCGACTAATGCAACTACTGCTTGCGGTTTTTCAATTTTTGCAATCACTGGCACATGGACATTCATTTCGTCCATGATCCGCTTCACATCATGAAAATCTTTGGCACTTCGAACAAATGACAATGCAATCATGTCAATTCCAGCGCCTAGCGCCCAGCGCAAATCTTCTTCATCTTTTTCGGAAAGGGCCGGAACGCTTACTGATACGCCAGGAAGATTGATACCCTTGTTGTTTGATATTGCACCTGGTTCAACTACTTCACAAACTACATCAGTCGAATTCTTCTCTAGCACTCGCAACGCTACCAAGCCATCATCGATCAAGATGACATCGTTTACATTAACGTCACCAGGAAGTCCCGAGTAGGTGGTGCTAGCAATCTCACTATTCCCCATTAGATCACGCGTGGTGATGGTGAATTTCTGCCCTTCAGTTAACGCTACAGGACCGTTCTCAATTAATCCCAATCGAATCTTTGGTCCCTGCAGGTCTGCAAATACACCAATATCGACGCGTCGATTCTTAGCTGCCGTCCGAATATCTTGCAACATTTTTATTTGGTCGGCACGATTTCCATGTGACATGTTGAGTCGAGCTACATTCATACCAGCATCAATTAGCGATTCGATCTTTGAAACCGAAGCAGTGGCTGGCCCCATAGTGGCAACAATCTTTGCTCGACGCATTCCCGAACCTTATCGAACCGACGTCTTATTACTGACCACTAGACGGTAATCGGCCGCGTTGATGGCTTAACTGGTCTAGGCAATGCGCTAGTGGTGCCCATCAGATACGAATCAACAGCGGCGGCGGCGGCTCGGCCTTCGGCAATAGCCCACACAATTAATGATTGACCTCTGCCGGCATCGCCACAAACAAATACGCCAGGGGTAGCTGTTGCGTAGTCATCATCGCGCAACAGTGCACCTCGAGCATCCAACTCCAAGCCAAGCTGTTCGATTAATGGTGACTTTTCTGGTCCGGTGAATCCCATCGCCAATAGAACCAGATCCACCTCAAGCACAATTTCTGAATTTGGGACTGCTTGAAATTTACCATCCACAAGTTCTACTTCAACTAGCTCGATGCCAGTTAATTTGCCATTTTCCCCAATAAAGCGTTGCGTAGATACTGAATAAATTCGATCGCCACCTTCTTCATGCGCAGACGAAACTTTATAAGTCATTGGATAGGTAGGCCATGGTTGATAACTTGGCCGAGATTCTGGTGGCTTTGGCATAATCTCCAATTGGACAATGCTTGTTGCGCCTTGTCGAATAGCAGTACCTAGACAATCCGCTCCGGTATCACCACCGCCAATAATTACTACCCGCTTTCCGGAAGCAGATATCTCTACCGCGTTTGGATCCACGCCATCAGCCAATGCTTTGTTGGCCAGCGGTAAATACTGCATTGCTTGGTAAATACCAGTCAACTCCCGACCAGGCACTGGTAAATCTCGCCATTGCGTGGCCCCGTTAGCAAGTACAACTGCGTCGTATCGACGAGTTAGTTCTGCGGCATCTAAGTCCACTCCAACATTCACGCCAGTTCGGAACTTAACTCCCTCGGCTTCAAGCTGTGCCAATCTTCGATCAAGCACTGCTTTTTCCATCTTAAATTCTGGGATGCCGTATCTCAGCAATCCTCCGACTCGATCAGCACGTTCGTAGACAGCAACCGTGTGACCAGCCCGAGCTAATTGCTGTGCGGCAGCAAGTCCAGCTGGACCTGAACCGATCACCGCAACTGTTTTTCCAGTTAGACGCTCGGGCGGCATTGGCTTGATGTAGCCATTTCGCCATGCCTGTTCAGAAATCTCTACTTCCACATGCTTTATTGCTACAGCATCAAGATTAATTGCAACAACACATGCTGATTCGCAGGGTGCTGGACATAATTTCCCGGTGAACTCAGGGAAATTGTTGGTTGCATGCAATCGCTCAGATGCTTCCTCCCATTCCCCGCGCCAAACCAAATCATTCCATTCCGGAATTAAGTTGCCTAACGGACAACCATTATGACAAAACGGAATTCCACAATCCATACATCGACCAGCTTGCTGTTGTGTCATATTCAGATCAGTCTCTAAATAGACTTCACGCCAGTCCTTGATACGAACATCAACTGGTCGCCGCTTTGGTGTTTCCCGCGACGTAGTAATAAATCCCTTTGGATCAGCCATTTACTGCCTCCATAATTGCTGCTGTTACATCGGTTCCTGCAGCTTCGGCCTTTGCTGTAGCAATCAACACTTTCTTGTAATCTGTTGGCATGATCTTGGCAAATCGCAATCGTGAGTTCGGTGTTGATAGTAGTTCTTTTGCAACTTCAGATTCTGTTTCTTCAAGATGGCGTTGCAGATACTCCAGAACAAACTCCCAATCTGAATCTTCCATCTCCTCTATCGCAACCATTTCAAGATTGACAAAGGCGCGATCTAGATCAAGCACATAGGTAATTCCGCCACTCATACCTGCAGCAATATTTCGACCAGTTTTCCCAAGAATTAGGACCCGACCGCCGGTCATATATTCGCAGGCATGGTCACCAGTGCCTTCTACAACTAATGTTGCTCCTGAGTTTCGCACAGCAAAACGTTCACCAACCATGCCGCGAATAAATACTTCTCCAGAAGTTGCGCCATAGCCAATTACATTTCCAGCGATAACATTCTTTTCAGCCTG
Source organism: Candidatus Nanopelagicales bacterium (assembly GCA_049428425.1). Taxonomy (GTDB): domain Bacteria; phylum Actinomycetota; class Actinomycetes; order S36-B12; family UBA5976; genus AcAMD-5. Next base: position 13,005 of record JBMTAF010000005.1, read on the forward strand.
GAAAGGTGCTTTTCGATTCGGTTTTACAACTAGTTTTCCACCACTCAATCCTTTGCCGAGGTAATCATTCGTGTCGCCTTCGATAACCAGTGTTAAGCCTGAAGGTATGAATGCACCAAAGGATTGACCAGCTGAACCACGGAATATAAATCGTATGGAATCGTTAGGTAGGCCACTGCCACCAAATTTCCGGGTGATTTCCGCACCCAACATAGTTCCGACCGTTCGATTCACATTACTTATAGGAAATTCACCGGTAACAAATTCGCCTCGGGTGATTGCTGGTTCAGCAACGCGAATTAGCTGATTATCAAGTGCTTTCTCTAGGCCATGATCTTGCTGTGTTGTGCAACGCAAGGCAGAGTCGATTGACGGCGGCTTAAAGAACAACGGTTTAAGATCCAGACCAGATGCTTTCCAATGATTTACTGCGTCCACGACATCTAAAATTTCTACATGGCCGATAGCTTCATCTAGAGTTCGGAATCCAAGTTCAGCTAGAAGTTCTCGAACTTCTTCTGCAATATATTCAAAAAAGTTGACCACAAACTCTGGCTTTCCGGAGAACTTTTCCCGCAAAATCGGGTTCTGTGTTGCCACCCCGACTGGACACGTGTCTAGATGGCAAACCCGCATCATGATGCATCCCATTACAACCAAAGGTGCGGTAGCAAATCCAAATTCCTCCGCACCTAAAAGTGCTGCAACCATCACATCTCTGCCAGTTTTTAGTTGACCATCGGTTTGTACGACAACTCGATCCCGTAAGCGATTCAACAACAACGTTTGCTGAGTTTCTGCCAGACCAAGTTCCCACGGCGCACCAGCATGCTTTAGTGAAGTAAGAGGACTTGCTCCAGTTCCACCATCATGTCCAGAGATCAGAATCACATCAGCATGCGCCTTTGCAACACCAGCAGCAACCGTACCGACACCAACCTCTGAAACTAGTTTGACATGAACTCTGGCATATTTATTCGCGTTTTTTAGATCATGTATTAGCTGCGCAAGATCTTCAATTGAATAGATATCATGATGCGGAGGTGGACTAATTAGGCCAACACCAGTTGTGGAGTGACGAGTCTTTGCGATCCATGGATATATCTTCTTTCCAGGTAACTGGCCGCCTTCGCCAGGCTTCGCACCTTGAGCCATCTTTATCTGTAGGTCATCAGAGTTGACTAAATATTCGGAAGTTACGCCAAACCGGCCAGACGCAACTTGTTTGATCGCACTTCGCTTTGAATCACCATTAGGTAGGGGCAGATATCGTTCTGGATCCTCCCCGCCTTCACCGGTATTTGATTTCCCGCCAATCCGATTCATAGCAATTGCCAACGTTTCATGTGCCTCAGCCGATATCGAGCCATAAGACATTGCCCCAGTTGAAAAACGCTTAACTATCTCTGATGCAGGCTCTACTTCGTCAATGGAAATTGCTGGTCGATCCGACTTAAATTTCATTAAGCCACGAAGAGTCATTAAACGCGTGTTTTGGTCATTAACTTTCTGCGTGTATTCCTTGAAGATGTCATATCTGCCAGCACGAGTTGAGTGCTGTAGCTTAAATACGGTTTCTGGATCAAACAGATGTGGTTCACCTTCGCGACGCCACTGGTACTCGCCACCAATGGTAAGTTGTCGATGCTTTGGTGAGATTCCACTTGGTGGGTATGCAATGTCATGACGTCGTCTAACTTCTTCAGCGATCACATCCAGCCCTACCCCGCCTAACTTGGAAGTTGTACCGGTGAAAAATTCATCAACAAAATCTTGAGACAACCCGATTGCTTCAAATATCTGAGCGCCGCGATAGGAAGCAACCGTGCTCACTCCCATCTTGGACATCACCTTCAGCACGCCTTTGCCAAGCGCTTTCACTAGATTGCGAACTGCCTGTTCTGGTTTGATTCCAGAAATAACGCCATTGCGAACTAAATCTTCAACACTTTCCATTGCCAAATATGGATTTATCGCTGCTGCGCCATATCCAATCAAAAGTGCAACATGATGAACCTCTCGGACATCCCCAGCTTCAACAATGAGACCTACTTGTATACGAGTGCCTTGTTTTACTAAGTGATGGTGAACTGATGAGGTCAATAGCAAAGATGGAATCGGTGCTAGGTCAGTAGTGCTGTCTCGATCGCTGAGCACAATGAAGGTGGTACCAGATCCCACCAATTTATCCACTTCAGCGAATATTTCAGTTAATCGCGCTCGTAGCGCAGCTCCCCCTCCTTCGACCTGGTAGAGACCCGAGATCTTGGCAGCGGAAAAATCAGCTAACTTCGGTTCGCGATTAATATGAATTATCTTTGCTAGATCATCATTATCGATTACTGGAAATGGTAGAACCACCTGACGCGCATGTTCTGGTGTTTCAGCAAGTAGGTTTCGTTCCCGACCCATGCTGCTAGCCAGTGAAGTAACTATTTCTTCTCGGATCGCATCTAACGGCGGATTGGTAACTTGAGCAAAAAGTTGTTTGAAATATTCAAACAGCAACCTAGGCTTATCAGACAAGACTGCAAGCGGGGTATCAGTACCCATGGAGCCAAGTGCTTCTGCTCCAGACTTAGCCATGGGAGTTAGAAGTAGTCGAAGTTCTTCTTCTGTGTAACCAAAGATCTGTTGCCGGCGCAGCACGGAGTCATGAGTGTGGACAATGTGTTCGCGTTCGGCAATTTCGTCGAGATAAACGATTTGGTCTTTCACCCATTGTTCGTAAGGTTGTTCCGCGGCTAATTCTGATTTAATTTCTTCGTCTTCAATGATGCGACCGACCTTGGTGTCTACCAAGAACATCTTGCCTGGCTGAAGCCGTCCTTTTCGAATTACATTTTCTGGCGCAATGTCCAAAATGCCTGTCTCTGAACCTAGAACAACCAGACCATCATCAGTCACCCAAAACCTGCCAGGCCGTAATCCATTTCGATCTAGTACGGCTCCGATGAGCTCTCCATCAGTAAAAGTTACGCAAGCCGGTCCATCCCATGGCTCCATTAAGCAGGAGTGGTATTCGTAAAACGCTTTTTTTGCTGGATCAATGGTCTGATCGTTCTCCCAAGCCTCCGGAATCATCATCAACACCGCGTGCGGCAAACTTCTGCCGGCCAAGTGAAGCAGCTCTAGCACCTCATCAAACGAGGCTGAGTCAGACGCGTTTGCAGTACCGATCGGAAAAACACGACTCAAATCTCCGCTCAAATATTCACTTGCCAACTGAGCCTGTCTTGCTTTCATCCAATTGCGATTGCCTGCGACGGTGTTGATTTCACCGTTGTGCGCGATATATCGATATGGGTGAGCCAGCGGCCATGACGGAAACGTGTTGGTGCTAAACCGAGCGTGCACGAGCGCTAACGACGATAGAACTCTTGAATCACTCAAATCTGGAAAAAAGCCTCGTAGTTGCGATGAAGTCAGCATTCCTTTGTAGACAATAGTTCGAGACGATAGTGAAGGCATGTAAGCACCAGTCTCATTGCCTAATCTCTTTCGAAGGAAAAAAGTTAAGCGGTCAAGCTCAATTCCACCTATGTTTGAATCTTTCGCTGAGACAAAAAGCTGCAGCATTCTTGGCATAACTGACTTAGCACCAGAGCCAACTGCAGTTGCATCTATTGGCACATTTCGCCAACCCAGCACAACCAGGTTCTCCTCGGTAGCGACCCGATGGACCGTCTCAAGTAACTGATTTTCACTCTCATCGGTATCTGGAATAAAAACTATTCCAGCTGCATAGTTACCGAATTTGGGAAGTTCAAAACCTACTACGGCACGGAAGAATTCATCTGGAATTTGAATCAGAATGCCAGCGCCGTCACCACTATCAGGATCTGCTCCAGCAGCACCGCGATGTTCAAGATGCTCCAACCCTGTCAGTGCTAAATCCACGATTTTGTGTGAGCGCTCACCGGAGAGTTGAGCCACCATAGCCACACCGCAGGCATCTTTTTCATTAGCTGGTGAATACATGCCAGCCGCAACTGGAAACAATGAGGCGGGTGATAAATCAAAATTGGTCATGGCGCGTTCTCCTAAACTAGAGATGGGACGCCATTGGCCCAAGGTGCCGAATATTAGCAGGTTTAGCCGATTACTCCACCGGCTATCGTGCCTAACAAGTGCGTTGCTGCACCAGCCGCTGTGCCCAACAGTAATTGCCTAGCGCCAGCTCTTATCCAATGTTCATCAGTGATGTAGCCAACCGTGCCACCGGTAATGAACAACGCAATCGCCGTAATCATTGCTGAATAAAAGACTGAGTCTGCGCCAAAAAAGTACGGAATCAACGGGACTATTGCGCCAATAGAAAATGCTAGAAAGGATGATCCAGCAGCCAAAATCGGGTTAACTTGCTGGGCCACAAAAGTTTCAATGCTGTCTGAACTAACTGAATCTCGAGCGTGCTTCACTAACAGATTTCGCTGCGAAACTACAGAAACATACTCCCCGGCAGCCATGCTAAATGCTCCAGCTCCTAGACCAGCTAATCCTGCGAGAATTACGGTTTGAGTTTGAGCTGCACCAGCAGCGGTGGCGCCTGCGGCAACACCGGCAATCAACGCAATGTTCGAAACTAATCCATCCATCACGCCAAACACGGCTGGACGTATCCAGCCACCACCGAACTTTGTCTTTTCGCTATCAGACACTACTTGACCTCATTATCGTTGCGATATTTTATAGGTGAAGCATCCATCTGATTAGCCCGCCTGGCAAACCAAATCGCGGCAATAACTAAAATAATTAGAGCGGTATAGGTATTTAGCCTGAAACCGCCAGCCTCATTAACTGGATCAATCCGCAACTGTTCGATAAATAGCCTCCCAAAAGAATAGAGCGCTACGTAAAGCAAAAAAACCCTGCCGTTATTTAGTTTATATTTTCGCTCCACGAAAAGTAATATCGCAACGACAACGATTGCCCAGATAGATTCATATAAGAACGTTGGGTGAAACGTTTCAAATCCTTCGTAGCCCGCTGGCCGCTTCGCCAAATCTATTTCAAGTCCCCAAGGAAGGTTTGTTGGTGATCCAAATAATTCTTGATTAAAGTAATTTCCAACTCGCCCTATCGCCTGTGCTAGCAAAATTCCAGGTGCAACTGCATCAGCTAGCGGTGCGAGACCAATCCCCATGCGCTTTGCCGCAATCCAGGCACCCAGCGCCCCAAATCCAATCGCCCCCCAGATCCCAAGCCCGCCTTGCCAGATCTTTAACGCATCAATCGGATTTGCACCAGTTCCAAAATAGAGTTGAGCATCGGTAACTACGTGATAAATGCGTCCGCCAACAATGCCAAATGGAACTGCCCAAACTGCAACGTCGGAAATCTCGCCAGCTTTTCCGCCAATTTTCTGCCACCTGCGGTCTCCCCACAGCACGGCAACCACGATTCCAATAATTATTGCTAGCGCATATGCCCGTAGCGGAAATGAACCCAGATACCAAACTCCACTAGCCGGGCTGGGGATTCCCTGCCAGAAAAACATACTGATTAATTTCCGCCACGAACTGCAGTCAAGAATGCCTCTTGGCTAGCGAAAGCACTATCTGGCAATGGCTTACCATCTAGCCAAATAGTTGGCGTTCCTTCAACGCCGGAATCAAACGCCCATTTGTTTGAATTGGCGACCCATTCAAAATACTTTCCAGAGTCAACGCAACTATCGAACCGCTGTGGATCGGCAACTCCAGCTCCAGCGCCAAATAATTTCAACTCGATATCTGTCCAACCGGTGCCTTCAACTGCAGGCGCATTGGCGAAGATCGTCCGGTGAAACTCAGCTGCCACTCCTTCATCTGCTGCGCAACCAAGTGCATTTGCCGCTCGGAGTGATGAGCCTTTGGACTGTGGTAATCGGTTGTCAAGGAAAAACATCGGTTGGAACATCACGCGGACTTCAGCTGAGTCGATTAACTCCTGAACTGCTTCACCAAATGCCGCCTCAAATGACTGACAGGCAGGGCATTGGGCGTCTTCAAAAATCTGCAACAAGGGCGCAGATGCAGGAGCATTTCCAACCACAAGTCCATAAGTTTGACCATCAGCACCAGTTGGCGCAATGGCTGAGGCATTTGGTTCAGCAGTTGGTCCGGTGCTTGATGAGGTATTGCGATTTAAGAAGGCGAAAGTAAGGATGCCAGCCACAATTAATACCACAACTGTTACGCCAGCAATAGTGATTAATTTTGCTTTACGCTCTGCTGCTTGATTAGCTGCGGCAAGTTCAGCCGCGCGTTGCTTAGCTGTGTTCATGGTTCATCCCTTATCTCGAGGCCTACTATTTTACTCAGTTCGACTCGTGGCGGCGGATAGTGCTGCAGCAAGTTCTCCCACTCGGGCAACCGCTGCCTCATCGTCAGCGGCGTTTAGAATCTCTCGAATAAACGCGGAGCCAACAATCACACCATCGGCGAACTGGGCAATCTCACGCACTTGATCAGGATTGTTAACCCCGAGCCCTACGCAAACTGGCAGATCTGATTTGCTTCTTACCCGACTGACTAATTGTGCAACATTACTGCTCTGCGCCGATTTAACACCTGTTACACCCATCAAACTTGCCGCATAAATAAAGCCAGAGGCATTTTCGGCTACCAACTCAATTCGCTCATCAGTGCTGCTAGGCGCTACCAGAAAAATATTGTCCAGATTTCGTGAATTGACATGCCTTAGCCAATCTGAAGCCTCATCTGGAATCAAATCTGGCGTTATTACGCCGGCTCCCCCATTATTTCTCAGATTTTCAAGAAATTTTTCTGAGCCATACTTGAACAATGGATTGTAATAAGACATAACAACTGCAACTGCTCCAGCTTGATTGACCCGAGCTACGGAATCAAAAACATCAGTTGCCTTTACCCCTTGATCAAGTGAACTTTGCACTGCCTCTTGAATTGTTGGACCATCCATAAGTGGGTCTGAGTACGGATAACCAATTTCAATCAGATCTACGCCATTTTCAACAAGAGCGTCGATTAATTTCAAGCACAGCTCACGTGATGGAAATCCAGCAGGAATATAAGCAATTAGCGCAGCGCGATTTTCTTGTTTAGTTTTAGCAAACAGCTCGGCGATTGCATCTGTCATGCAATCACGTCACCGACAGGTAAACCAAACCACTTTGCCGCAGTAACAACATCCTTGTCGCCTCGCCCTGAGCAATTCAACAATATGCTGGATCCGGGACCTAGTTTTTTGCCTAATTTGATTGCACCTGCAATTGCATGCGCTGTCTCAATTGCAACCAAAATGCCTTCAGTTCTGGCTAACTCAGACATCGCCGACATTGCTTCCGAATCGGTGATTGGCTCGTAAACTGCTCTACCAATATCCTTCAGGTAGGCATGCTCTGGGCCAACACCTGGATAATCTAATCCCGCAGAGATTGAATGCGACTCAATCGTTTGCCCTTCTTCATCTTGAAGAACATAGCTTTTTGCGCCATGCAAAATTCCTACCGACCCACCAGTAAGTGTGGCTGCATGTTTACCAGATTCGATACCACTGCCCCCGGCTTCATAGCCAATTAGTTGAACATCATCATCTAAGAATGCGGTAAAGATTCCAATCGCATTACTGCCTCCTCCAACACATGCGGCAACTGCTGTGGGCAAATATCCGTAATCGCGAATCATTTGTTCGCGTGCTTCAGCACCAATAATGCTATGAAAATCTCTTACCATTGTCGGAAATGGATGTGGTCCGGCGACTGTTCCCAGCAAATAGTGGGTATTTTCAACATTCGTTACCCAGTCCCGCATTGCTTCATTAATTGCATCTTTTAGCGTGCGAGATCCAGTTGTAACCGCTACGACTTCGGCACCAAGTAACCGCATTCGAGCGACATTAAGCGCTTGTCGCTTAGTGTCTTCTTCGCCCATGTAGATAACACAATCTAATCCGAGCAACGCTGCTGCAGTTGCAGTTGCAACTCCATGTTGCCCAGCACCAGTCTCAGCAATTACGCGCTGCTTCCCCATCCGCTTAGTTAACAGTGCTTGACCTAGTACATTATTTATTTTATGTGAACCAGTGTGGTTTAAATCTTCACGTTTTAACAAAATCTGCGCGCCACCAGCGATTTCACTAAAACGCTTTGCATCTGTTATCGGCGTTGGTCTGCCCGAATAGTTTCGATGTAGATCTGACAGCACAGCATTGAACTCAGGATCTAACTTTGCCGATTGATATTCTGCATCTAATTGATCAAGTGCTTCGATTAGTGCCTCCGGCACAAACCGGCCACCAAATTCGCCAAACTTGCCTGAGCTAAGTTGCGCGGTCATTGCTAGGCGCCTCGAGGATGCTTCAATGCTGGATGCGCTCCTGCAGCGACAAGCTCATGCACTGCGCGTCGTGGATCTTTGTCTGTTACTAACGATTCGCCAACCAATACCGCTTGCGCACCTAAATTCGCATAGGCAACCAAGTCGTGCGGTCCTCGAACGCCGCTTTCGGCAATCTTGATGCAATTCGATGGGATTAATGGTGCTACGGCAGCGAATTGTTCACGATCTACTTCTAAGGTGTGGAGGTTTCTTGCGTTTACGCCAATTACTTGGGCTCCTGCCTCCACTGCACGCGGAACTTCGGTTGCATCGTGAACTTCTACCAAAGGTGTCATGCCAAGTGAAATTGTTCGTTCTATCAACGAAACTAATGCTTCTTGTTCAAGCGCGGCGACAATGAGCAGCACCATGTCTGCGCCAGCCGCCCGTGCTTCCCATAATTGATAACCAGTGACGATGAAATCTTTTCGGAGTACTGGTATTTCAACGGCAGCTCGAACTGCCCTTAAATCGTCTAACGATCCGCCAAACTTTCTCGGCTCTGTCAAAACGGAGATGCAATGCGCCCCGCCCGCTTGATACTCAGCTGCTAAGGCAGCAGGGTCAGCGATGCTTGCCAACTCACCCTTGCTTGGACTTTTTCTTTTGACTTCGGCAATAACTGCGATATCTTCCCCGGCCAATACTGGCCGTGGATCAATGGCTGGCGACTGTTTTCTCGCCTTTTCCTGCAAAACTTCTATCGGGATATCGCTTCGGCGCTGCGCTACATCTTGCAGCACACCATCAATAATCTCACTTAGCACGCTCATTGACGTGACTTCTGCCCATATCCAAGTTGATGCAAGACGTAGCTAACGATTGCACCAATCGACGAAATAACAATTCCAGTTATCCATAGAGGCGCAGTTTCAAGAAAGACGCCAAGCGCAATTAGAGCTGAACCAATAATTACCGAAATGGTCATGACCCAAGCTGAAACAGTTTGTCCATGTTCGCTGTTTCGTTGGAGTTGTTGATTCATTTCGGCTCACTTTCAGATCGAATTTCGCTTGATAATGCGCAGATTATGCTAGTTTCGCAAAACCCGCAGAACGTCGGGGTGCCCTATCCCGTTGGGTCTTTTCCTTCATCCTGGGAACGCCAGGTGTCGCGATCTGATTTCATTCGTGGTCGTGCCGTGCGGTCAACTGAATATGTCTTTATCGAAGCCAAGAACAGCACACCTGACAATGCGGCACTACTAGCCAATAGATAAGTCAGGACCCCGCCAGATACCGCTGATAGATCACCTGAAAGTGTAATTTTCGACGTCACACTAGATTCAATTGATTGGGAAACCTGAATCGCCAGAAAAGATACATAAAACAAAATGGCCGAGGCAAGTCCGCTGATAATTTTTCGGATCAGGCCTCCGGTAAGCCAAATTACCGCAGATGCAACTAGCGAAACTAACGCCAATTGGCCAATGATCGGTTCAATTTCCTTTAATAGAAAAGTTTCTGCTCTGGTACCTAAATCTGAATCGACAACTTCCGCAGTTAAGTTAGCATTATTTGACAGTAGCCATACCAGTATCACCCCTAGGGCAGCACTTGCCTGAAATTTCATATTGCCTCACTTCCTTCTGCGAGCGAAATGGCATTTAACACTGCTCTTACCTTATTTTTGCACTCCTGATTCTCTGCCGCTGGATCTGAATCAGCAACAACACCAGCTCCGGCCTGCGCAATCGCGGTATTGCCTTTGATTACTAAAGTGCGAATCGTGATTGCCATATCCATATTTCCAGCAAAATCAAAATAACCAACACAGCCTGCATAAAAACCTCTAGATTTTGGTTCTAGTTCGTCAATTAATTGCATTGCTCTAGGTTTTGGCGCCCCCGAAAGTGTGCCAGCGGGAAAAGTTGCCAACAAAGCATCTAGCGCCGTCTTTTCCGGCAATAACGTTGACGTAACAGTTGAAACAATATGCATTACATGGCTATATCTCTCAATTTTCATAAACTCAGTTACAGCAACGCTTCCGGGATTTGAAATTTTCCCGAGATCATTTCGGCCCAAATCCACCAACATCAAATGCTCAGCTCTTTCCTTCTTATCAGCCAGCAACTCATCGGCTAATGCGGCATCTTCGACGGGATTGCTACCCCTAGGCCTAGTGCCAGCAATTGGATGCAGCATGCAATTTCCATTGGTCACTTTTACTAATGCTTCTGGGCTGGCACCAACTATTTGAATTCCTGACGGATCAGATGTGGGCAAATTAAGGTGATACATGTAAGGGCTTGGATTCGTGGCTCGTAATGCGCGATAAACCGCTAGAGAGCTGACGTTGATATCAGCCTTGAATCTTCTTGACAGCACGATTTGAAATGCATCTCCAGCGTAAATATATTCTTTGGCTTTGCGGACTGCTGCTTCGTAACTTTCATCACTGTCATCGGTTTCGATAGATATATCCGACGGCTTTAACGCTAGAGCTGAAAGCTTACTTGGTTCAGTAAGGTCCTTTTGCATTTGATCAAGTCGAGCAATACAGTCGTTATAAGCTTGTTCAACTCGATCTGGTGAATTATCAAAATTCACAGCATTTGCAATTAGCCATACAGTTCCACTGTGATGATCAATCGCCGCCATATCGGTTGTCAGCAAGAGCGTCGCTTGTGGATCATCATCTGATGATTCATAATTGCTTATCAGTGGTTCTAACCGTCTCACAAATTCATAACTAAATGCGCCAACTAAACCTCCGGTCAATGGCGGTAAATCTTCAAAGCGCTTTGTCCGCAAAGCTGCCAATGCAATTCTTATTGCGACTATCGGATCGTGGTGATCTACTAAGCCAACCGGAACCTTTCCACTCCAATGAGCACCAGTCTTATCTATGGTCAAGTTTGCTGCGCTATTAACTCCAATGAATGACCATCTGGACCATGATTTATCGTTCTCTGCCGATTCCAATAGAAATGTTCCTGGTCTGCCATTGGTTAGTTTTTGGTAAATGCCGACCGGAGTGCTTTCATCCGCTAAGAACGTTCGGGTAACTGGGATGACTCGATGCTCTTTTGCCAGTTCCCTAAATTGATCAAACAAAATGGTTTCGTTTCGCAATTTGTTATTCATTGTCAGGCACCGAAAAACAAGATTTTTCGCCAGTATGACAGGTAGGCCCAGCAGGTTTCACCTGTAGCAATAGTGCATCCCGATCACAATCAACTGCAATTGATACTAGTTCGAGCCTATTGCCAGAAGTCTCGCCTTTTTCCCAAATCTGGTTTCTACTTCTTGACCAAAATGTAACTAGATTAGTTTTCAAGGTGGCGTCAATGGATTCTTTATTCATATACCCGAGCATAAGAATCTGTTTAGTTTCGAAATCCTGAACTATCGCAGGAATCAACCCGTGCTCGTCAAAAATCAAACTAGCTGCTGATATTCCCGGTTTGAATTCCGCCATGGCGCAATGTTGGCAGATGCGGTTTCGCCGCCATCGCGTACCCTCTGACCATGGATGCGGCCAAATTGAGTTTCTCGAAAGTAGAGCGGGGCGAACTTACCAAATTATTCCAAGAGCTCGGCCCAGACCAACCCACGCTCTGCGAAGGATGGCGGACCAAGCAACTGCTGACCCATCTGATCTTGCGGGAGCGCCGACCAGATGCTGCCGCAGCCATAGTTCTTCCAGCAATGGGCAAATGGCGGGACAAAGTGGAAGCTGGTTTAAATGCAAAGCCATATACTGAACTTGTAAATCTGTTTGCTACCGGGCCAGGAAAGTTGACCCCATTTGCCCTTCCTAATGTTGACAACCTTGCTAATTTGTTTGAATTCGTAATACACCACGAAGATGTTCGACGGGCACAATCTGACTGGAAGGCAAGAACCGATATCTCACAGTTGCAGACCGAAATTGGGAGGAGGTTGCCTAAGTTTGCCATCCTTGCACTTCGCAAACTACCGCTTGGTGTTGTGATGGTAAGTCCCGCCGGTGTCCAAACTTGGCTCAAGCGTGGGAACACGGTTATTGAACTACATGGAGAGCCCCTAGAGATTTTGCTTTACATCTCTGGCAGGCAAAAGCATGCCGAGGTATCAGTTCATGGCAGTCCGGCTGCAATTGCAACGTTAGAGCGAACCAAATTCGGGTTCTAAATTCTAACTGAGGTAACTCGTGCTAGATCCTGTTTCACCTCAACCACACTTACTTCACCGAAATGAAACAGGCTTGCCGCCAACACTGCATCCGCACCAGCCATTACCGCGTCGGCAAAGTCTCTAACTTTTCCAGCGCCACCAGAAGCTATAACTGGAACTGTAGCTATTCCCTTGACCAAATTAATTAGTTCAATATCAAAACCATTTTTTGTACCGTCAAAATCGATGGAATTTAACATGAGTTCGCCAATTCCAAGTTTGGTCGCTTGTTCAATCCAGCCAAGTAAATCAATTCCGGTAGAAATTTTTCCACCGTGAGTGGTTAATTCAAACCCAGATTCGGTCGCGTTACTGCGCTTAGTATCTATACTCAACACGATAACTTGCGCGCCGAATCGATCAGAAATTTCTGAAATCAACTCTGGTCGTTGAATAGCAGCGGTATTGATCGAAATCTTGTCCGCACCAGCTCGCAACAATTTATCAACTTGTGAGCAATCGGAAATGCCGCCACCAACAGTTAATGGAATGAAAACTTCATCAGCAGTGCGTTCAATGACGTCAATAATGGGCGAGCGATTTTCAGTAGATGCCGTGACATCCAAAAACACTAATTCATCAATACCTTGGGTGTTGTAGGACTTCGCAAACTCGACGGGATCTCCCGCGTCACGAAGATTCTCAAAATTAACCCCTTTTACGACGCGGCCATTTGCTACGTCCAAGCACGCAATCACTCGGGTACTGAGGGTCATTTGAGAATCGTATCTGTGTTTACTGACGAGTTCACATCCATCACGCTACGCTGAAACCATGGATCACAAGCCCCCGGCCAAATTAGGACCCGGCCGTTACATCGCATTAACCAGCTTCGGCCCTGACGAAATTCCAAAGACTACTCGGGTTTGGGCAACCAAAGTTGGCGGATTGGAGTATGTGGTCGCAGATGCTAACTCCGCAAAAGTGCAACGAATCAATGCAAATTCCAGAGTTCAAATTTCGGCATGTGATCACAGCGGAAATGCAAATGGGCCAATTCTTGAAGCTCGCGCTCGTGTTTTAGGTCCAGAATTCACTCGCGTTACCATCAATTGGCTGCAGTTGACTTATGGTTGGCTATTTAGGACCTTGATGAAAGTTGAGCGTGGCAAGGTCGAGAAAAAAGTGGCAATAGCAATTAAGCTATCCAGCAACAGCTAGGGCTTCGCTAAGACTAAAGTTTTTTGCATATAGAGCTTTACCTACGATTGCCCCTTCAATTCCGTTTGGCACCATTTCTCGCAATCTTGCCAAGTCCGCTAACGATGAAACTCCACCTGATGCAACTATTGGCCTATCGGTGACTTGACATATTCGACTCAGCAGTGCGAAATTTGGTCCTTCTAGAGTGCCATCACGATTAACATCGGTCACTACATATCGAGCGCAGCCGGCTTCATCTAGCCGGTCCAGCACCTCCCATAAATTTCCACCTTCTTTGACCCAGCCGCGAGCCGCTAAGGTCTCGCCGCGAACATCAAGACCAACTGCGATGCGATCACCATGTTCAGCAATCATCTGAGCTGTCCATTCTGGGTCTTCAAGTGCAGCAGTTCCCAAATTGATGCGAGTGCATCCGGTGCTTAGCGCGCGCAGTAAAGAATCGGTGTCACGAATTCCACCGGATAATTCAATCTTCATGTTGACAGAATTAATCACCTCGGAAATTAACTCAAAGTTGTTTCCTCTGCCAAATGCGGCATCGAGATCAACTAGGTGGATCCAAGTTGCGCCCGCTTGCTGAAAATCAAAAGCCTGGTCAAGTGGAGAGCCGTAATTCGTTTCACTTCCTGCTTCACCTTTAAGCAAACGAACAGCTTTGCCGTCTGCAATATCTATTGCTGGGAGCAACTCCAAGATTGGTTTCATAGTTGACTAATCCAATTACGCAACAGCTGGATGCCAGCATCCCCCGACTTTTCTGGATGAAATTGAACGGCAGAAAGAGGGCCATTCTCAACTGCCGAGACAAATTCATGCTCGTACTTCGTTTTGCTTACAACTGGAACTGGAAGCGGACTTGTTTGATCTGTCGGAAAACTTTCCACCGCATAGCTATGAACGAAATAAAATTGCTGATCAGACAATCCGACAAACAATCGGCTATCACTGCCTGGCGATACCTGGTTCCAGCCAATATGTGGTGTTACTTTCGCATGTAATTTAGTCACTGTACCTGGCCACTGACCTAGTCCCGCCGTTTTGACTCCCCCTTCAATGCCGAACTCGAACATTAACTGCATGCCAACGCAGATACCCAAGACAGATCTATTGCTTATCAAACGTTGTTCAATCAAACGGTCAGCCTCTAAATTCTTGATTGCGGCAATGCAGGCATGAAATGCACCCACGCCAGGGACAACCAGGCCATCTGCTTCAAGTGCGTCTTGTTTCTCACTTGAGATTTTGACGGAAGCTCCAGCTTTAGTTAATGCTTTTTCAGCTGATCGGATATTGC
>JBMTAF010000006.1:0-27676 GCA_049428425.1 Candidatus Nanopelagicales bacterium
GCGAGGCAGCGGCCTGCAAAGCCGCGTACACGGGTTCAAATCCCGTCTCCACCTCGAGGGCGATTAGCTCAGTTGGTTAGAGCGCTACCTTGACATGGTAGAGGCCAGGGGTTCGAGTCCCTTATCGCCCACCAAATAAAAATTTAGGGCGCAGATGTCAGCAGAATTAGTAAATCTCCAAAATTGGCCAGATAGGTTCTGGGTTCGGGCTGCCTTAATTCAAAATTTATCAGGCCAATTGGCTGGAGTAAGCGGTGATAGCAACTCACTTACTAATCGATTAGATCGTGACCATTTGATTGCGCTACGAAATAGCGCAGATTTGGTCATTGTTGGTGCCCAAACTATTCGGGCTGAAGATCCTCCTGCACCAACTGCAAATTATTGGATCGTGAGCAACACCAGAGAATTTAGCAAACCGCCTCGAGCGGCCAACTCTGCGAATACTTCACTGATTAGCACCCAGTTAGATCCAGTAATTCCAACCATTGTGCTACCAGAAATCACTCCGGCTGCATTGGTTGAGTTAGCTAAAGCAACTGGTTACTCGCGAATCTTGATTGAGGGTGGAGTGATGCTGATCAAGCAATTTAT
This sequence comes from Candidatus Nanopelagicales bacterium, assembly GCA_049428425.1. Classification (GTDB taxonomy): domain Bacteria; phylum Actinomycetota; class Actinomycetes; order S36-B12; family UBA5976; genus AcAMD-5. The sequence goes on from JBMTAF010000006.1 coordinate 595, forward strand.
TGCCGCTGGGCTGTTGGACGAAGCAATAATTACAGTGGTTGATAGACCTGGCACCGGTGAAATTATGCATCGAGCAAAATTTGGACTTAGTCTTCGCACCCAAGTAAATTTGGCAGGACTAAAGTTTCAAAGCTGGCTTCGAGAGGATGCGAAATGATGATCCCAGACGGCGCACAACCGATCGAAAATCCATTGGGATTCGATGAAGAAAAATTACGCCGACTGCTTGGCCAAAAGGCCTATGCGGTGCTGCGACTTGGCGAAACCGAGCCTGCATTTCAAGGGTTATTGACTGACAACGAGAAGTCGGGCGATTATTTGTGTGCTGCCTGCGATTCGTTGATCTTCACTGCGGCAACCAAATTTCATTCGGGCTGTGGTTGGCCATCATTTTTTGACGCTGCCGCTCCTGGTGCGGTTAGAGAATTAGTGGACTTAAGCCATGGTCGAAAGCGAATTGAAATTAGATGCGCCAACTGCGACTCGCACCTAGGACATGTATTCGATGGCGAAGGTTATGGCACACCAACCGATCGCAGATTCTGCGTTAATTCAATCTCAATGAAATTTGTACCAGCAGTTGATTAAGAATTAATTAATTTCGCCCTGATTACGGTTATCCCACCGCTGCTCAAAACGCTTCATTAAATCCGGTTTTGTTGCCTTGCTGGATTTTCCACCGGTGGCTGGCTGTCCAGGCTTTGGTGCGGTAATCAGCAAAACGCCAACAAGAACGGAGACGAAGCCAACTACCCCAATTGGCATTAGCGGCAACGCGACTGCTGCCACAATCATTGCAATTCCGGCGAGCAATAGCACAATTGCTAACGAGAAGAATCGACCGCCAGCAATTTTGGTTCGACCGCTTAACGCTGAAGCAAATTTAGGATCTTCCGCAGCCAACGCTTTTTCTAACTGCTCCAACAAGCGTTGTTCGTTCTCCGATAGTGGCATCTGACCTCCTCTAATATCGTAAGAATACGCGCTCTGGCTTAACTAGCAAGCCGACCCCTATTCGTCTGCCGCTGAGTCAGTTAGCAGTCGCGCAGGCTTGACTGCTGCCGTGCCATATTTCGCGCGGGCTTGATCAACAGCAACTTCAGCCTCTTCCCAGCCAATTGCCGGCTGATCCAACGTTGGTTGAAAGCTCGCTGCTACCGTGGGCTGCAATCCTTCAGCCCGCACTCCCAGTAATCGGATTCGGACTCGCTGCAGGTTTAAGTTTCGATATAACTGGCGCACCACTTGGTTGATTTCCTGAGTGCTATGCGTGTAATTGGTAAGAGTTTTTGATCTAGTAATAGTGGTAAAGTCGTGAAATCTAACTTTGAGACTAAGTGTTCTTGCCGAAAGTTTACGTTCGCGTAGCCTTGCTGCTACTTGATCAGCTAATCGCAGCAGATGTGCTTCAACTTCAGTGGGTTCAAACAAATCCTCCCCAAAAGTTGTTTCATTTCCAATTGACTTTTCCGGTTCACTAACCACAACTTCACGATCATCAATACCTTGACATAACTCCGCTAGGTGTTCAGCTGCAGCCTGACCTACGATTCTGGCTAAGGTTTCAATCGGCAATTTGGCCACATCGCCCACTTGATGCAGTCCTAAATCTTTTAGCTTAGTTTCAGTCTTTTCGCCAACCCCCCATAATGCTCCCACTGGCAGCGGATGTAGAAACTCAAGCTTCTTATCATCTGGAATTAGCAATAAGCCGTCTGGCTTAGCATAAGTAGAAGCAAGTTTTGCCAGAAACTTGTTGCTAGCAATTCCCACCGAAGCAGTAAGCCCTAACTCCGACTTAATTTTGGCTCTAAGGTGTGTTGCAATTTGTACTGGTCGGCCAAGTAATTTAACCGCCCCAGCAATATCTAAAAACGCTTCATCTAACGCGATGGTTTCAACTAAGGGTGTTACCGAAAGCAGAATTTGATAAAGCTGGGCAGAAACTTCAGCATATTCAGCATGGTCGGCCGCAACCACAACTGCATTTGGACACAATCTAAGTGCCCGAGACATAGGCATTGCGGCATGAATTCCATATGCTCTTGCTTCATAAGTTGCCGCCACCACTACCCCGCGGCCCGCTGCGCCACCAACAATTACCGGTTTGCCAGCGAGCGCTGGATTTCGCTTTACTTCTACTGAGGCATAGAACGCATCCATATCCAGATGCAATATTTCACAATTAGTGTCATCAGTTCCCAGGTCAGTAATTTTGCTGCGATTAAGTTGCGATCTGCTCATCAATCACCGTCCACCAGTACCTGGGCTCTTATGCCATAACTTAGTTGGTAATTGTGCATCATTAGCTGCACGATCAGTTGGCAATTCCAGATCAAGTTTGATCTCACCGCTGCCAACGGGCTTTATGTCGCTGTATGGCGATACTGCTAAACCAGTGGCATGCAACAGTAAGCGACGCGCCGGACCCATGCCGCCGGTTCGTCTGCGAACCCGATCGGCTGTGCTGCTGGCTTTGTTTTTCCTAGTCTTTTCATTTTGCAGATAGGTCGTAAGTTGTTCTTGTATTTCTTGTAACAATTCCGGTTCATTTCCAGCTTGCCACAAATTATGAAGCTTAGTTAAATCCCAACAGCCAACTCCGCGAAGCGAGATTCCCTTCGGGCCAGATTTGCGAACCACGCCGGCTGCCAAAATAAGCCAAGAATTAAAAATAGCGTTAGCGAACTCTTGTTGGGCTGTTTCAAAAAAGGCCAGGTCAATTGGTCCAGCGCTGTCCTCGATAGTTAAAAACGCAACTCGATTTCCCGACCGAACCGGCGGAGTTTGAATTGCAACTTTTACCCCGGTGACAAAAACCAATGAACCGTTACGTTGGGCGGCTAGGTTTTGACTGCTAATTAATTTAATTTCAGTTGATAGCTTGCTCAAAAAATCATAATAGAAACTTAAAGCATGCTTTGTGCTATCCATTCCTAACAAATTTAGTTCTGCCCTAACCTGCTCAGCAGTGGTCATCTCGGCTAAGCCACTTGGCTGAAGCAGATCTGGTGGCGTAAGGGAAATTGCTAACTGATTTACTGCAATAGGTTTAGTCGTACGGTCAACTAAATCTGCTAACTGCAGCAGAAGATCGCGTCTAGTTAGATTAGTTTGAGCAGCGAAGTTCCCGATTTTATGAATTTGATCAAACGCTCCCAGCTTTATTAAGTTCTCAACCGTTGGCCGACTAACTTGAGCTCGTTGCCAAAAATCACTCAGTGAACTGTATGGCTGTCTGGCAACGATCTGAGTTAACTCAGCTTCACTTATTCCAGATATGTCAGCTAATGCCATCCGAACGCCATACCTCGCATCGATTTCTGTTAATTCTGCTGAGTTATGTTGGATTAATTCAACCTGATAATGCGCTTTTGATTTATTGACTGTTAGTGGCAAAATTTCAATTCCTAAATTCCGCGCATCATTAAGAATTAATCGCTTCGGATACATTCCAGGATCATGCGTTAATACTCCAGCTAAAAATGCTGCTGGATGGTGAGCCTTTAACCAAGCAGATTGATAAGTGGGTAGCGCAAAAGCAGCCGCATGAGCCTTACAGAACCCAAATGAACCAAATGCCTTTAATGCTTGCCAAACCTGTTCAACTACAGCCAGTTCGTAACCACGTTTAAGTGAGTTTCGATAAAACATTTCCCTAACTGCAAACTGGGTATCGGCGGCGCCTAATGATCTGCGATATTCGTCGGCCTCTGCTAGCGAACAGCCAGTCATTACCGCAAATATTTTCATTACTTGCTCATGGAAAACAATTACTCCCCAAGTCTCTGCCAGTACTTCTACTAAATCTGGGTGTGGATATGAAGCTTGCTGCCAACCATGCTTGCCAGCTAAGTACGGTGTGATCATGTCAGATTTGATTGGACCTGGTCGGAAAAGCGAAATATCTACTATCAGATCATGCATGCACTCTGGTGCTAATTTGCCAACTAACTCTCGCTGTCCTGGTGACTCAATTTGAAAACAGCCTAATGTTTTTGTGGACTGGATTAATTGATATGTTGCGACATCGTCATGAGGTATTTGATCAATTTCAACCTCAATATTTTCTACCTGACGGATTTGATCAACTGCATGTCGAATTGCGGACTGCATTCGCACACCCAAGATATCTAGTTTAAGTAGCCCTAAATCCTCAACATCATCCTTATCAAATACTGTGATCGGAAAATCCTGCACACCAGGCAAAATTGGTATTCGCTGATTCAAGTTAGCATCTGAAATGATCACGCCGCACGGATGCATCGCACGATGTCTTGGCAGCGCATCTAGCGCAGTAACGCAATCAAATAATTGTTCCAGGTGTGCCAACTTAGTTACGCTTGAATTGCGTAACTCAGGCAGATCAGCTGCTGCTGCTCTGACATCTCTAGCGCGAATATGCGGGAAAGCAGTTGCTAATGCACTAATTTCACCGGGCGAGAACATCAAGGCTGCACCAACATCTCGAATTGCATGCCTAACCCGATAAGTGTCAACCATGGCAACTGCGGCAACCCGTTGCGGCGAAAAATCTGCTAAGACTTGATGATAAACATCTAACCTTCGATCTGACTCCACATCGATATCAATGTCAGGCAGGGACCTGCGCTGCGAAGAAAGAAACCGTTCCATCAGCAAGCCGTGCTCTAATGGATTAATTAGCGAGATGCCAAGCAAATAGACCAAGAAACTGCCGCCAGCAGACCCTCGAACGTTAACTCGCGAACCTAACTTCTTTATATCTGCCACAATCTTTGCCACCGTTAAGAAATATGCAGCAAATCCCAACTGCGCAACCGTGGCAAGCTCTTCTTCTAATCGCCGTACCGCTACCAGATCTCGATCTAAACCAAGCCTGGCCAGTGCTGCGGTTGCTTTCTCACGTAACAACGCCTGTGCTCGCATGGCATCACCAGGTTGGTGCGCTGCGCTAAGTGCTGGATTTTCCCGTAGTAGCTCAAGTTCTGGTAAGTAAATTCTCCCCCAATCTAAATCACGAACTGGATTTAACTGACAAGCGGTTGCTAGCAATTGCGTATCTAGTATTAATCGCTCCGCTCGTTGCTCATCTCTAGTAATCCCAAGCGCTAACGCAGACATCTCAACAGCTGATTTCAAGTACGCAGCTGAGGTAGTTTGAGATAAATATTTCGGATGGATTGGCAGCAAGCCCCGAATGGCATCTAAGACATCTGCGATGTAGCCATCGGCCGACGTTAGATATCTGGTCGAATTAACCAAAACTGTCTTCAGCCCGTGCTGATCAGCAAAACTAATTAGTTTTTGCGCCGCTTGAGTGCTGTATTCGCCAGATTTGCTCTGATGGGAAGCAACTCCAACCACTGGGGTAATACCAACAATTTCCCGCCACTGCTTAATGATGCCAACTGCAATGTCAGGTCTCCGGCCAAGAACTGCAGCAGCAAACTCCGATTGTGGAGTTAGCAACGCAACTAATGGTGAAGTTGTTGCAGAATATCCAGCTGGCATGCTTTGCTGGAGTGCAATCGCAATTTGCGTTAAGTTAATTGCTGAGTTGGGATCATGAAACTTACTGGCGCCAATCTCGGTTGCAACTTTAACTAGCGCTGACCAGCCATGTTGACCGCGAGCTAACAAAACGGCTCGGTACTGCTTTAAATCTCGATATCTACCGCCCTTCGCTGGCGTTTTTGGATTAGTTGGTTTCTCAACTCGTAGCGCACCTGATGAGCAAACTGCCACATCAATTCCAAGAATTGGCGAAACATCATGGGCAATGCAACTTTTAATAAATCGCACTGCACCGCTAATCTCATCGCGATCAGTTAATGCTAACTGAGTTAAACCTAGGTTTTTTGCAGCTAACACCAAGTCTTCTGGTAATACTGCGCCATATTTCATGGAAAAACCACTTGCAACATGTAAGTGTGGAAAGTTCATTTAACTAACTTTCGAATCAATTCCCATTGTTGCGTAGCTTCGTGATAGCAAATTTCAATCACAACTGACTGCTGAGCTGATCTGGCTAATAATCGCCAACATTTAGTCTCGCTCACCCTGCCAGTGCGCCACCAGTTATTACGGTTACGCCAAAACTGCAGAATCTGAACTACCTTAAATTTATGATTATTTAATTGCAGCACAGTTGGCTGATCAGCATTGCTGCTAATTACCTGCAAGTTAGGTTGGTTGCGCATAGTTAGCTCCTGGCGATCACTGCTTCGCCCAGGAAGCCGGGCTGGGACTGGGTGGAATCAACTACATGGCTTCCCACATGAAGCTGATTCCACGCAACGCAGCAGTTCCCCAGGGGGTCGGGGCGAACTGGGCTGCGCTGTCTGATTTAAGGAGCTACCTCAGATCAGATGCCAGATCCGATTTCGATTAGGTGTTTAGTCGTTCCGGAGACTATTCGAACACCTGTTCGAATAGTCGTAGTCAAACATGAGGGTAAGACAACCGTCAACTCAGGGTGAAATCGTGCCGGCGCGGCCAGCGCCAGCTGCAGCAATCCCCTGCAGCAACACAATGCCCAGCATGGCAGTGAGCCCTAAGGTCCAGCCGCCCGAAACCTCAACCAACACCCCAATCAATAACGGCCCGGTTGCGGCAATCAAATATCCAATTCCTTGCATCATGGTTGATAACGCCTGTGCCTCACCTGCTGAACCACTCCGCAGCACCACCAAAATCAGCGATAGCGGAAATGTTGCTGCTTGGCCAAGTAATGCCAAAAAAACCCAAAAAGCTAAACGCCAGCCCGAATCAATTAGTAGACCAAAATAACCAATCGCAGTAATTATCGAAAACCACCACAAGATTGAACGCTGATCAGATCTAGTAGTTGCCAAATGTGGCACATAAGTAGCCGCGATCGCACCGATCAATGAAATTATCGCAACCGTCAAACCGGCAACTGAAAGTTGAAAACCGCGATCTAACAAAATCGTTGGAATCCAAGTTCCGGCCGCATAAGCATTCATGGACTGCAAGCCAAAAAACATTGTTACTTGCCAGGCTCGCTTATTCGTTAACAGCAATCGCCAACCAGGTTGCTGCTGCGAATGCAATTGGCGCAGGTCTTGATTTCGCAATCGCAGTTGCCACCAAATTGCAGCAACAGTTGCCATCACTCCCCAGGGCAGCATCGCTAACTGCCAGCCATATCTGGTAGCTGAGCTAAGTGGAGCGGCAACCGCAAGTGCTAATGCGGCAGCAATTCCCATCAACATGACATAGCTGCCAGTAATTACGCCAGCATGACTTCCGCCATGTAATTTGACCCAGGCTGGCAACATCACATTCAACACTGCAGTTGATATTCCCATGATTAAGGTAAAAAAGAACAGCGCAAAGATGCTGCCAGTTCCACGTAACATCAACGCTAAAGCCAGCAACCACATCGAGAGTGAAATGACTCGATCCACGCTACCTAAGCGATTTAACCATCCCACAACTGGTGTTACTAAACTAAAGCAAAGCACTGGAATTGCAGCGAGCCAAGCTAATTCAATTGTTGACAGTCCTAGATCCATGCCAATAACGGTAAGAATGGGTGTAATAATCGCAATACCAGTTCGCATATTTATCGCGATTAGATAGACCGGAAAGCCAGCCTTTGCGTTATATATAAACTCGCGCACTAATAACTAATTACTCGCCGCAGCATCGGCATATTCGCAACTTGCTAGCGGCGCACCATCACAGCAATTAGCTTTGGCATGGCAATGTGGACATAGCCAACGAGTGGCAATTGGGTCAAAAATTTGGGAGCAGAAATCGCATTCCATTGGCGGATTATTGCTGATACACCCGCAAAGACACGGCAATAACACCTATTTTTCTAACTGGTGCGCCGCATGATCTGCTGGGAGCAATCTGATTGCTCGATAGATGCCATAACCCCACATCGAAATACTGATCAAATACGCCGCCAAGCTTATGTCAGAGGGAACTTCAAGTGATACCAGCAGTTGACGAACATTTAGTAGCACAATTAAGCCACCAACAAAAACTCCCAAAATCCGCTGTGGGGCATTTTTCACTAACCAGGCTGCAACTGGCGCAGCTAAGGTGCCACCTAACACCAGTGCCAAGATGGCATCCCAAGGCAGATCTTTAGCGCCCAGTCCAACCAAGAATCCCAAACTCGATGCAATTGCCACCACTAACTCTGCGGTGTTGGTAGATCCAATTGCTTTGCGAGGCTCCAGTGCATTTGAAGCAGTTAGCGAAGTCGTGACAATCGGCCCCCAGCCACCGCCACCAGTTGAATCAACAAATCCACCGACTAATCCAAGCGGTGCTAGCCAGCGAGCACGCGCTCGACGTTTTCGGCCAAGAATGGTTTGCCGACTAAAACGATATAACACAACTAATCCCATAACTAAAAGAATTGATGAAGTCCACGGGATAGCTGCCCGTAGATTGATATTGCTAAGCACAATGGCACCGACGAATGCCCCGATTCCGCCGGGAATGGCAACTTTTATTGTGGCATGCCAATCCACATTGCGATATTTAATATGAGCGGCGCCGCTGGCCGCCCCAGTTGCAATCTTGGCAAAGTGCACCACTGCTGAAGCTGCTGCCGGTGAATAAGCCAAGGAAATCAACACGGTAGTTGAGATCACGCCAAATGCCATTCCCATGGCGCCGTCAATCATCTGCGCAACAAAGCCAGCGACTGAAACCAGCAGCAACGTAGTCATGCTCAGATATTACACATTTTCTACAGTTTTAGTGCTAAATACAGTTACTTAGATTTCGCCCGCGGACTTATCAACAAGGCGTTGACTGATTTAGGTAGTTTTCCAGAAAGCACCGCAGCAAGCGAAACTTGATCCAATATTTGTCGCTCTGCTGCTCTAATCGCGATCCATACCTGCGCCAGCCCACGACTTGCGCCGGAATATTTCAAATTCTCCGGCCTAGCCCCGCCAACTTCAGTAAGGGCACCATCAATTGCTCTAATCACATCAGCCAACATGATTTTGGCGGCAGCTCGAGCAAGTTGATACCCGCCATCCGGACCACGTTGGGCAACCACAATTCCGGCTTTTCGCAGTTGGGTCATAATCGCACCCAAGTATCGAACCGGAATGCGTTGCAACTTTGCGATCTCCGCAACAGTTAATGCGCGAGGTGCCGCAGCCAGCTCAAGGCAAGCCCGGATCGCATAGTCGGTTCGATTTGGTAATCGCATGGTGTTAAGTATCGCAGGAAAAGCAATGTGGGCTGGCTTAACTCAACTGAGTTTTTTATTCAGTTAGGGTTCTGCTATGTCGGAAACCATTCATCCCTCAGTGTTGCGGGTAAAGACTGCGCTTGCTGAATTAGGGGGCAATCCAGATCTGGTCCAGAAACTTGATCAATCTGCCCGAACTTCGGCAGAGGCTGCTGCAGCATTAGGCGTGACGGTAGCTCAGATTGTTAACTCGCTGGTCTTTTTAGCAAAAACGCCAACCGCGGAATATCCAGTATTGGTTCTCTCCTCTGGTGGCCACCGGGTAGACCTCAATCTGATCGCAACAGCGTTTGGGGTTGATGAAATCACTAAAGCAGATGCCGACCTAGTTAAATCAGCCACTGGATTTGCTATTGGTGGAGTTTCGCCAGTTGGCCACATTAATGAAATTCCAACCATTATTGATTTAGATTTAGGAATATTCGATGAGGTTTGGGCGGCCGGTGGTCACCCCTACTGGGTTTATCCAACAAACTTTACTGAACTTGTCCGGATGACCAAATCTCCAGCAGTGATCGTGAGTCAGGATCCGCTTAATTAAGTTTGGGTAACTTTAGTTAAGCCACGCGGTAGATCTGGATTGATTCCTTTAGCAACTGCCGTTGCTTCTACCATAAACTGAGCCGGTGGCGCCATTAAAATCGGCAACAGGGCTTCTTGTGTTTCCGGCAATTCGATTTGGATATCAGCAGGTAAGCCGCAATCGGTTGGACCTACGGCGATTACCGACGCTGCCAACGGCTTCAGCCTAGAAACTAATTCAATAACCGTGTTGTTAACTGGAGATTTTCTACCTGGCACAAATGCAATTATCGGTAACGTATGATCGACTACCGCCTTAGGTCCGTGCTGTAAATCCGCTGCCGACATACCTAAGCTCTTTAAGTAGCAAGACTCCTGAAACTTAAGCGCGATTTCATTCGCAATTGAAACGCTGTATCCACGTCCAGTGATAACTGCTGTGTCTTGACTAACCAACTCTTTTGCTGCCTTTTCAATCGCCTCAGTTTGGTTCAGCGTTAACTGAATTTGCTCCGGTAATTGATTTAATTGGTTAGTGAATTCTTGATCTGGCGAAACTGATTCAGCGATTACTGCTAATGCCACAAGTGCGCTAGTAAAGGTCTTAGTGGCTGGCACTGCTCTCTCTTCGCCAGCTTGAGTGAGAATCGTCAGATCAGCAGCGGCAAAAATCGGGCTGTCCGGGGTATTTGTCAGACCTAAGGTGGCAGCACCTGATCGCTTTGCCCAATTTAATGCTTCAATTATTTCTTCCGTCTTACCTGATTGTGAGATTCCAATCGCAAGTGTGTTTTTCAGTGAGACGGCAGCTTTGTAACTGGTGGCAAGTGACGGATGTCCGCTGGTGGCATGAATCCCACATTTATTAGCGAATAGATAGAAACCATAAATAGCAGCATTATCACTGGTACCCCGGGCAAAGAAAACTATGTTTGAGATCTGATTATCAACAAAAATTTTAGTCAGCTTTGGCTGCAAACTTCGCACCTGCTCGATGGTATTTAGAATTGCAGCAGGTTGCGAAAGTATTTCCTCGCGCATCAAGGTATTCACTTAGCAAATACCTCATTTCCATAAATCCAAGTTTGTCTAGTCTCTAATCCTGCCGGTGTGGTATCAAGCCAGACTAGATCAGCACGCTTACCTACGCTAATTTCGCCACGATCAGATAGCGACATAGCCTTTGCTGGCGTGGTAGATGCTGCCCGAATCGCAACTGCTGGGTCAATTCCAATCTTGATGCAATTTGAAATTGCATGATCTAATCGAATATCAGAACCCGCTAATGTGCCATCTGTTCGCTTTGGCGGCTGATTTCCCTCAACAATTACCGTGTCGCCAGCAAGTTCATATCTACCAGGCGACATTCCCAACGCAGATATCGCATCAGTTACTAAACAAATTCGATCAGATGCTGCGGCAAACGCTAGTAGAACTGTTTCCGCAATGACATGATGCAGATCAACAATTAATCCCAAGAAATATCTGGTGTCAATTAACGCTTGGCCAGCAACGCCAGTATTTCGGTGACCAATCTGCGACTGCGCATTAAACAAATGCGTGATTAATGTCGCTCCCAAATCAGCTGCTTTGGCTACGGTCTCAGCATTCGCATCACTATGGCCAACACTTACTTTAATGTCATTAGAAACGAAACTTTTGATGGCAGCCGTTGCACCTGGCAACTCAGGTGCAATTGTGACAATCTTTAGCGAATTGCTTGCAGCCGAGATGATCTCGGAGACCGACTTATCATTGGGCTCTACTACCCACTGTTCGCGATGCGCTCCCCGTCGCACGAGATTGAGAAACGGTCCTTCTAAGTGAAAACCAAGCACCGAGGTACGAACAGTTCCATCACCAACCTGATTTTGATTTTTCTTAAAAAAGTCAACTAATTCATCTATCGGCGCGGTAATCACAGTTGGATAGACGGAAGTGACACCAGTAGCTGGCAATGACTTCAAGATTCGATCCCAATCCGCTTCATTTGCCGCCGCGAAATCTGTGCCAAATGCACCGTTTAATTGAAGGTCAATTAATCCAGGTGCGAGATATCCTGACTCAATCACAACATCAGCATCCGTTGATCGTGATTGATCCCCCACTGCTAACTTTGTGATTTTGCCATCTTCGATATCAAGAACTGCTGGGTGAACGCCCTTAGCAAGAACGGCCTTAGCGGCATAGATACGCACTTCACCCTCCCGAGGGTTCATCTTAGTGCTAGGCGGAATTGGGTGTGGGATTCAACTTGTGCCAACCAAATTTGAGTCGCTGTAAACATTTACATTCAGGGAATACAATTTAGTTATGTCGCGCCCCGAATACCTTCAAGTCAAGAACCAAGATTTAACGGTGAGACTCGACTTATTCAAAGTAGGCCGAGTCATGCCGGCATTTATTCGTGTTGCGCTGGATCGATTTTACTTCAGATTCTTTTCACCACAATTACAATTTTTCCGACTACTAGGAACTGGTACCGGGCAAACTTTTACATCTAAAGATGCCGACTTGCATCGCTGGGTAGTCCTTACGGTTTGGCAAACTGAAGCTGCCGCAATTAGTTTTAGTAAGTCAAAAATTTTTAGCCGCTGGCAGAAGATGGCGAATGAAACTGCCACCTTTTTTCTAGCACCGTTATCAAGCAAGGGTGAATGGGCAAAGCGCAAACCATTTGGCGAACCAACACCACATCGGTGGGATGGTCCTGTGCTATCTATCACGAGAGCAAAAATCAAGTTACGAATGTGGCGGAAGTTCCAATCCGAGGTCCCGCCGGTTTCAAAGTCCCTACACTTGTCCGCTGGACTTCTGACAGCGTTCGGGATTGGCGAAGCGCCAGTGGGTCTACAAGGAACGGTTAGTATCTGGCTAGATAACAGGTCGCTGACCGAATTTGCACAGCGAAAACAGCCTCACCGTGAGGTGATCGCAATGACTCACGAATTAGATTGGTACCGAGAAGAACTATTTGCACGATTTGCCATTACTAGTGTCGCTGGCGAGCTAAATGGCGTAGCGTTAGCCCAGGTAATTCCCACTAGTTAGGAAATCATGAGCGAGCGCCTTTACACCGGTCGCTGGAGCGATGCGAACAAGCCATCGCCGTTCAGATTTATTCCTTGGCTGATTTTCCTTGCTGCAATCGGCTTAATGATTGCGTGGGTGTTAGCTTCTGGTGAGGATCGACATCCCTTAACTATTTCGATTGTACTTGTTACTGGTTTAGCAGTGTTTGCTTGGTCAATTAAGAATAATGGCCCGCTATGGACGATTGGCTCAGTTCTATTAGTTCTAACTTACACGTATTTATTAGAACTAATTGGAGTTTCGACCGCTGTTCCATTTGGCGAATATGAATATGGTGATTCGTTAGGTTATAAATTGGCTAATGTGCCGCTAGTGGTCCCGGTTGCTTGGTACTCAATGGCAATTCCAGTTCTAATGTTAGCTCGCTCATTGTCGCAACGACCGACCGTGGTTTTGTTATTTTCAACAATTGGCTTAACTGCATGGGACTTTTTGCTCGATCCCTGGATGGTAGGTGAAGGGCACTGGACCTGGGCAAACCCAGAACCAGCATTACCTGGGCTTGAAGGAATTCCCATTACAAATTTCATTGGCTGGGTTATCAGCACGTTCATTTTGTTTTTGCTGCTTGATCGATTCCCAAGGCGCAGTTACCGACCACTTGCGCTTCCGCTCGCCATTTATTGCTGGCAGTGGCTTGGTGGCGCAGTCTCGAATTTGCTGTTTTTGGATCAACCAATTGTTGCCGCATACGTCTTTGTCGCCATGTCATTGCTAGCAATTCCAGCGCTGTTCACCCAGTATGTGAGGTTTCGCTAGGCCACTACTATCGTGAGCCTGGTGAGTAACTTTTTCACTACAGCAATTCTTCGACTTGTCCAGGTCGGATCGTCGCTTGCAGTGATTGGGGCAATTCACAGTTGGTTTAATCTCAAGGCGCTCCGAGATCCTGAATCCGCAGTTGAAGTTACCGAATCAGTTAGTGTGCTATTGCCTGTTTTAAATGAAGCCGAGCGAGTCGCGCCAACGATTCAATCAATTCTGAATCAACGAGAATTGCCTAACCTTGAATTAATTATCCGAGACGATGGTTCTACTGATCAAACTGTCTCACTAATCACGCACTTAACTAAAGGTGCAAAATTTCCAATCACCATAATTGTTGATGACGAACCTGCTCCTTCGGGATGGGTATCAAAATCGTGGAGCTGCCATCGAATGAGTCAAATCGCCAAAGGTTCGGTACTGGTTTTTATTGACGCTGACGTGCAATTCGAGCCAACTGCGATTGCTCAAGCGATCGCTACCATGCGTAAGCATGATTTGGATTTAGTTTCTCCTTACCCAAAGCAAACCGCAATTACTTGGTCGGAGCGATTAATTCAGCCATTGCTCCAATGGAGTTGGTTAACTCTGTTGCCGCTACGAATTGCAGAACGATCAACTAATCCGGCATTAGTTGCAGCGAACGGACAGTTTCTTGTAGTTGATGCGAATAGATACCGCAGTGCTCTGGGTCATACCGCAAATCCAGCCGCCGTGCTTGATGACATTGCCGTATTGCAGGCGATAAAACGTAATGGTGGAAAAGGTGGCGTAATTGACGGTACGAAATTGGCTACCACCCGCATGTATCGAAATGTCACAGAATTAACAGATGGCTATACCAAGTCACTTTGGAGTGCCACGCCAAACCGAAACAGCTCCAGAGCGCTGTCAGCACTTTTGATTTTGGCCTACCTGATACCGCCAATCGCTGCATTGAGCAGAATCAACTCAAGAATCTCTCGAGCTGGCGCGGTCGGTTACTTAGCTGCTATCGCTTCTCGATTTATTATTGCGAAACGAATTGGCGGGCGCGATTTTCCAGATTCGGTGACTCACCCAATTTCAATTTTGGGCTACGTATCGCTCTCTGAATTATCGTGGCAAAGAAAACTGCGGAACAAATTGCATTGGCGTGGAAAGAAGTTGCCGTGAGTCAGATAGTGGTAATCGGTGCTGGCATGGGCGGCATGTCCGCTGCTGCTCGACTACAAGCCCTAGGTCATCAGGTAACCGTGATTGAGCGACGCGATACCTATGGCGGAAAGCTGGCTAAGTACGAGCAGGACGGATTTGTTTTTGATTTAGGTCCGTCGCTGTTTACTATTCCAAGCGTTTATCGAGATCTATTTGATCGAACTGGCAAGCCACTTGATGAATATCTTGAGTTAAGTTCGCCATCTCCCGCTTTCCGGTATCAATTTGCAGATGGCACTCAGGTCTCGCTACCGGCAGCAGATCCTGGTCTTATTGCAGTTGAGCTAGAAAAAGCCTTGGGTGGATCGGCAAAATCGGAGTGGCTAGCTTTAATCAAACAAGGTGCGATGGCGTGGCAGTTAACTCGAACTCCGATTTTAGAATCCCCGCTTCGTGGTCTTCGCGACCTGATAAAGCTAGCAAAGCGACCTAAGGACATCTTCATCATTAAGCCCTGGCTTTCTTTGCGAAAGCTAGGAAGCAAAGCCTTTACTAATCCCAAACTCAGCTTCATCTTGGATAGATACGCGACCTATACCGGATCCGATCCGCGAAAAACACCTGCAGCATTAGTGACCATTCCGTATGTCGAACAGGTATTTGGGGCTTGGCATATCACTGGTGGCATAACAAAGTTAGCCGATGCTGTATATCAGCGATGTTTAGATCTGGGAGTAAAGTTTGAATTCAATTCTGAAGTGATCAAGATTGAAACTAAATCAGATCAGATTAGTGCCGTGATAACTACCAACAAATCCTTTCCCACCCAAATAGTTGTAGCTAATTGCGATGCATCACTGCTATATGGAAAACTGTTAGATCATCCATCGAGTAAAAAACAGTTACGTAAACTTAATAAATCAACACCTTCATTAGCAGGATTCATTCTGCTATTAGCTGTCGAGGGCCGCACCCCAAACTTGGCTCATCACAATGTCTGGTTCCCGGAGAATTACGACAATGAGTTTGATGAAATTTTTGGCAAATATCCAAAACCGGTTGCCGATCCGACAATTTATGCCTGCGTTCCGGATGATCCGCAAATGCGACCTAACGAAAATAGCGAGTCTTGGTTTATCTTGGTTAATGCCCCCAGGCACAGTGATCAAGTTGATTGGACCGATCCGAAACTTAAGAATGAGTACGCGAAATTGATAATTAATAAATTGGCGGAGCGTGGTGTAGATCTCGCCGGGCGAATCAAATGGCAGGTTGCCTTAACGCCATCAGATCTTGCTGAACGATATGCCGCACCTGGTGGTTCAATTTATGGCAGCAGCAGCAATGGAGCGATGTCCGCATTTCTAAGACCAAGCAATATTGGGTCGGTTAGTGGCCTTTATTTGGTAGGTGGTAGTTCACATCCAGGAGGCGGTCTCCCACTAGTTGGGCTATCTGCTCGGATTGTGGCGCAATTGATTGGTAAAGCCGAGAAATAATTGAATTGTGCTGATTGCCGTTATTAACCCAAGCAGAGTTACCCCAATAGTTAATGCGGAGTTTTCCGTTCCGATCAGAAAAACGCCAACGTTCAGCATGAAGAACATAATTACTCTTGTTGGTCGCTCCGCGATTGTTATCCGACCTGCTCCAGTGATCCCAAGGCTGTTTGCTTTAGTTCGAACATATTCCATAATTAAGATTGACATGCCTAACCAGATTACGGAATTTATGCTTACCCCAGCAAAGATTAAAGAAGTAAACCAAATTATTTCAACACTGCGATCCATGACTACATCTAGGACAGCACCAAACTTAGTTTTCTGTTGTTTAATTTCAGCTATTGCACCATCGACACCGTCGAACAAACTGCTAAGCATTGCTACTAATGCTGCAACTAGCCAAAATTCATAATAAACAAAAATTGCTGCGCTAGCACCAACCAGGCCGCCAAACACAGTTGCGCCGTTTGGCGAAAATCTTAGTTTCATTAAAGCGATCGCTAGAAAATAAACTACTGTTAAGAACCATCGAATAACGAAAAGATCAGGTGAACTGTGAGTAACCTGCCAGGTAGCTATATATTGCTTGCGATTCATGAGATTAAACTCAGCCATACCTGTTTTGCTGCAGTCGATCTGTTCATGGTGTAAAAATGAACTCCTGGCGCACCGCCAGAAATAAGTTTCTGCGCAAAATCTGTCGCAAAGTCAATGCCTCTTTTGATTACCTCATTGGCGTCATTGCCAGCGTTATCAAAGTACTCTCGCACTTGCTTTGGCATTGGTGTGCCCGCTAATTGAGAGAATTTCGCGATTTGTCGCTGATCAGTAAGTGGCATTACGCCTGGCCTAATTGGAATTTCAATTCCAGCCGCTTTAGCGTTTTCAGAAAAGCGAAAATAGGAATCTAGATCAAAAAATAATTGGGTGATAGCAAAACTAGCTCCCGCATCTTGTTTTGCCTTTAGAACCTGTAAATCAAACTCTGGTGATGGTGATTGCGGATGCTTATCTGGGAAAGCAGCAACGCCAATATTTGTCATACCCAACTCATTGGCTAGTTGCACTAGCTCAACAGCGTAATTTAGACCGGCCGGATGTGGCTGCCAGGCTTCATTGATTCCACCAGGTGGATCACCACGTAACGCCATCAAGGAGCTTATTCCAGCAGCTTGCTGTTCTTGGATTATTTGGACAAGCTCTGCCTTAGTTGCCCCAACGCAGGTTAAATGTGCAACTGGCAGCAATGAGGTTTCTTCCCGAATCCGCCGGGTAATACGCAGGGTTCGATCTCTAGTGCTACCACCCGCGCCATATGTAACCGAGACAAAATCTGGCTTAAGTTCGGCTAGATCATTGATTGCCGTCCAAAGTGCGCTTTCGCCCAGATCAGTGCTTGGCGGGAAGAATTCGAAGGAAATTCCACCGGCAACTGCCAAATTCATGGGCGGAAGGCTACCGCTTTCACGCCCAGCCTGTACGGTTTCCCGTATGAGCACTTCCATCGCCGAACTCCGCGCTGGCATTGAGCGTGAAATCACGATTTTCTTGTCGCGACAACGGCAGCTTATGGGCGAAATTACTCCGGACTCGATCGTGCTGATTGACTCGGTCGAAGAATTTGTCAGCGGCGGTAAGCGCCTTCGGGCTATCTTTCTGCTTTCCGGGTCGCTAGCCGCAGGAGCACCGTTATCTCGCGGTCTTTATCAATCAGCAGCAGCGATGGAATTCTTACAAGCATGTGCATTGATTCATGATGATGTGATGGATTCATCTGATACTCGTCGTGGCCGACCAGCGACGCATCGCGAATTTGCAACTTATCATCGAGGGCATCGTTGGTTAGGTTCGAGTGAAATTTTTGGTACTGGTGCAGCAATTCTCTTAGGCGATCTATGTCTATCGTGGGCAGACGAATTACTCGTCTCAGCCGAATTACCTCCGGCGTCTATCTCGGCTGGGAAAAAAGTTTACGACTTGATGCGAACTGAGTTGATGATTGGCCAATATTTGGATCTTTTGGAACAAGCGCGCGGTGGTGGATCAATTGAGCGAGCGTTTGATGTCATTCGATTGAAGTCGGCTAAATACACAATAGAGAAACCATTGGTACTTGGCGCGACGTTAGCAGGTGCTTCAACTGAACTGCTGGCTGCGTTATCTGAATATGGTTTAACCTTAGGTGAAGCTTTTCAACTGCGCGATGATGTTCTAGGTGTTTATGGCGATCCAAAAGAAACCGGAAAGCCAGCCGGTGATGATCTGCGAGAAGGAAAGCAAACCGTATTGATTGCAGAAGCGCTCGCCACCGCTTCCGCTTCACAACATGAAGAGATTGATTACCACTTGGGTAACCCAGCAATAGATGTGCACGAGATATCACTGCTGCGTGAAATCATCACCGCAACTGGTGCATTGGAGCGAGTTGAGGCACGAATTGCGGAAATGACAGCGCGTGCCAAAACCGCAGCAAAATCAGGAGAAATTCCGCCACCGATACAGGAATTGCTACTTCAACTGGCGGATGCGGCCACTTCACGGAAGGTTTAGCCCATGGATAACTTATTGCACCTGCTAAACCGCACCCCAAGAACCGTAATTGGACCAAGTGATCATGTGGTCATTGTTGGCGCTGGGCTAGCCGGCCTCTCTGCTGCCATGCGCCTTCGTGGTGCTGGAAAAGAAGTAACGGTAATTGAGCGGGAACCAGTTCCTGGTGGTCGAGCTGGTATTTATCAAGCGGATGGTTTTTCGTTCGATACTGGTCCTACGGTTCTTACGATGCCAGATCTGATTGCCGATTGTTTTGATTCGCTTGGCGAAGATATGAATGATTGGTTAACCCTTAAACCAGTAGAGCCACTTTACCGTTCGTTTTATCCAGACGGCTCCGTGTTGGATGTTCATTCCAATCCAACTCAGATGGCTGCCGAGATTGAATCAGTAATTGGTCCGGAAGAAGCTGCCGGTTATCTGAAGTATGTGGATTTTGTATCGAAACTTTATAAGTATGAAATGCAAGATTTTATCGATCGCAATATTGATACACCGCTCGATTTACTAACTCCTAATCTTTTGCGACTCATCCAGATTGGTGCATTCAGAAAATTGGCACCAAAAGTTCGTGACTATTTGAAGGATCCGCGAACCGAACGCGTTTACTCCTTCCAAGCAATGTATGCCGGGCTTTCGCCTTATCAAGCGTTAGCAATATATGCCGTCATTGCTTATATGGATTCTGTCTCAGGTGTCTTCTTCCCAGAAGGTGGCATGCATGCCATCCCAAGGGCGATGTCGGCTGCTGCTGAGAAACATGGCGTGAAATTCATTTACAACACTGAAGTGGTCCAAGTGGAACGAACCTCGCGTCGAGCAACTGCAGTAATTACCAAAGGTGGCGAGCGAGTCGCTGCGGATGTTGTGATTTTGAATCCTGATTTACCAGTTGCCTGGCGCGACCTGCTGGGTGAATCACCATGGCAGGTGAATCGATTGTCCTATTCACCATCTTGTGCTGTGCTGCTGGCTGGATCTAGTGCCAAATTCACCAAAACCAAGCATCACAACATACATTTTGGTAACTCATGGCGTGGGGTTTTTGATGATCTAATCAATAAAAAGCGGTTGATGTCAGATCCGAGTTTGCTGGTCACTAACCCCACTTTTACCGATCCTTCTCTTGCTCCGGCTGGAAAAGAGATTTATTACGTTCTTTTCCCAACTCCGAATTTGGATGCCAATTACGACTGGCAAACGCTGGGTCCGCGCTATCGAGATGAAATGGTTAGAGTCCTTGAAGAACGCGGCTATGTTGGTTTTGGCGATGCAATTGAGACCGAGCGACTCACCACACCACAAGATTGGGCTGATCTTGGAATGGAACGTGGCGCACCATTTGCTAGCGCACATACTTTCTTACAAACTGGACCATTTAGACCCAAGAACATTTACGGTGAAAACATAGTGTTCACTGGTTCTGGCACCACGCCTGGAGTGGGTGTGCCGATGGTGCTGATTTCTGGTCGATTAGCGGCCGAGCGAGTACTTGGAAAAGATCAAAGTTATCGCTCAAGAGCATGGAATTGACTTTAGTTGAGCGCGCGGGAGTTAACAGCAGCTGGCATTACTGATCCGGCACTGCGAGAATCTTATTTACGTTGTCGAAAACTAAATGCTCAGCACGGTAAAACTTATTTTTTAGCAACTAGGCTATTGCCGCCTGGTAAACGCCCATTTGTGCATGCGTTATATGGATTTGCTCGATACGCCGATGAAATCGTTGACGATCTAGCCAGCACCCTTTCTCCCGAAGAAAAGGCTGCTGCGCTTACTAATTGGGGAAACCAGGTGCTGGCAGACTTAAAGGTTGGAAGATCCGCTGATCCAATCGCGGCAGCTCTGGTTGATACCGTCACCAGATGGCAAATCCCGATCGCTCATATTGAAGCATTTCTAAAATCCATGGCGATGGATCTTACGGTTACCCAATATGCAACCTATTCGGATTTGTACGAATATGTTTATGGCTCAGCAGCCGTAATTGGCCTGCAGATGGTGCCAATCCTGGAGCCAATTAGTGATGCAGCATATGAACCAGCAAAGGATCTCGGCGTAGCATTTCAGCTGGCTAACTTTATTCGAGATGTTAATGAAGATTTAGATCGTGGTCGAATCTATTTGCCAATTGAAGACCTGACTAACTTTGATGTCAGTGTCGAAGAGTTAAAGCAACGCAAGGTAACACCAAAAATTCGAGAACTATTGAAGTTTGAGATTGCTCGAGTAAGAGAATTAGAGCAGCGTGCCATTCCAGGAATTCAATTACTCTCTCCAGCAAGCCGACCTTGTATCGACGCTGCTCGAATTCTCTACTGCGGGATCACTAAAGCGGTTGAAGATATTGATTATCAAATTTTCGATAAACGAGCCAAAGTAAGTTTGGCAAAGCGAATTCAAGTTGCCGGAAATGCTTGGCGTGAAGCTAGAAAATATTTCTAGCGGAGAAACTTAAACCTAACGCGCATTTTTTCACTCGTATTGCTTATTGGTTCGCGGGAGATTCCGCTTCGACCCAAGAAGATCCAGATTGAGATAGCACTTAAACAGAATGAAAAGCCAAAAAGTAGATCTTCAGCTGGTGCAAAGAATATTCTGCCATCAT
This sequence comes from Candidatus Nanopelagicales bacterium, assembly GCA_049428425.1. Classification (GTDB taxonomy): domain Bacteria; phylum Actinomycetota; class Actinomycetes; order S36-B12; family UBA5976; genus AcAMD-5. Next base: position 22,007 of record JBMTAF010000006.1, read on the forward strand.
CAAATAGCGGCGGAGTTGAATCGTAGAAATTCTCGCCGAGATTAAATTCCGGGTCATATTGCACAATCGCAAAACCAGTCAAGATTCCGTTTGTTATAAACTGAAATGAGATCACAATTGCGTACGCGATCCACCAAGTTGTTTTTGTGAGAATCTTGGTTCTGAGAACAAACAAGTCCAATACAACTGCTATCACCACAGCTGTGATTCCAATTTCAGTATAGGTCACTTTTCATCACCCACTCGCCACTGCTTTACGGCACGTACTGCTTCAAAACTGTAGATCATGGCGGTTGGCACAACAATGAAGAACAGCAGCTCTTCGATCGGCACTATTCCAATTTTCCATCCAGAGACATATTGCTCGTTGAACCACCAATGACCCTGGGTGATCGCGTAAATATCCCACACAACTAGACCAGTGAAAACTGGAATTAGTGTTAGTAGCAGTCTGATTGGTTTACGCAATACCTGTGCCCCAATTACAACCTCTAACCACACAGTGCCAAGCACGATAAACAAAAGCACGAAAAGGTAGGCAAAATTGGAGATCTGCACAGGTGAAACCTACTTCATCTGACTCAGATACTCATCTGTTGCAAGATTATTTCGCTCTCCCGATAACAAAACACTAGCTGCTGCTCGGGTTTGGTCCTGTTCATGCCAATTTCTCTCCTGAACCTGCCAATTCACCATTTGAGCTGAGATTTGTTCACCATCACGCTCTAGCACTCTACTCAATCCCAGACCTAGATCAACTTCTATCCAAATTACCAAACTCGCGTGCTCACGTATTTCATGTGCCGCTGAGCCAACGCCTTCAATAATCAAAATGGATGGATCTAACTCCTGCTCTTCATCTAATTGGTATGTGTGCCAGTTGAACTTCTTGAATTTGGCAACAGAACCGGCAGCGATTGGCTTAAGAATCTCTTGGTTGATCCGATTTACCGTTGCTTTAGAAAGTGCCGTTTCCCAGCCAAGATACACCTCGTCCATATGAACTACCGCAGCGTTTAGCTCGGTCTGCAATTTTGCTGCCAACGTCGTCTTGCCGCTTCCCGCCGGCCCATCAATCAAAATTAAGCGACAATTCCCCAGCCGTGCTGGCTTGGCTAGTGCCAAGCCAGCTAGCTGAGCTACATTGAACTTACGGTATTGCGCATCTTGCGCCATCGAGACCAACCTTGAACTGCCATAATCACTAGTAGCGCATAGAAAAGTGAAGTGAAAATTAGATCCTGTCTGGCGTAATGGACAGTTGCTACCAAATTAACACCAATCCAGATCACCCAAGCATCTACCCGCTCTAACACCATCAGAACCTGTGCCACCACAGAGCCGATCAAGATTATTGAATCTAATTGAGTTGCAGCAGCGCCTAGGTTATTAAGTAGTGGATTAAGTAACAGCCATGCGACAACAGCGCTCGCTAGCCAAATTAGCCGAGACTTGGTTTCGAGTAAATTTGGCTTCGCCCCTTGCGGTCCCCAACCAAACCATCCCCAGATCGCAGCTGCAATAAAAACTAGTTGTAATGAAGCGGATGCCAATAAGTCGTACTCTAAGAATAGCCAGCCATAAAGAACAGAACCTAAAATCCAAAATGGCCAAGCCCATCGCGTACCAACAATTCCCAGTGCAATTCCAATTACTGATGCAATTACCGAAAGTATTTCCAATAATGTGACTTCATAACCCCAGGCAATAAATAGAACAGTCATAACACTCCTCCCGATTCGGCATTACCCGACTGGTCCTACGGTCGGCGAACTTTTCGCCCTCTCAGCCCGCAGTTACGCGGACTCCCGTGTGGTTGGCCATAGGCTACCGCGATGGTCACCAAATCGCATCCGTTATTGGCAAGTTTTGCCTTGATTATTGCCACTGCACTTTGGGGAAGCTCGTTTGCAATCACCCAAGTGGTAGTTACCCAGATGGACTTAATCTCTGGCATGTTTGCCCGGTCATTGATTGCGGTTACGATTTTATTTTTGATTCGCCCAAAAAGCGTGATAAGAATAAAAAAATCTGACTTCAAGAATGCCAGTGTTATCGGTATCTTTCTTGGAAGCGGGTACCTGCTACAAAGTTGGGGTCTGCAATACACCACTGCTACCGCATCAGGATTTATCGCTGGAATGTTTGTGGTATTCACACCGTTAGTTGGTGCATTGATTTTTCGTGATCGAATTCGCGGCATCACCTGGCTTGCGATTGTGGTTGCAGTATTTGGATTAGGAATTATGACGCTTCGTGGTGTTGGATTTGGTTTTGGTGAATCAATTACTTTAGTTACTGCCCTCATGTGGAGTTTGCAGATCACATTCTTAAGTAGATGGGGCCGCCCTGAGATCGCCTGGGCTGTCACCACAATTCAGATGTTGGTGGTTGCTGTGATGTCTTTGGTTCTGGCCGCTGCACTTGGCACTTTGGAATTGCCACCTAGCTCACTTTGGGATGAATTGGTTTATTTGGGCGCGGGGGCAGGTGCGCTGGCTCTGCTTCTTCAAACTTGGGGGCAGGCTCAGGTTTCGGCAGTACGAGCAGCAATCATCTTTACGCTAGAGCCGGTCTGGGGTGCGATTTTTTCAGTAATAATCGTTGCTGATGTCATAACACCACCAATTGCAATAGGTGGCGCCTTAATCATCTCGGCGATGCTTATCTCCGAATATGGGGCTTATCAGACTCGTGCCGCAGCAAGAGCTCCTTAACTGCTGAGCCATACGCGTAGTTTCCAACTTCACCGCTGCTTGGGAGCACGCGATGACACGGCACAAATATAGGTAAGTTGTTCCTACCGCACGCGGTGCCAACGGCGCGATATGCTTCTGGCCGTCCGATGCGATTTGCCAACTGCGCATAGCTGATTGTCTTGCCAGGCTTAATCTGGGAAATGCCTCGCCATACTCTGGTTGCAAAATCAGAACCGTGCTGTTGTGATTTGAGGTGCTGAACTAACTCAAAATCACGATCTTGATATGCCGTCAACGCATTTTTTACCAGATTATTGGAGCCAAAACGTTTGATTGGTGTAGCAAGACCATTTCCAAGTTCCGTAATTCCACCAAAACCACTGCGAATAATTACTGGTGAGTCGTCTTGGATATCAACAATCACTGAAAATTGATGATTTAGTAGTTTAAGGCTAAAACCAGCAAGCATTATCTTGCTTTTAACATTTCCGAGACTCGAAATGCCAATTCCAAAGATTGAACTCGATTTAGACGTGGATCGCAGGCAGTTTCATATCTGCTTGGCAAGTCTTGGTCTAACAATCCTTCCATGCCGCCCGTACATTCAGTTACATCATCTCCAGTAAGCTCAATATGGATACCGCCAGGATGCGTATTAGTTGCCCGGCAAACATCAAAAAATCCAACTACCTCACCGAGAACATCGCTGAATTCACGAGTTTTGTGGCCCGTAGTTGCTGTTCGAGTATTGCCATGCATCGGATCGCAGACCCACAGAGGTAAATGTCCGCTCTTGAATGAAGCAGTCATTAATGGCGGCAATTTCTCTTTTATCTTGTCTACACCCATCCGCGAAATGAAAGTGACACGACCTGCAGACTTTTCTGGATCCAACTTTTCCAGAATTGCTTGAATCTCATCAACTGTAGTATTCGGTCCAATCTTGACACCAATTGGATTTGAAATTCTTGAAGCAAAATCTAGATGTGCGCCATCAAGCTGTCGAGTGCGATCTCCGATCCAAAGAAAGTGAGCGCTCACGTCATAAAGTTTTCCAGTTCTGGAATCTACTCGAGTTAATGGCTTTTCATAATCAAGCACGAGTGCTTCATGACTTGAGTAAAAATCAACTGTTCTAAATTCGGCTGGATCAATCCCGCAAGCTTCCATAAAGGCTAGCGCGCGATCAATATCGCTAGCCAATAGTTCGTATTTTTCACCAGTCTTAGTTTCTTTGACAAAGTCTTGATTCCAGGAATGGACCTGACGAAGATCAGCATATCCGCCTTGGGTGAATGCCCGCACTAAATTCAATGTAGCACTTGATGCATGGTAAGCACGAACCATTCGCCACGGATCTGGCGTTCTTGACGCTTCACTAAATTCCACATCATTAACTGCATCACCGCGATAAACCGGCAAAGTCACCCCATTAGCAGTTTCAGTTTCGCCAGATCTTGGTTTGAAATATTGACCTGCAATTCGCCCAATCTTTATTACCGGCAAAGTTGAGCCATAAGTTAGAACTACTGCCATTTGCAGCACAGTTCGAAGCCGCCCACGAATGGAATCCGCCGTATTGTGCTTAAACGTCTCAGCGCAATCACCAGCAGTTAGTACGAATGCACCACCATGTGCTGCTCTAGCCAGCGCATTTCGCAGTTGATCTGCTTCACCAGCAAATATCAGCGGCGGAAGCGAGGCAAGTTCTGCCCTTGCCTTCGCCAACTCAACGGAATCTGGCCAACTTGGCTGCTGGGCTGCTGGCAATTCTGGCCATTGGATGGGTGACATGTGCTAAGCGTATTGGTGGGGTTGGTGCGTCAGTTACAAGGGCGACGCTTCATCATCGCTGAGCGAATCAGACCATTCTTCAGTTCTGCCTCGCCGCTTATCGATAAGGCGCGCAATGCCAATAGCTGAGAAAACCAGAATCAACATAGGCCCTGCCAGCAGCATCATATTGAGCGGATCACCAGTTGGGGTGGCTACGGCACCAAAAACCACCACGATCATGATGATTTGTCGCCACCATTTCATCATGGTGTAACCAGAAACTACATTTGCCAAACTCAGCATCACAATAACTACTGGGGCCAAAAAGCCAAGCCCAAAAACAATTAGAGTACGTAAGAAGAAGTTCAGATATCGATCAACCGGAAGTAAATTTGAAACCCCTTGCGGTGTAAAACCCAATAGCAAGTCCATCGCTACTGGTAAAACCGAATATGCCAAGGTAACGCCACCAAAAAACAGCGGAATTGAGGTGAACATAAATATCAAACCGTAACGCCGCTCATTTCGCTTAAGGCCAGGTGTAATGAATCGCCACAGATGCCAGAGCCAGATCGGCGCCGTGACGATTAAGGCGAACGTGGCAGAAACCTTTAATTGCAGCGTGAAAGCATCAGCTACGCCAGCTAGCACTAAGCCAATCTCTCTGCCCTCAGCGGCAGCATCTGCGATCGCAAAGTCAATTGGGCGTTTTAGCAGTGAAAATGTAAAGTCATACAAAAACCAACCAGCAAAAGTTGCCACAACCAAAAACATGACTACTTGAAATAATCGATTACGCAACTCTCGAAGATGCTCGATTAACGTCATCTCCGCATTAGGGTCACGCTTACGCTGCCCAAATCTACGCATAGTATTTAAAGCCAGGTCAATTAAGGCTTAGCGTCAGTGTTCTTGTCGTCTTCTAATTCTGCGTTGTCTTGAGCTTTGACTTCAGCTTTGAAGATCCGCAGCGAGCGTCCTAATCCCCTTGCTGCATCAGGCAGCTTTTTCGCCCCAAATAACAAGACCAGAACCACCAGCAAAATGATTAGTTCGGTAGGTTTCAAATTTGGCATATCTGCCTCCTCTTTCTAAGTGATAAGGATACGGGGTATTAGCCCTTTGTCGACCCTAGGGTAAGGCCAGATACGAATTGTTTACGGAGCACCAAAAACACAATCAGGGTTGGAATCGC
>JBMTAF010000007.1:0-26808 GCA_049428425.1 Candidatus Nanopelagicales bacterium
CACATGGTGAAGTTAGTGAAAAATATGGCGTTTTTGTTCCAGAGCGCGGCATGAGAGGAAAAACTCCGCTGGTTCTGCCTAGAGATTCCACTGCGCTTTATCTGTTACAACAGCTTCGAGATGAAACCCATAGGCGAGCTATATCGCACCATAGAAAACGAAGAGGAAAACAAGCCGTAGCCAGCATATTGGATGAAATTGAGGGCATCGGCCCGGAGCGTCGAAAGTTACTGCTGCGCCATTTTGGCGGTTCTACCGGGCTGCGAGCAGCTTCGATTGAGGAAATATCCATGGTAAGAGGTATCGGCGCTTCGCTTGCAAAAAATATTCATGCAGAATTGCACGCGATGGATGGAAATCTGCGAGAATTCGAACAGAAGGGTGAGTAGGTGCGAATAGTATTTGTGACGGGTATGTCTGGCGCAGGTCGTTCCACTGCTGCTCGAGCGTTAGAGGATGCAGGTTTTCATGTTATGGACAATCTTCCCCCAGCGCTGATTTCAGCCGCTTTAGAAAAGGTCTCAACTAGGATTAAAAAAGTTGCAATAGTTTTGGATGTTAGGACTGGTGCAATTCCCGAAATGGAAACTGCACTAGATCAAGCACGAGCGGATCTGGCCAATATTTCCGTTCTTTTTCTAGACGCCGAGAATGCTGATTTGGTTCATCGATTCGAAGGAAGTCGCCGTCCTCATCCGCTGCAAAGCCAGAGCGGCTTGTTGCAGGCCATCGAACAGGAACGTCTGGCATTAGCAAATGTTAGAAGTACTGCAGATTTGGTGATTGATACCTCTGGCATCTCACCTCATGAGTTAAGAAAAAAAATTGATTTTGCCTTTGGAAATGAAGACGAAGTAAAAGTTACAATTACAGTAGTTTCGTTTGGCTTCAAGTGGGGCACTCCGATTGATGCCGACCTAGTATTTGATGCCAGGTTTTTACCAAATCCCCATTGGGATCTGCAATTAAGACCACTCGATGGAAGATCTGCTGCAGTTAATGATTTCGTCATGGAAGAACCACTTAGTGCTGAATATCTAAAGGCCATCGAACAAGTTGTTAATTTGGTGGCATCGGGGTATTTGAATGACGGGAAGAGGTATTTGACAGTAGCGATAGGTTGCACCGGGGGAAGACATCGATCAGTAGCGCTGGCTGAAAACCTAACGGCAAGGTTAGTCAGGGATAACGTCGAAACCTACGTGCTTCACCGGGATTGCGAACGAGAATAGTGAAAGGCAGTGACGCTTTAACATGGCGATGACATCCTCAGTCAAAGACGAGTTGGCTCGGCTAGCGACATCAAAAACCTCCAATCGAAAAGCTGAGGTAACTTCTATTCTTAGATATGCAGGCTCACTACATATAGTCAAAGGTTCGATTGTGGTAGAAGCTGATCTTGATAGCGGTGCAACCGCACGTAGATTACGTCAGGATATTTTTGATTTGTATAAACATGAAGCCGAATTAAGTACGGTATCTGGGGGGTCTTTAAAAAAGAATACCCGTTATGTCGTTCGAGTTACTGTGGGTGGTGAAGCCCTAGCGCGTCAGACGGGACTTGTGGATACCAACTTACGTCCCATCCGAGGTTTGCCGGCAACGATTGTTAATGGCGATATTTCCGACTGTGAGGCAGTTTGGCGCGGTGCATTTCTAGCTAGGGGATCGCTTACCGAACCTGGACGTTCTTCATCGATGGAAATAGCCTGTCCGGGACCAGAAGCTGCGCTGGCATTAGTAGGAGCCGCTCGGCGACTTGGAATTGCTTCAAGAGCTCGCGAAGTGAGATCGGTTGATCGAGTAGTGATCCGAGATGGCGATGCGATCAGTGCCATGCTGACGCGAATTGGCGCACATGCTGCAGTTACCGTTTGGGAAGAACGCAGAGTACGTCGTGAAGTGAGAGCGGCAGCTAACCGGCTTGCAAATTTTGATGATGCAAACATGCGAAGGTCTGCACGAGCTGCGGTAGCAGCTGGCGCCAGAGTAAATCGGGCTCTGGAAATTCTTGGTCCTGAGATTCCAGACCACCTATTAGCTGCTGGCCGATTAAGACTTGACCACCCACAAGCCAGTTTGGAAGAGTTGGGTGGCCTAGCTGATCCACCGTTAACCAAGGATGCTGTTGCTGGCCGAATTCGTAGACTGTTGGCGATGGCTGATAAGCGCGCTCGAGATTTAGGGATTCCCGATACAGAATCCGCGGTAAGTCAAGAAATTTTGGAGATGGATTAAAAAATCGCTGATGCGATAAGGTTTACACACTGGGTAAAGAGGAGTGATCGTGACGATTAAAGTTGGAATTAATGGTTTTGGCCGAATTGGAAGGAATTTTTTTCGCGCTTTACTCGATCAGGAAAAGTTTGGCGTTTCCTATGGAAATAACTGGGTATCACCAAGCGACATTGAAATTGTAGCGATTAACGATTTGACGGATACCCAAACTCTTGCTCATTTGTTGAAATACGACAGCACCCTAGGAAGATTCAATGGTTCGGTTTCGCATACCGAAAATTCAATTATAGTTAATGGACTTGAAATCAAAGCACTAAAGGAAAAAGATCCAAGTCAGTTACCTTGGGGAAAACTGGGTGTAGACATAGTTATTGAGAGTACTGGAATCTTTGTCGACTCATCCGCTCGAAAGCATCTTGAAGCCGGGGCAAAGAAAGTAATCATCTCCGCTCCAGCCAAAGACGAAGACATCACGATTGTGCTTGGCGTAAACGAAGACCTTTATAACAACGCCTCGCACACGGTTATTAGTAATGCTTCATGCACCACAAACTGTCTAGCACCCATGGCAAAAGTAATCCATGAGGAGTTTGGCATTGTAAAAGGTTTAATGACAACAATTCATGCGTACACCAATGATCAACGAATTTTGGATTTTGCCCACAAGGACTTGCGACGAGCTCGTGCTGCTGCTCTTAATATGATTCCAACCACAACTGGTGCAGCAAAAGCGATCTCATTGGTTTTGCCAGAACTAAAAGGCAAATTAGACGGATACGCCATGCGGGTGCCAGTTCCGACTGGCAGTGCAACTGATTTGACCGTCAATTTGTCCAAAACTGCCTCAGTAGACCAAATCAATGCTGCATTAAAAGACGCAGCAGCTGGAAAACTCAAAGGGATTTTGTCTTATATGACAGATCCGATTGTTAGCACCGACATAGTTACTGATCCGCATTCATCAATAGTTGATGCTGCACTCACTTCGGTTCTGGATGATATGGCGAAAATAGTTTCTTGGTACGATAACGAGTGGGGTTACAGCAATAGATTAGTAGATTTAACTCGAATGGTTGCCGCCAAAATCTAATGCGCACACTTAATGATTTAACGATTGCCTCAAAAAATGTTTTGTTGCGGGCAGATTTTAATGTACCCATTAAAGATGGTGTTATCACTGATGATGGGCGAATTCGTGCCGCACTGGCTACTATTCAAGATCTGTTTGCTGCAGGTTGCAATGCGATCATAATTACTGCGCACCTTGGCCGACCTGACGGCGAGGTTGATTCAAAATATTCGTTAGCGCCGGTAGCGACTCGCTTGAGCGAACTACTATCTATCCCAGTGAAATTGGTAGCACATCAGGAATATTTCGAAAATGAGTTTGATATGCAAGGATTAATGATTCTTGAGAACATTAGATTTGATCCGCGTGAAACAAGTAAAAATGATGCGGAACGTGAAGATCTTGCAAGAGATCTAGCGAAACACTGCGATGTTTTTATATCGGATGGTTTTGGTGTTGTGCATCGAAAGCAGGCTAGTGTGTATGACGTGGCAAAGCTTTTGCCAGCTGCTGCAGGTAGGTTGATTGCTCGTGAGGTTGAAGTATTCCAGAAAGTTCTAACCAATCCAACCCGCCCGTACACAGTGATTCTTGGTGGCGCGAAAGTTTCGGACAAACTAAAAGTGATAGACAATCTGCTCGAGCAGGCTAATACGCTTTTGATCGGCGGCGGCATGGCCTATACCTTTTTACATGCCATGGGTTATGAAGTTGGCGAATCATTATTGGATCTTGATTCCATTGAAGCGGTAAAGGCCAGCATGGCAAAAGCTGAAGTAAACGGTGTTGATTTAGTGCTCCCGATTGACCTGGTAGTTGCCCGAGAATTCTCTGCGGATGCAGAAACAAAGGTAGTTTCCGTAGATGAAATAGAGTCAGGATGGATGGGTCTTGATATTGGACCCAAGACGCGCGACCTATTCCGATCTAGGATTATTAATTCAGCTACCGTAATTTGGAACGGTCCGGTAGGCGTCTTTGAATTGGAACCATTTAGTAATGGAACTCGAACCGTTGCACAAGCCATGGCGGACTCTCCGGCGTTCACCGTAATTGGTGGTGGCGATTCGGCCGCTGCTATTCGCAAATTCCAATATTCAGATAGCGAATTCGGTCATGTATCAACTGGCGGCGGCGCATCTTTAGAGTATCTAGAAGGAAAGGAACTGCCTGGACTGGTAGTGCTTCGAAAGGGAGAGTATGCGTAAGCCACTTATTGCTGGCAATTGGAAAATGAATCTGAATCACCTTGAGGCAATAGCTCATGTACAGCGGCTTGCATTTTCACTTAAGGATGCTGATTTTGACGAAGTTGATATTGCGGTATTTCCACCCTTTACCGATATCAGAAGCGTCCAAACCTTGGTGGACGCGGACAAACTGAGAATAGGTTACGGTGGTCAAGATTGCGGAGTGGCTGATACTGGAGCATTCACGGGTCAGATCTCGGCTTCATTTCTAGCTAAATTGGGTTGTAAATATGTGATTGTGGGACACAGTGAACGTAGACAGATAAATTTAGAATCCAGTGAGATGGTTTCAGCAAAAGCAAAGTCTGCACTAAAGCACAAATTGATTCCGATTGTCTGCGTTGGCGAGGGTATTGAACAACGAAAGAACCGCGAGCATATTCGATTTACCCTAGAGCAATTGGAAAATTCGCTTTTGGGTCTGAGCAAAAGTGAAATCAATGATCTGGTAATTGCTTATGAACCAGTTTGGGCTATTGGGACTGGGGAAGTGGCTACGCCTGATGATGCCGAGGAGATGAGTGTGGCAATCCGCACCTGGCTTGCTGACAATTATGGTGATGCTGTGGCAGGCAAAGTACGAATTCTTTATGGTGGATCGGTTAAATCAGGCACTGCGCCTGGGTTAATGGCTATGCCGAATGTGGATGGTTTACTAGTCGGCGGGGCCTCAATCGATCCAGACGAATTTGTGGCCATCTGTCGGTATCGGTTAGCCGTTGGCTGACCTGGGAAGTACAATTCGCGCCGTCAAGGAGATCCAGTGATTCTTACCCTACAGATACTGCTATCGCTCACTAGTGTGCTACTGGTTGTGCTGGTTTTGCTCCATCGCGGGCGAGGTGGTGGAGTATCTGATCTGTTTGGTGGTGGCTTCTCATCTTCGTTGGGTGGGTCATCAGTAGTAGAAAAGAACCTTGATCGAATCACCATTGCAGTTGGGGTTATTTGGTTGGCCTGCGCAATTGGTCTTGGATTGATTGTTTAGGAGGGTTAGTAATGGCTGGTAGTGCAATTAGAGGCTCCCGAGTTGGAGCTGGCCCGATGGGAGAAGCTGAGCGCGGCGAGGCAGCTCCTAGGTTCCGAGTTTCATATTGGTGTGCTGAAGGTCATGAGTCACGTCCGTCATTTGCGGTAGAAGCCGAGGTGCCTGATTCATGGGATTGCCCAAAGTGCGGATTGCCGGCTTCGCGGGACAAGGAGAATCCACCTGCAGCGCCAAAAATCGAACCATATAAAACGCACCTTGCTTATGTGAAAGAGCGTCGAAACGACACCGATGGTGCAGATATTCTTGGCGAAGCACTAGCCGCTCTACGCGCTCGAAAACGCTAAATAATCTGCTTTATTTCCTTCACTAGGTTAGCAACGGTAATTCCGAACTTCTCAAAAAGATAATCTGGTGTCGCCGAAGCGCCGAAGTCATCGACGCCAATAACTTTCCCGTTAGCGCCAACGTACTTGTACCAACCTATTGTTGAACCTGCTTCTATTGCGATTTTTGGCGCATCAGAAAGAACCGAATCTTGATAGGTAATGTCCTGTTGTTCAAACCATTCCAAACATGGTGCCGAAACTACTCGCACAAAGATATTTGACCCAGAGAGTTGCTCTGCTGCCTTGATTGCCAATTGCACCTCTGATCCAGTTGCAATGACAATTGCGTCGGGCGAATTATTAGGTTCATGGATGATGTATGCGCCCTTTTCTACTTCAGGCGCTTGACTAATGACCGGTAAATTTTGTCTGGAGAGCACAATTGCAGCTGGACGATTACGCTTCAATATCTCTCGCCATGCAGCTGCTGTTTCATTGGCATCAGCCGGTCTGACCACACTAAACCCAGGAATGGATCGAAGTGACCATAGTTGTTCCACTGGTTGGTGAGTAGGACCGTCTTCACCAAGACCAATCGAATCATGAGAAAACACAAACGTCACCGGCAATTGCATCAACGAAGCCAAGCGAATACTTGGCTTCATATAGTCTGAAAAGATTAAGAAAGTTGCACAAAAGGGTCTGAGAGGACTTCCAAGCGCCACACCATTACTAAACGCTGCCATAGCATGCTCTCGTATGCCAAATAAAAGTCGCCGGCCATCAGTTTTCCCGAAGTCAGAGTTTGTACCGTGAAAGACGGGCAAATTCTTTGCCGCCACGCCATTTGATTCCGACAGATCCGCGCTGCCGCCGACCAATTGCGGCAAGGCAGCCAGAGACTCAATGACCTGCTGCGATGCTTTTCTGGTTGCAATGCTGCTACCTAATTCAAATTTAGGTAACGAGACTAAATCCCAATCTAAACCAGAAAGCGACTTTTGTATCGCTGACAAACTGGGTTCCCGCGTGGTGTATGCCTGCATCTCAGTTTCAAAAGTTTGCTTTAACAGATTTGCGCGAGCAGATATTTCAGCAGCGTTTTGCTTTGCTTCGTCTGGAAGTTGAAAGAATTGTGTTGGATCAAGTCCAAGTGCCGCTTTAGTTGCAGCAACTTCATCAGCACCCATGGGTGCACCATGGGTGGCCGCCATACCACTCATATTGGGCGATGGATATGCAATAGTAGTTTGAAGTGAGATCAGCGTAGGTTTGGTTGAATTTCGAGCTTCAGTTAATGCGACGTCCAGCGAATTTATATCAATTTCACCACTTGGCAACTGCGAAATTACCTTGACGTCCCAGCCATATGCTCGATACCTTGCCGGTAGATCTTCACTGAAAGAAGCGCGGGCGTCGCCATCGATTGAAATTCTGTTGTCGTCATAAATAACTGTCAGATTAGATATCTGATGAAGTCCAGCAAATGATGACGCTTCGCTAGTAATTCCTTCTTCCAGATCACCATCTGAAGCAATCACATAGACGTGAGTGATAATTGGGGAATTGGGATTTGTTGGGTCAAAACGTGCCGCCAGATTTAGTCTGGACCAGGCCATACCTACCGCTGTGGCCATACCTTGACCAAGAGGTCCGGTAGTCATCTCGACGCCAGCGGTGTGCAGATATTCGGGATGTCCGGGAGTTAGGCTTTCAGCTTTTCTAAATTGCTTAATATCTTCCAAAGTTAGAGAGTAGCCGGAGAGAAATAACTGGGCATAAAGCAACATGGAAGCATGGCCACAGGAAAGCACGAAACGATCTCTGCCATCCCAGGTGGGATCAGCCGGATCATGCCTCAAGTGATGTCGGAACAGCAATTGGGCTACTGGAGCAAGCGCGACGGCTGTTCCGGGATGACCATGACCGGCAGACTCAACTGCATCGAGAGCTAGTCCGGCTGCAGTGTTAGCAGTAATACGGTCAGCTGCTGTAAATCCCATAGTGATAATCCTTACAGTGGTTTTGCCTAGCGTACCCCCTGAACGATATAAAACAACTGAGATACTCTGCCACTGTTATGACAAACTTGGAGATCGCGCCTTCCCGAAGTCTACTTCGGATTGTCCTTGCGCTGCTGAAACCTAGAATCATTGAGCTACTGCTAGTAACGGCAATTCCGGCGTTGATCTTGGCATCAAATGGTTGGCCGCAATGGGGGACTCTGATTTCAGTAATTGGATTTGGCACGATGGCAGCTGCCGGCGCTAATGCGTGGAATTCGATAATTGAACGCGATATCGATGCTGTGATGAACCGTACCAAGCATCGACCTTTGGTAACTGGAGAGTTATCGATTACTGCAGCTAAGTGGATCGCATCCGTTTTCTCAATCGGTTCGGTTGTCGGAATGCATTTTTCTACTAATTTTTCTGCCGCTGCCTTAACTGCTGCTGCAATCGGTTTTTACGTTTTGGGATATACGATTCTATTAAAGCCTCGAACGGATCAAAATATTGTTTGGGGCGGTATCGCAGGCTGCTTTCCAGTTGTCATAGCCGAATCTGCGGTAACTGGCCAAGTAAGCATGGCAGGTTGGACGCTGTTCGCATTGATTTTTTTCTGGACACCAGCGCATTATTGGCCGCTAGCGGCACATTTTAAATCAGATTATTCGAAAGCCAATATTCCAATGTTGCCCGTAGTCAAGTCTCCAAGAATAGTCGCGCGTTGGACGCTGATATACAGCTTAGCAACAATTGCGGTTTCATTTGCTGTGTATTTCGTTGCTAATTTAGGAATGTATTATCTGGCCGCAGTCACACTTTCGGGTCTAGTTCTTTTTGTTCTATCACTTAAATACTTGATTACTGCAACCGACTCCGAAGCAATAGGATCCATAGAGTTGTTCCATTTCTCTATTTCTTATTTATCTGTCATATTCTTGGCACTTGCACTTGATATCTTGCTATGAGAAAGATTGGATATGTGTCATATGCGGATGATCCAACAGATCCTGATCCAGATCTGGACATTCCATTCCTGATACCGGAGATGCACGCAAATGGGTATGAAGTTTCCGTAATTGACTGGGAGCAAGATAACAACTTTGCGCAGTTCGACGTGCTACTAATTCGAAGTCCGTGGAATTATTCGCAGAATCATCTCAAATTTTTGTCTTGGCTTTCTGATGCCGAGTCGCAAGTGCAGGTGATTAATCCTCCTGCTGTCATCAGAGCAAATATGGATAAACGATATTTATTTGACCTTGCCGAGAAGGGGATCCCAGTAATTCCAACTTCGCTCTTGGATGATCCGAACCAAATTAAAAATATTGAACATTATGAACGGATGGTGTTCAAACCTGTTGTTGGAGCAGGCGCAAGGGGTGCATTTACCACCTCGGGGATCGATGAAGCTGAATGGAAAGTTCGTAAACACTTTGAAGAATCGGAAATTGCACTACTTGCTCAGCCGTATTTGACTGAAGTTGATTCGATCGGTGAAATAGCCGTCGTTTGTTCCAATGGTGAGGCGTTACATGCGATAACTAAACGACCAGCTTTATCAGCGGGTGGGCATGGTGATTTTGCTGCCAATACCAAGATTGACCAGAGCTTGATTGAATTTGTTAGTGCTATTCAAGAACTGGATTTTGCTGGTAGTTCAATATCAAGTTTGCTTTATTCTCGAATTGATGTTGTGCCAACCAGTAGCGGGTATCAACTTATGGAGCTGGAGCTATTTGAGCCGACGCTTTTTCTGCACGAAAATCCAACATCAGTTAAAAAATTCGTGAAAAACCTTATCGAACACCTAACTTGATCATTAGCTGGAATTTCACCAACCAATTCCAGATGAGGATTGCCAAAGCAACATGAATGCCAACTAACAGCCATGGTAAGCCGTTAAACCACTGCACGTAACCAACTACAATTTGAATGAGTACCGCACCGCTAATTTTTAGTAAATAAGAACTTCGATTAATTGCGTAGTTTGCAATCAGTAGACCTGTAAAGAACCAGACTGCATCAGCGTGTAACCAGGCCATGACCGACACGTCAAGGTCAAACCGCTGCGCAATTTCATCGCCAGCATGCGGTCCAGAACCGGTGGTTATCACGCCAAGAACAACAATTACTAATCCAGCTAGCAAAAGCATTCGACTCAGTAGCAATTTGACTGTGGTAGTGGCGTTGCTGACATGTGCGAACTCGGCGTATACCCGGTTTCGTGCTGCAATCGCAACAATAAATACTGAAAGCAGGAAATGTGCTGCCACGGTAAATGGATTTAGCTCCGTTAAAACAGTAATTCCACCGAGTATTGCCTGGGCGATAGTTCCCAGGAATGGAACGCTTGTTAAGAATAGGAATTTAGCTGGCAGTTTCGCTTTGCGAAGATGATGGACTACTACATACACAAACGACGCAATTGCGGCTAACGCAACGACAAAAGTTAGAAGGCGATTGCCGAATTCGATCCATTTATGTAGGCCTTCTACCTGACTTGGTTCAGGTACGAAAGAGTCTTGCGTACATCTAGGCCAAGTGGGGCAACCCAATCCCGACCCAGTTAAACGCACCAGCGCACCAGTGACCACAATTCCCGCCTGGGTAAAAAGTGTGATACCAAGCAGCCTCAGGCCCAATCTTGATATTTCAATTTTTGAAGAATCCATTGCTCCATAGCCTACCTTTCCGGTTGCGGGGCTGGGCCATTTACGCAAAGATAAGTTTGTGGAATTCCTCACCCCAGGACCAAGAAGAGTTGTTGCCGCCCTGCTCGACAAGGGTGCTGCGACGGCTGGTGAATTGGCATCGGAATTGAACCTTACGGCAGCAGCTATTCGCCATCACTTGGACTGGTTGTTGGCAAAGGACTACGTCACCGCTAGCGATCAGCCGGCATTCGGGCCACGCGTATCGCCCACCCGAGGCAGACCCTCTCGATACTTTGCGCTAACTGCAAGTGGCCGTCAAGCCTTTGACCAGCGATATGACGATCTTGCTCACGCCGCTCTGAATTGGGCGCTGGAAGTGCACGGCAAAGACGCAATTCGGCAAATTGCCGAAATTCAAATGAAGAATCAAAAAGAAGAATGGATCAAAGCCATCGACGAGAAAAGCACTCTTCGTGTAAAGGCTACGCAATTAACCGAGGCGCTAACCCAAGATGGCTACGCAGCTTCTGTCGGCGAAACTGACGGTCCAGTGGTTCAACTGAGTTTTCATAGGTGCCCAATTGAAAACATTGCAAAAGAATTTCCAGAGATCTGCGAAGCCGAAATGTGTGCGATAGGGGAGACCTTGGGCGCTCATGTAACTAGAATTGCGACTATTGCTGCTGGTGCGGAGATATGCACTGCCATTGTTGCAAAACCAGAAGATTTACAAAAGCATATAAAACCCATCAAAATGAAAGAGGGAGCGGTATGACAACGGTAGATGCTGCACTGGAAGGCCTAGGTAATTACGAATATGGCTGGTCTGACAAAAATGATGCCGGCGCTAATGCCCGTCGTGGCCTGAATGAAGAGGTGGTACGCGACATTAGTGCGAAGAAGAACGAACCAAAGTGGATGTTGGATCTTCGACTCAAATCGCTAGAACTATTCAATAAGAAACCAATGCCAAATTTTGGAGCTGATTTATCTGGAATTGATTTCGACAATATCAAATATTTCGTTCGATCAACCGAAAAGCAGGCAACCTCTTGGGAAGATTTACCAGAAGACATCAAGAACACATATGATCGATTGGGAATTCCTGAAGCTGAAAAGCAACGCCTAATTGCAGGTGTAGCGGCACAGTACGAAAGTGAAGTGGTCTATCACAAGATTCGTGAGGATCTAGAGGAGCAAGGTGTACTTTTTCTAGATACCGACACCGGTCTAAAAGAACATGAAGATGTTTTCAAGCAGTATTTCGGATCAGTGATACCACCAGGTGATAATAAGTTCGCCGCACTTAATACGGCAGTGTGGTCTGGTGGATCTTTCATTTATGTACCAAAGAATGTCCACGTGGAAATTCCACTGCAGGCTTATTTCCGCATCAATACTGAAAATATGGGTCAGTTTGAACGAACCTTGATCATTGTTGATGAAGGTGCCTACGTTCACTATGTTGAAGGCTGCACCGCTCCGATATACAGTTCAGATTCACTACATAGTGCGGTAGTTGAGATTATTGTCAAGGATAATGCCCGTTGCCGCTATACAACTATTCAGAATTGGTCTAATAACGTTTATAACTTGGTAACTAAACGAGCTACCGCTGGTCGTGGGGCCACCATGGAATGGATTGATGGCAACATCGGTAGCAAAGTGACAATGAAGTATCCAGCTGTTTGGTTGTTGGGTGAGCATGCCAAAGGCGAAACCCTGTCAGTTGCTTTTGCAGGTCCAGGACAGCATCAAGATGCTGGCGCAAAAATGGTCCATGCCGCACCAAATACATCTAGCAGCATTGTCTCGAAGTCTGTAGCTCGTGCTGGCGGGAGAAGCAGTTACCGCGGCTTAGTTCAGATTGATGAAGGAGCGCGAGGTAGCAAGTCCACGGTTCGATGCGATGCTTTGTTAGTCGATGACATTAGCCGATCTGATACCTATCCCTACGTTGATGTTCGTGAAGAAGACGTATCAATGGGTCACGAAGCTACGGTCTCTAAGGTGTCGGATGATCAACTGTTCTATTTGATGACCAGAGGAATGGCAGAGGATGAAGCTATGGCAATGATTGTTCGTGGATT
The DNA here is from genome assembly GCA_049428425.1 of Candidatus Nanopelagicales bacterium. GTDB lineage: Bacteria > Actinomycetota > Actinomycetes > S36-B12 > UBA5976 > AcAMD-5. Next base: position 12,628 of record JBMTAF010000007.1, read on the forward strand.
CGTTGAACCTATTGCTCGCGAATTGCCAATGGAGTATGCAATTGAATTGAATCGCCTTATCGAGTTGCAGATGGAAGGTGCTGTGGGATGACGGCCGTAAAGGAACGCGAAGTAACTTATGTCGAGAAGGATGCAAAGCCGCCATTAGTAATTTCCGACAATCCTAAGGATCACGTCCCATTCAATAAAAAGGACGAGTTCTGGCGATACTTACCTGCGAAAAAGTTCGATAAATTTGCTGACGCTGCACCAGATGGTGGCAAGCCGAACTTTGAAGTCAGTAACGCTAAATTTACGCATCAGTTGAAATCTGGCGCTATAGCTGGTTTACGAGTGCGGGAGATTGTTACCGCTATGGCAGTTTCCTCATCACATAATCAATATGTGGTAACCGTTGATAAAGATGCAAATGGAAAGCTTGTCGAGCTAACTTTAGATTCAGCTGAAGAATGCAATGTTTCAATTCAAATAGATGTTCTGCCAGGTGTTGAAACTGAAATACTTCTGCGAGACAGTTGTCTGTCAAATACCGCCATGAATATTGCAATCAACTGCGATAAATCTGCAATAGCGAAGTTTGTTGTATTAACTGATCAGAAGGCCGCCGGAGTGCACTATGGGCACATCTCAGCCAATGTTGGTCGAGATTCATCTCTAACGGCTGGAATCATTTCGCTTGGCGGGGACATTGTTCGTCGTAGCTTTGATTCGCTGTTTAATGATTCATCAGGCGAGATGGTGCTTCTAGGCGCAACTCACAGTGCAAATGGACAATATTGTGAGCATCGAACTGTAGTTGATCACAATATGACAAATTGCCGAAGTTACGTCGACTTCCGCAGCGCGGTGGATGGCGAAGGTACCCATTCGGTATGGATAGGTGACACGATAATCCGATACAACGCAACGGGATCTGATACCTATGAGACCAATCGCAATTTAGTTCTTTCTCCTGGCGCCAGAGCAGACTCAGTTCCTAATTTGGAAATTGAGACAGGTGAAGTTGTTGGTGCCGGACATGCATCGGCAACTGGCCGCCTTGATGATGAGCATTTGTTCTATCTGACATCAAGAGGTATGACATCGGCTGAAGCACTGAAATTGATTGTGGTCGGTTTCTTTGCCAACATTGTTGAACGAATGGGCATCCCATCCATTGTTGATGAGGTCGTGGCAACAATTGAGACCAAGTTAGCTAATAAGGTGACAGAATGACTTGGACTGAGGTTGCTGAAGTAACTGAATTGGAGATTGACAAACCTATTTCAGTTGAAGTTGATGGTGAACCCGTGTTAGTGGTTAAGACCGATGCAGGGGTGTTTGCTTTAAGTGATATCTGCTCTCATGCCGAGGTTTCACTTTCAGAGGGAACAGTGGCTGATGGTCGAGTTGAATGCTGGTTACATGGAGCCCAATTCGATTTGGCAACTGGCGCCGCATTATGTTTACCAGCCACGAAAAATGTTGAGAGTTATCCAGTTCGAATCGGTAATGATGTTAATCCCAACGCAGTTGAAGTTTCAGTAAATTAGGAGAATGGAAATGAGTAAGTTAGAGATTAAAGATCTTCATGTAAGTGTGAAAACAGAAGCTGGAGATAAAGAGATCTTGCATGGTGTTTCTTTAACCATCAACAATGGTGAAGTTCATGCCATTATGGGACCGAATGGTTCAGGTAAGTCCACATTGGCGATGGCAGTGATGGGGCATCCAAAGTATGAAATCACAGGTGGCACGGTGCTGCTTGATGGCGAAGACATTGCGGAAATGTCAGTGGACGAGCGTGCCAGAGCAGGTATTTTCTTGGGTATGCAACATCCGGTCGAAGTTCAGGGAGTTAGTGTCAGCAATTTCTTACGCACTGCTAAAACAGCAATCTCTGGCGAAGCACCAAATCTTCGCGGTTGGTTATCCGAACTTAAATCAAGCATGAAGAATCTCGAGATGGATGAAAAGTTTGCAACAAGAGATGTGAATGTGGGCTTTTCAGGAGGCGAAAAGAAAAGATTTGAGATTTTGTCGATGGAGGTATTGAATCCAAACGTAGGAATCCTGGATGAAATTGATAGCGGATTAGACATTGATGCACTTCGTGCTGTATCAGATGGTATCAATCGAATTCGAAACTCTGGGAAGACCGGCATCTTGCTAATCACGCATTACACACGAATTCTGCAACACGTCGTTCCTGACTTTGTTCATGTATTCGTTGATGGAAAAATTGCTGAGTCCGGCGGACCGGAATTGGGTGAAAGATTAGAATCTGAAGGTTATGAGCGCTACCAGAAGAGTGGCGCTCGTTGAGCATTGATATCAGCTCCAGTGTCATAGACGACTTTCCAATACTTGGACGGATTGGTAGAGGTGGTAAACCCTTAACTTATTTGGATTCTGCAGCAACAAGTCAGAAGCCCAAGTCGGTTATTGCCGCAGTTAGCAACTACTACCAAGAGATCAATGCAACCATCCATCGAAGTGGCCATGAGTTGGGAGAGTTGGCTTCTGCCGCTTATGAAGCAGCAAGAGAAAACATCGCTGGATTTGTTGGCGTTGATTCTGGAAACTTAGTTTTTACCAAAAATGCTACCGAGGGTTTGAACCTAGTTGCTTACGCATTCTTGAATGCGACTCTTTTATCTAAGAGTGGTGTAAAGAAAGATCAAAGGTTTTCATTAAATCCAGGCGATGAGATTGTACTCTCCGAGATGGAGCATCATGCCAATTTAGTGCCCTGGCAGCATTTGGCCGAGGTTACTGGTGCAGTTATCAAGTATATTTCAGTATCTGACGATGGTCGATTAACCTTTGATCCTGAAATCATTTCTAATAAAACTAAAATCGTTGCAATCACACATCAATCCAATGTTTTGGGAACTATAAACTCCATAGACCCAATTGTTGCAGCTGCGGAAGCGGTAGGTGCATTTGTTGTTTTGGATGCTTGCCAAAGCATTCCACATATGGCAACTGACTTACGAAATCTAAATGTCGCAGCCGCTGCTTGGAGCGGACACAAAATGCTAGGTCCAACTGGAGTAGGCCTGCTGTATTTGCGTGATGATCTATTGCATGGTTTGCCACCGTTCTTGATGGGTGGAAATATGATTGAGAATGTTACTTTTGAAAAAAGTACTTTCCGAAGTGATAATGGAAAATTCGAAGCTGGAACAATGAATATCGCTCAAGTTATTGGGCTATCCGCTGCAGTTGATTATCTTAAGAATATTGGGATGGATCGAATTCACCAGCACGAGGTAAGCCTGACCAAAGTTGCAATGGATGGTTTGAGGTCCATCGAAGGTGTTCGGATTCTGGGACCACTAGATACAAAGTCAAGAGGTGGTCTGGTCAGCTTTGAAGTAGCTGGAGTTCACCCACATGATGTATCGCAATATTTAGACAACGATGGCATTGCAGTCAGAGCAGGTCATCATTGCGCCTGGCCGCTGCATCGGAAATTAGGAGCGACCGCTTCAACCAGAGCATCGTTTTATATTTATAACAGCGAATCTGATGTTGATCATTTCATCCAATCAATGTCGCGCATTAGAGCGTATTTCAAGGTGGCGTGATGAATCTGGATTCGCTATATCAAGAGATTATCTTGGATCATTATCGTTCGCCATCTGGTCAAGGCTTGCAATCAGACTTTACTGGTGAAGCTTTTCATGTGAATACTTCATGCGGAGATGAAGTCACAGTTCGGGTAAGGGTAGCGGCTGGAGAAATTGAACAGATGAGCCACGATGGTGTTGGTTGCTCAATTTCCAGAGCGAGCGCGTCAGTTTTACATCAACTTACAAATGGGAAATCAGTGGCGGCCTTTGAGCATCTGCTAGATGAATTCGTCGAGCTCATGCATTCACAAGGCCGGGTAGAGCCGAATGAAGACGTTCTGGGTGATGCCGCCGCTTTTGCTGGAGTATCCAAGTACCCGGCCCGGGTAAAATGCGCCCTGTTACCTTGGATGGCGATGAAGGATGCGATTGAAGGAGAGAAAAATGAGTGATGTGCTTGATAGTGATGTAATTGAAGCCCTGCATGATGTAATCGATCCTGAATTAGGTATCAACGTAGTAGACCTAGGACTGCTCTATGGCGTCAATATTGACGAATCCGGTACCGCCATTTTGGACATGACTCTCACTAGCGCGGCATGTCCACTAACGGATGTAATCGAAGATCAAACTCGAGCAGCGCTCAATGGAATTGTAAAGGATTTCCGAATTAACTGGGTATGGATGCCGCCATGGGGACCAGATAAAATCACAGACGATGGGCGAGAGATGCTTCGAGCGTTAGGGTTTAACGTTTAGTTCCTGGCGAGTCAATATTGCAGTTCCAATTAAAGCGATAACCCCAAAAACTAGCCATTGAATTGCGTAGAAGAAATGTGGTCCTTGACTAATGCTCGGGACTGGTACTGATCTAAATTCCGGCGTTAAAACCATATTCGGTGACGTAAGCTGAACAAAATAGGGAACATCACTACTGATTTCGGTTGGATTCACAGTCAATATTTGATTCTTTGGCAAATCAACTGCTTCTTCTAGAGCCTCAAAATCTCTAACAACTCCAATTGCTTGAAATTTCTGCTGCGGCAGGTTCGGTATTTCCAATTCAACATTAGCCCCAGCTGAAGCTGGCAACCATCCAAGTAGTACTGGAACTCGAAATCCGGAATCATGAATCGCAGAATTCACAAGCCACAATCCATTTCTTCCGTCAAGTGGACGTTTTCTAATCAATTTAGATTCCGCACTGAGCGTCACCGCAAAGGAAACCGGTTGCCACGTCTCAATCATTAATGCGTCCGTAATGGCTCGTGGCGAGGAAGCCAAGCGTTGGTTTACGCTCTCGCTGAATTCCTTTTTCGTAAGATGCCGTTGATACTGCCAATTAGCAGCGATGAGTGAACCCGAGAAGACTAGAAGCGCAAGTAGCCATAATCCAAAAATTCGGCGGTTAGACATCGAAGACTTCGTTACTGGGCTGGATCAGCTGAATCACTTAATTGCTTTTGATTACGAGCGCTGGCAATGAAGAATGGCGAACGATCCCACTCTCGCCCGGCATTTGCAATAAAAACTGCAATATACGGCAAGAAAATAGCACCGGCAAGGAGTGCCCATTGCAGCACTCCTGAAGTAAGAATCGCGCCAATAAAGCAGCTGGTTCTTAAGCTCATGCCAATTAGATACCGATCACGTCGGCCACGCTGTTCGTCGCTAATCCCACGCTGAACAGAGGTGATCACGTAACTCGGTGCTGATTTCTTGGCCACCGGAGAAAACTAGAGGGTATTTCGTCTTTTCGCTCGCGCTAATCCCAAGTTACCGAACGGTTCAGGGTAATCTCACCACCATGACGAAAGCGGCGTTGGTAACAGGGGGCAGTAGAGGGATCGGTCGAGCGATCGCTGAAACATTGGTTAATTCGGGATACCAGGTTTTCATTACCTCCCGCCAGCCGGCCGATATCCCAGGATGTACCTCAATAGTTGCCGATATGTCTACGCCTAGTGCCGCGGAAAATGTCATTGATCAGATTGAAGGGGCAGGCTTCGTGCTTGACGTTGTTGTTGCGAATGCTGGAATTAGTAAAGAACTCCTGCTTATCAGAACGGCTGAAGCCGATATTGATCAGATGATCCAAGTAAACCTAACCGGCAATATCCTCCTCGCCCGTCGGGCAGCAAAGTCTCTGATGAAAAATCGTCATGGATCAATAATTTTTGTCGGTAGCGTCCTTGGGATGAGTGGGAGCGCTGGCAGTTCAGTTTATGCGTCGACCAAGTCAGGATTGATTGGGTTAACCAGAAGTTTGGCACGAGAACTTGGCCCACGAAATGTTACCGTCAATCTGGTAGCGCCAGGATATGTAAATACCGACATGACGAAGGATCTGTCCAAGGAATTCAAGGATGTAGTAGTTTCGCAAACACCGCTGGGCCGGATTGCCGAGCCGAGTGAAATTGCTGAATTGGTCGCATTCTTGGCATCCGAAAACGCTCGATATATCACTGGTGCAATTATCCCGGTGGATGGCGGATTAGGAATGGGGAATTAATGAGCCTGCTTGATGGAAAGTCATTATTGATTACTGGAGTTTTAACCGATCAATCAATTGCGTTTCATGTTGCAAAACTTGCCCAAGAGCAGGGTGCGAAAATTGTTTTAACTTCATTTGGTAGAGCAATGTCGCTGACCGAAAGAGCGAGCAAACGATTACCTGAGGAAGCACCGGTTTTGGAATTGGATGTTACAAACGATGATCACTTATTGGGGTTGCCAAATGCGATCAAAGGTCACCTAAATTCATTAGATGGCGTACTTCATTCAATTGGATTTGCGCCGCAATCTGCGCTGGGTGGAAATTTCCTCAACACCCCTTGGTCAGACGTGGCTACTGCACTTCAAGTTAGTACCTATTCATTAAAAAGTTTGACGATGGCAGTGAAACCGATGCTTAATCGCGGTGCTTCAATAGTGGGACTAGATTTCGATGCGTCTCGCGCTTGGCCGGTTTACGATTGGATGGGAGTTGCAAAAGCAGCTTTGGAGTCAACTTCCAGGTATTTGGCTAGGGATCTCGGTAAAGATCAGATTCGATGTAATTTAGTAGCGGCCGGACCACTTAGAACAATTGCGGCCAAAAATATTCCAGGATTCAAAGTTTTTGAGGAGGCGTGGGTCGAACGATCTCCGCTAAGTTGGGACGTCGACGATCCGGTGCCAGCAGCCAAAGCGTGTATCTTGTTATTTTCAGATTGGTTGCCATCAACAACTGGTGAGATTCTGCATGTTGACGGTGGTTTTCATATCGCAGGTTAGACGAATAGCGCTCTAATCAGGTCATAGCGAGCGCTCGAAATATGTATGTCAGCAATCTCCTGCACTTTAGGCTTTCCATTGAAGCTGACCGAGATGCTGGCAGCTTGCATCATGGGAATGTCATTGGCGCCGTCACCAATAGCTATTACATTGCTGGGTGAAACTCCTAATTGATCTTGTGTTTTAATCAAGAATTCAGCCTTAGCATCAGCATCAACAATTTTTCCGTCAATTTTTCCAGTTAGTAATCCTTTACTAATTTCTAACCGATTAGCAAGATAGTGAATAATCTTTAGCTCATGACAAATTGGCTCCAAAATCTGTTGGAATCCGCCTGAAACTAATGCGAAGTGATGGCCCAAATCCCTTAGCTCATTCACAAGATCTACTGCGCCATCGGAATACTCAATTTGATTCCTGACTTCAGTAAGAATTGAAACTGAGTGTTCGGCTAAGGTGGCAACCCGGCTGCGCAATGATTCAGAAAAATCTATTTCACCACGCATCGCTCGGTCTGTAATTGCTGCAACCTCCGCGCCCTTTCCACATCTTGCTGCGAGCAAATCAATTACTTCCTGTTTAATGAAGGTTGAGTCGACATCGGAAACAACTAGCACCGGATATGCAGGGTTGAATCCACTACTAAAGATCAATTCTTGGAATTCGGCAGAGATCTTAACGTTCTCAACTGAACTAGTACCATCAAGCGTAATCAAGTTCTATTCCTTATCTGCTGCAGATGCATAGACTGAATAGATTAGTGCATTTGTAAGCAATATCCGCGCTCGCCGAGTTAAATGATCAATCTGCCTTACCAAGTCTTGAGTGGCTGCCATAGTGCCTAGTGACATTGGGCTGGTCGCTGTCGAAGTGAATGAAACCCTTGATGCCAATGATTCAAGTTGAACTAACTTGTCTAATCCTCGCAGGTCAAATATTCCTAACATCTGAAGAGAATTATCAGATGAAAGTTCAATATCGGGCCAATTGTTGAAGTCGATTTGCACATCAGAGAACTTGTAAGTTAGCGAATAGATTTCTTGATTTATAACCCTAAGACATTCTCCGATTGAATGTATCTCAATGGTTGATGGACCTTGTCGTGTCTCTACTCGCCATTCTCCATTAACTGCTTGATTAAGTTTGTAGTGTTCGTAATTGGCAAAATCAACCAAGGTGAAGTCCGTCGTATTTGTTAGTGATCTAATTCCAAACAATTTTCCAGGTAAGCAAGGGGCCAAGTTCCTCAACAATTGAGAGCCGTGCTGTGCTAGTTCAACCGAGCAGGCCCGCATAGTGGCTGCAGCATGCCAAAGGAGGGCGTTAAATGGTTCTTTAATCACGGGTAAACCTTATGAGTCCTCTTTTTTCCCGCCCAGTATTGTTTGCCCGTGTCCATTATCGCCAAATTAAATGACGTATCCGTCAATCGGGGTAAAACACAGATTCTCAGCAATATAAATTGGCAGATGCGCTCTTCTGAGAAATGGGCTGTTCTTGGGCCAAATGGCGCCGGTAAAACGACGTTTCTTCAATTACTTAGTGGATACATTTTTCCCGCCTCTGGATCAGCTGAAGTATTGGGTGAAACATTTGGTATCAGTGACATAACGGAGATAAGGTCAAGAATCGGACTTGCAACTATTAATATGCTCAATCGAATAGGGTTCGACGAAACTGTTCACGATGCTGTCATAAGTGCTGTTCATGGCGTTACTGGTGTTGGCCTTGAACGATATGCCGAATTGGATGAAGAGCGGGCGTATTCTCTGATGCAGGAGTGGTCCTTGTTGGAATTATCAAAGAAACGCATCGCAAACATTTCAGATGGGGAGCGAAAGCGGCTATTGATCGCTCGAGCCTTGATGCCTAATCCTGAACTTTTACTGCTAGACGAGCCTACGGCTGCATTAGATCTTGGCTCTAGAGAATCACTTCTTAATAAGCTCCAGAATCTGTGCCTAAAGCCTGATGCGCCAGCAATAGTTATGGTCACACATCACGTTGAGGAAATCCCCGCGGGAATCACGCACGTCCTACTGCTCCGTTCTGGCAAGGCGATTGCGAGCGGACCAATCGATCAAGTCATTTCTTCAGTGACCCTAAGTGCTACTTACGGTGTACCTGTGGTGGTACATCGAAATGGGGATCGCTGGTTTGCCACGGCTCGAGTCAAGTGAGCTATCAGACGTTTCCCAGGCTTTTCACTACAATAAGCGCCCAGGAGGAAACATGTCGAACCCAGTAATTGAAAGAGTGGTCGGCGAATACGCCTACCAACCGGGATCTAATCTCACTGCAACTGACCGACCGATTTCTATAGATTCAGTCCTTAACAAATCGATTATTGTTGCCGGATTTTTGGCAGTTGGCGCGTTTGCGGGCTGGAATCTGGCCCCCGCAATTGGATTTTCACCGGTGCTACTTCTGGCCATCATAGGAATAGGTTTGGGTCTGATTAATACCTTCAAGCGCCAGGTGTCACCTAGTTTGGTTGTTTTGTATGGTCTAGTTCAGGGCGCTTTTGCCGGAATGGTTAGTTATGGTCTGAATTTGCAATATCCAGGTGTGGCTCAACAAGCTTTTATGGCTGCCAGCGTCACATTTGTTACGGTGCTTACACTTTATGCCTTAAGAATTGTTCGGTCTGGTCCTAAGTTTCTCCGATTCATGCAGTATGCGGTTATTTCTTATGCTGTTTTCGCACTTATATCTTTCATTTCCGCGCTATTTGGGTTGAATGAGGGCTGGGGGCTTTACGGCGGATCATTCGGCTTGCTCTTTGCCGGCATTGGCGTAGTTCTGGCAACACTGTCGCTAATTACTGATTTCGGTGCGATTGAATTTGCGGTGCATGCTGGCGCGCCAGAGCGAGAAGCATGGCGATTGGCATTTGGACTCACGGTTACATTCGTTTGGCTGTACATCGAATTACTTCGCCTTCTTTCACTACTGGCACGTTCAAACGAATAGATAAGAAGAACTAGTGCAAGCGGAATTGGATCAGCGGGGGAGCTGGCTCTCTGCTGATCAGATTAAGGACGCCAGGGCTCAGCTGCCAATTTTGTATGTCGAAGCCTTGCCGGTGCGTACTGACACAAACGGGAATATTTCCGAAGTTGGATTGCTTCTCAGGGCTATGCCTGATGGCACAATTGCCAGATCGATAGTCTCGGGTCGCGTTCTTCATGGTGAACTCGTTCGCGATGCACTAATAAGACATCTTGAGAAAGACCTCGGAAATCTAGCGCTGCCACTGTTGCCAAGCAGTACGCTGCCAATAAGTATCTCGGAGTATTTTCCAGATCCAGAGGTAACAGGTTTGCATGATCCGCGACAACACGCAGTTGCATTGAGTTATTTGATTCCAGTACAGGGCGACTGCTCTCCGAGTCAGAGCGCACTTGATCTTGCTTGGTTAACCCCAATGGAAGCAATTAGTAGTCAAACTGCCTCAGAGATGACAGGCGGTCAGCATAAAGTTGTACTGAAATTATTGGCTTATGCGGGCGTAATCTGATGAAGAGTTACTTGCCTTCGATTCGGTATTCATTCTTTATGCTAGTTGGTGGAGTGCTGGGGCTAGCTGCATCTGCAGCACTTACCATAGAGAAAATTTTTCTATTGGAAGATCCAAATTACAAACTCTCATGCAGTTTAAATGAAATATTCGCATGTGGTTCTGTTGTCACGACTGAGCAAGCTTCGGTATTTGGATTTGCAAATAGCATCTTGGGAGTAATCCTATTTCCGGTGTTGATCACGCTGGGACTTATTGGCATCTCTCGAAATTCCCTGCCAAACTACTTCAAGTATGGATTATTCCTAGGGCTAACCTTTGGGCATCTTTTTGTGCTTTGGCTGGCTTACCAAAGTTTGTATGTTATTGGCGCACTGTGCCCATGGTGCATGGTGGTTTGGGCGGTGACTGTTCCATTGAGCTTGTTGAGTATTGCTGAAGTTTGGCCCGAAAAACGAAATTTATCTGTGATTGCAAATTTGGCAATTTTCGGTTGGCTTGCGATTTTGTTCGCTCTAATATTCGTAAGGTTTTATATCTAATGGTGTCCGAGAGGGGACTTGAACCCCTACCCCCTATACGGGGACTAGCACCTCAAGCTAGCGCGTCTGCCGTTCCGCCACCCGGACTGTCGGGGAAGGATAACAATTGGGTTTGGCGTCACTTACAAGACCTAGAGGAATGGAACCATGTCACCTAATAACATGACTTTCAGTCAAATTGCTGAACCTGAAGTTGTTTCAATAACTCAACAATTGATTCAATTGGATACCACCAACTATGGTGATGATTCTGGACCTGGTGAGGCAGCTGCTGCGGAATATGTGCAGAGTTTGTTAGATGAAGTAGGAATCGAAAGTCGGCTCTATGAGTCCCGGAGTAGGCGTTTAAATGTAGTAGCAAGAATTCCCGGCACAAATGGCGACCGTGGCGCATTGGCTATTCATGGTCATTTAGATGTTGTTCCGGCGGTAGGCGATTGGCGATTACCGCCGTTTAGTGGTGCAATCGAAGATGGCATGGTTTGGGGTCGAGGAGCAGTAGACATGAAAAGTGGCTGCGCAATTACGCTGGCCACACTGCGTGCCTGGCAACAACTTGGAATAAAGCCAAACCGCGATCTGGTATTGATGTTTACTGCTGATGAAGAAGCTGGTAGTCGCTATGGGGCGCAATGGCTAGTATCTAATGCAAAAGATGAATTTGAGAATGTGACTGAAGCAGTGGGCGAAGTTGGCGGATTTTCTTATTCACTTCGCGAGGATTTGCAACTTTATTTTATCGAAGCAGCCCAAAAAGGAATTGCTTGGCTCGAGCTTCATGCCAAAGGAATTGCAGGGCATGGTTCCATGATTCAGCAGAATAATGCTGTTGTTCGCATCGCCGAAGCTGTTGAGAGAATCGGCAATTATCAATGGCCAATTCGATTAACTGATACCGTCAGACTACTTCTGCAAGAGATATCGGAAATGACCGGTATTCCGCTAGACGAAGATCATCCGGAAGAATTAGTCGCTGCCTTTGGCTCTCTTTCTAAGATTATTGGTGCAACTATTCAACATACCGCCAATCCGACCATGCTTAGTGCTGGCTATAAGACAAATGTTGTACCAGGTGAGGCAATGGCGGTTATTGATGGAAGATTTCTACCTGGTTTACAGGAGGATTTTCTAAGTCAAATCAGGCAAATAGTTGGACCTGAAATTGAAATCAAACCACAAATTATTGAACGTTCAGTAGAGACAAGGTTTGATGGGGATCTGGTTGATGCAATAAAGAAAAGCATTTTGACTGAGGATCCGGCTGCAAGAATTTTGCCGTACACGTTAAGTGGTGGGACTGATGCAAAGGCATTAGATAAATTGGGGATTAGATGTTTTGGATTTGCACCATTGAAACTTCCCGCTGGACTAGATTTTGCAGCCCTATTTCATGGTGTGAATGAACGCGTTCCGGTTGAATCGCTGGAATTTGGTGTTCGAGTTTTTGATCACTTCTTAAGAGAGGCTTAATTGAATCTGTGGCTTGATGCATTTGTACTCGGAATTATTCAAGGATTAACGGAATATCTGCCGATATCATCGACCGGCCATATCAGAATCGTTGCTGTTTTTATGGGAATTCCCGATCCAGGTGCCGCGTTCTCGGCGGTAACTCAGTTAGGCACTGCATTTGCGGTCGGTCTCTATTTCCGACGGGATTTAAAGAGTCTTGTTAGTTCAGTGATAAAGCGCAACGATGATCAAAGTGCCAGATTATTCAGATATATGGTCATCGCCACTATTCCCATTGTAATCGTTGGCTTCTTTTTTGCTGATTTTTTTGAAACCACTGCACGTGACCTGCGGCTAATTGCAGCTATGCTAATTGTGTTTGGAATACTTCTGTATGTGGTTGATAAACTCGGTCCTCAACTTAAGGGTGTTGGGAATTTATCTACCTCAAACTCTATTTGGATTGGCCTATCGCAAGTACTGGCTTTAGTGCCAGGAGTATCCCGATCAGGCGTCACAATGACTATGGGTCGATTGCTTGGCTTCGATCGTGTTGCCGCAGCAAGAATTTCGTTTCTGCTTTCCCTTCCAGCAATCTTCTTGTCTGCCATATATCAATTGCAATACTTAGGTGTAGCATCCAATTTTGATTGGATCCACACGGCATTTGCGGCACTAGTTTCATTTATAACCGGCTATCTAACAATTGAATTCATTCTCAGATGGTTGACGCGTCACACATTTACTATTTTTGCGATTTATCGCGTAATTTTGGGCTCAGTATTGATCGCTGGACTCATCTGGTTCGATTTAGTTCCGGTAGGTTGATACATGAAACTTCTCTTGATTCGACATGGGGAATCAGAAGCAAATGCCAAGGGAATTCTTGCTGGAAGGCTTTCTGGGGTAGCCCTGTCTCCTCAAGGAAAATCACAAGCCAGTATTTTGAATAGGGCTATCAATAAACTTTCGAGACCGTGTTTATATTCGTCACCAATTCAACGATGCCTAGAAACTGCTCGTCTAGCCGTAGCTAGTTCCAGTTATGACGAAATACTTATAGATGATAATTTAGCTGAGGTTGATTATGGTGACTGGTCAGGCAAAAGACTTGAAGATTTAGAGAAACTTGAGGATTGGAGTTACCTGCAAAAGAATGCAGACTCATTTAGATTTCCAGCAGGAGAGAGCTTTGAAGAGGTGAACACAAGATTGCAAAGGTATCTCGAATCTCTTGTTGAAAGGCATGAAGAAAATGCTACCGTGGTTGCATTTAGCCACGCAGATATTATCAAGGTACTGGTAACTAAAGCCCTCGCGGTGTCAATTAGCAAAATACAAAGAATAAGAATAGACCCCGCTTCGATTACTGAGTTCGAGCTCTCAACCGAAGGGTTGTCAATAGTCAGAGTTAACCAAGTTTTGAGTGGACCCACCGAGAGTTGATTATGAGATTCAATAACCCAACTAGATGCATAATAGGAACAATTGGATTACCAGGTGAGCGGACTTTTTTCTGGCAGATAACTGATCAGCAATCTACCGTTTCAATAAAAATCGAAAAACAGCAGGCAGCAGTTATCGCAGAGCAACTAGAAGCGTTACTTAATGAAGTTCCTAATGAGGATAGCGATTCTGAACCTAATGATTTTGGGAAAGATAGAGGCCCACTAGATTTACCAATAGACGATTACCTCGAGTTGGTTTCGGTTGGATTCTTTATCGAGGGAAATCAAGTTCAATTCGAGATCAAAACTAATGAAGATTTAGAAGAATTGAGCACTATCACCATTTTTCTATCTCGAATCAGGTGCCTTGAATTTATTGATCGTAC
>JBMTAF010000008.1:0-26620 GCA_049428425.1 Candidatus Nanopelagicales bacterium
GCACGCCTTACTCCTTGTAGTTTGCTCGGGGTTGGACCTCAGATTTCGCCTAAGTCCAGTGGGAAAGATTACCCAGCCCCCCTAAGGGGAGTGCCGTCGGGTCGGGGCTCAGAACCATTGTGGGGCTTGGGTCTCTCGTACCACCCCATCTGCCCCCACATAGAGGTATCGATCAAAGGATTCGGCAAACCAACGGTCATGGGTAACCGCAATCACGGTGCCCTGGAACGCGTCCAGCGCATCCTGCAGCGCCTCGGCCGAGGCTAGGTCCAGGTTATCGGTTGGCTCATCTAGCAGCAGCAAATTGCACCCGCCCAGCTCCAGCACCAAAATCTGCAGTCTTGCCTGTTGGCCACCGGAGAGGGTTTGGAATTTTTGTTCGGCCTGCTTGCTCAATTCATATTTACGCAAAATTCCAATCGACTCATTTAACAGCATTGGTTTAACTTTGTTGAGGATCTCAATTGGGGTGTGGTTGACCCATTCTGGATGCGCATGCGTTTGCGCAAAATGTCCTGGCACAACGCGAGCACCAATTTTCTTTTTTCCACTCCAGGCTTTGCCAACCTTTATCTCATCTGCCTCAGTTTCAGCGAACAATCGCAGTAGATGAGATTTGCCAGCACCATTTGGTCCCAGCACAGCTAAGCGATCGCCAAAAAAGATTTCCAGATCAAATGGTTTCAACAAACCAGATATCTCAGTTTGCTCACAAGTAATCACTCGCACCCCAGTTCGAGAACCACGCAGATTCATTTTGATATTTTGATCTGGCGGTGGTGCTTCTGGGGCGCCAGCTTCTTCAAATTTTCGCAATCTAGTTTGCATCGCTCGATATTTACTTGCCATATCTGGGGATGATTTAGCTTGGCGCTGTAAAGTTTGAACTAATTCTTTAAGTCGTTCATGCTCTTCATTCCACCGGCGCAAAATTTCTTCTTGTCGCTCATAGCGCGCTTTGCGCGCATCATGATAAGTCGCGAAAGATCCGCCATGAACCCAAACTCGACCATCTTCTACGGTGATGATTCGATCTGCTACCGCATTTAGTAACGCTCGATCGTGGGAAATTAACAAAATAGTTTTTGGTGATGTTTTTATTTGCTCTTCCAGCCAGAGTTTTCCTGGCACATCCAGATAGTTATCAGGCTCATCAAGCATTAGCACCTCATCTGGTCCGCGCAGCAACGCTTCAAGTGCCAATCGTTTTTGTTGACCACCAGATAGCGTGTTAACTAATCGATCTTGACATTCAACAAATGGAATATTTATCGCTTGGGTAGTGCAGATATCCCAGAGCACGTCCATGTCATAACCGCCAGCATCGCCCCAATCAGAAATCGCTTGGGCAAAGCGCATCTGAACTTTTTCGCTCTCTGGTTGCTCTGCAAGCTTTAGTTCGGCAGCGCGATATTTGGCGGCAGCATCTTTAATTCGAGGCGGCGACAAACTAAGCAGCAGATCTCGAATAGTAGTTTCATCTCGAATGCCGCCAATAAACTGCCGCATCACGCCCAGTCCACCGGATTGCGCAACCGCACCAGCGAATGGTTCAACGTCGCCAGCAATAATGCGCATTAAAGTTGTTTTGCCCGCACCATTTGGGCCAACCATGGCGGCATGCGCACCATCTCCTACCCGAAAGGAAACTTCATCTAGCAATAAGCGACCATCAGGCAAAATCATGGTGATGCCAGTTGCATCAATATGGCCCACTAATCAACCTCGTCTGCACTGCGCAATGCTTGCGTCTTAGCAATTCGAGCTTCATATTCACTTTCAGCTGGGTAATAAATCTCTTCCAACACTAAGCCGTGGGCTGGCGCAACTGGAATATCAAAAACTCGCTCGGCTGCTCTGAGTGATCGGCCTGGCCAATCAATATCTTTTCTGCCATCCCCAACTGGAATCAATGCTCCAACTAATGAGCGCACCATGGAATGGCAGAAAGCATCTGCTTTGAAGTGGCCAACTACTAAATCGCCTTCCCGACTCCAGGAAAGTTCAGTTAAATTCCTAATCGTGCTGCCGCCTGGCTTTGGTTTACAAAACGCCGCAAAATCATTCAGTCCAACTAATGGTGCCGATGCGGCATTCATTGCTGCCACATCAAGCGGAAAGTCATGGGTTAACACCCAATTTCGTGTTAGTGGATCAACAAAGCGATCCGCAATTCGATAGCTGTATCGACGCGCTAATGCCGCAAACCTGGCATCAAAGTTACTCGGCACCACTTTCACGCTGTTAATTCGAATATCAGCCGGCAACAAGACATGTAGTCGCCGTGCCATTCGAGAAAGTTGTTCAGTGACAAACTCGGTTGGTAAATCTAAATGACATACCTGACCGCGAGCATGCACGCCAGCATCAGTTCGTCCGCCAACAATAGTTTTCACTTCCGCTAAACCGGTGATAGCAGCAAGTGCAGTTTCTAACTCACCTTGAATTGTTTTTAAGCCATCTGGCTGTTTGGCCCAGCCAACATAATTTGAGCCGTCGTAACTAATATCCAACCGAATACGAGTGAGCCCGCCATTGCTGGCGGGCTCAATTCGTGAATTCATAACGAATGCGCTTTCAACTTACTCGGCGCTTTCCTTTTCTTTTGCAGCACGCTTTGCAGCACCTGTTGCTTCGGCAACTACCTGCTCAGCTAATGGTTCAACTAGTTCGATTACTGCCATTGGTGCGCGATCACCATTTCGTGGCGCAAGTTTGGTGATGCGAGTGTAGCCGCCTTTTCGCTCGGCGAACTTTGGCCCAATTTCAGCAAACAAACTGTGCACTACGCCCTTATCGCGAATAGTCATCATGACTCGACGACGAGAAGCTAGATCACCACGCTTTGCGAAAGTAATCAATCGCTCAGCGTACGGTCGAAGCTTCTTTGCTTTGGTTTCAGTTGTGGTGATTTTGCCGTGCTGGAAAAGTTGGGTTGCCAAATTAGACAAAATCATCTTCTCGTGAGCTGGGCTGCCGCCTAAGCGTGCGCCTTTAGTTGGAGTTGGCATGTTGTTTCCTTTTCCTGCTTACAGTTTCTCGTCTTCAACAAAGACTTCGCCGTCAAGCTCATCTTCATCAACTTCGTCGTAGTAGCCAGCCACCTTAGTTGGATCAAAACCAGCTGGGCTGTCCTTAAGTGCAAGACCAAGCATGGTTAGCTTGCCTTTAACTTCATCAATTGACTTCTGACCAAAGTTACGAATATCCAATAGGTCAGCTTCAGAGCGAGTCATTAGCTCACCTACAGTGTGAACGCCTTCGCGCTTTAGGCAGTTGTATGAGCGAACGGTTAGGTCAAGTTGCTCAATTGGCATGTTTAGTTGCTCTGCGGCGAATGAATCTAGCGCTGATGGGCCAATCTCAATTCCCTCAGCATCAAGATTAAGTTCGCGGGCTAGACCAAATAGCTCAACCAAAGTCTTACCTGCTGATGCCACTGCATCTCGTGGCAACATTGAAGGTTTGGTTTCAACATCAATGATCAACTTATCAAAGTCGGTGCGCTGCTCAACACGAGTTGCTTCAACTTTGTAGGTAACTTTGGTAACTGGGCTGTAAATTGAATCGACATAAATGCGACCAATTTCTGGATCAGTTCCTTTGTTCATGGTTGATGGCACATAACCACGGCCACGCTCAACTACAAACTCAACTTCAAGAGTTGCGCCAGCGTTTAAGGTAGCGATCTGCAGTTCCTTGTTATGAACTTCCACACCTGCTGGTGGATTGATATCAGCAGCAGTAACTAAACCTGGACCTTCTTTGCGCAGATACATCACGGTTGGCTCATCGTTTTCACTAGAGACAACTAGATTCTTGATATTTAGCAAGATTTCTGTGACATCTTCTTTAACGCCATCGATCGTGCCAAACTCGTGCAACACTCCCTCAATTCGGATTGAGGTAACAGCAGCACCAGGAATTGATGACAGCAAGGTGCGACGCATTGAGTTGCCTAGGGTGTAACCAAAACCTGGCTCTAGTGGTTCGAGCACGAAGCGTGATCGAGTATCGGACAGAACTTCTTCAGTGAGGGTGGGGCGCTGTGCAATTAGCACTGTTTTTTCCTTTCGGTCGGCACCCGCTATATGGTGCCGCGTCTTTGGATGATGTGAGGCGGGGTTGCTCCCACATCAAAGCTGTTGTTGCCAACAGCCAGGGTTGTTACTTGCTGTAAAGCTCAACTACCAATTGCTCTTGAACATTGGTATCGATCTGGGAGCGCTCTGGCGCTGCGTGAATCAAAATTCGCATCCGGTTTGGAATTGCTTCCATCCAGCCTGGCACTTTTCGTTCGCCAGCTTCGGCGCGTGCCACCACAAATGGGGTGATCTCTCGAGAGTCAACTTTGACCTCAATCACATCACTTGGTGAAACTGCGAATGATGGAATATCAACTTTCTTACCATTAACGGTGAAGTGACCATGCTTAACTAGCTGACGGGCCATATCGCGACTCTTTGCAAAGCCAGCGCGGAAAACCACGTTATCTAATCTGGTTTCAAGCAGTGCCAACAAGTTGTCACCGGTCTTACCAGTTCGACGTGATGCTTCTTCAAAGTAGTTACGGAACTGCTTTTCTAGAACACCATATTGCCGAGCAAGCTTTTGCTTCTCGCGCATCTGGAGCAAATACTCAGATTCCTTTGCCCGACCGCGGCCATGCTGACCTGGTGGGTATGGTCGAGACTCAAGTGGACACTTTGGACCGTCGCACTTAGAACCTTTCAAAAATAGCTTTACCTTCTCGCGACGGCAACGCTTGCACTTTGGACCTGTATAACGAGCCATTTAAATTTTTCTCCTGTGCTTTCTCAGACGCGACGGCGCTTCGGCGGTCGGCAACCATTGTGGGGAACTGGTGTTACATCTGAGATTGAACCAACCTCTAACCCAGCAGCTTGCAAAGATCGAATCGCAGTCTCTCGACCTGATCCTGGACCTTTAACAAAAACATCAACTCGCTTCATGCCATGTTCCATCGCACGCTTTGCCGCATCTTCAGCAGCTAACTGTGCGGCGAACGGGGTGGACTTACGTGAACCTTTGAAGCCAACCTGACCTGATGATGACCATGAGATAACTGCGCCAGATGGATCAGTTATCGAAACAATGGTGTTATTGAAAGTGCTCTTAATATGAGCTTGACCTTGTGCCACATTCTTGCGCTCTTTTTTACGCAACTTCTTTCCGGCTGGCTTGCCAGAAGCGGTCTTTGTTGTTTTCGGTGCCATTTAGTCAGTCCTTACTTCGTTGCAATCTTCTTGCCAGCGACCGTCTTACGAGGTCCCTTGCGAGTGCGTGCATTGGTATGAGTGCGCTGACCACGAACTGGCAATCCTTTACGGTGACGCGTGCCTTGGTAGCTCTGAATTTCAATCTTGCGACGAATGTCCGCTGTTACTTCACGTCGAAGGTCACCTTCAACTTTGAAGTTTGCTTCAATGTAATCACGAAGCTGCGATAGCTGATCATCGCTCATATCTTTTACTCGAAGATCTGGTGAAATACCAGTTGCTTGCAGCATTTGTGCAGCTCGAGTTCGGCCGATGCCGTAGACGTAGGTAAGTGCGACTTCTAAGCGCTTATCGCGCGGAAGATCGACACCAATGAGTCGTGCCATGGGCGGTTACTCACTTTCGTTAGCAGAGGTTTCTGGTCACGAATGTTGTCCTACCCGCCCGGGTAAGCCTTCGCCTCTGACAAAGGGTTCGTCTGTTTTGTTGGCACGCAACAGGGTCGAACATTCGTGTGATCACAATCGGGTTGATTGTGACTTATTTAGTTTTTAGCCTTGACGCTGCTTGTGACGTGGATTTTCGCAAATCACCATCACCCGACCGTGACGACGAATGACTTTGCACTTGTCGCACATCGGCTTAACGCTTGGTTGTACCTTCATAAAGCTCTTTACCTCACTTGTAGCGGTAGATGATCCGCCCGCGAGTTAAGTCGTAGGGGCTTAGCTCCACGATAACTCGATCATCAGGAAGAATTCGAATGTAATTCATTCGCATCTTCCCGCTGATATGGGCAAGAACTTTGTGACCATTGTCGAGTTCTACTCGAAACATCGCGTTCGGTAGCGCCTCTAAAATGGTGCCTTCCAGTTCAATGGCACCGTCCTTTTTGGACACTCGGCCCTCTCACTTTCTAGCTCTTTGACCTTAAGTTCACGCTGCCAATGGCAGCAGAACGGAAGGGCAATCCTACGGGGCAGGGATTAGTCCCCTGCAGTCGGGTTCGGGGCTCAGCGCACGGCTTCGGCTAGGCGAGCGCGAACCTGCTCAATCTCCCCCATGCCATCAACTGCTTTCAGCAGGCCGCGGGCTCGATATGCCTCAATCAGCGGTGCGGTCTGCTCGGTATATACCTCAAGCCGGCGCCGAATCACATCTTCAGAGTCATCACTTCGGCCCTGCTGGGCAGCCCGTTGCACCAGGCGATTTACCACTTCATCAATATCGACCGTGAGCTCAATTACCAGATCAACTGCAGCGCCAAGCTTGTTCAAAACGGAATCCAACTCAGCCACCTGTGCGACCGTTCGCGGATAGCCATCGAGCAAGAAACCAGACTTGGCATCTGGCTCTGCTAAGCGATTCTTCACCATTTCATTAGTGACGCTATCTGGCACATATTCACCAGCATCCATATATTTTTTAGCGAGCACACCAAGTTCAGTTTCGGCTGAAACATTGCTGCGAAAAATATCGCCAGTAGAGATGTGGGGAATGCCAAGTTCGCTAGCCAAACTAATCGCTTGCGTTCCTTTACCCGCGCCCGGCGGGCCCATCAGAACGATGCGCATTAGTTAACCTAAGAAACCTTCGTAGTTTCGCTGCTGTAGCTGTGCTTCAACCTGCTTCACGAAGTCCAAACCAACACCAACCATAATCAACAAGCTAGTGCCACCAAATGCTAACTGTGCCCCAATTCCCATCGCACCAAAGATGAAATATGGAATGATGGCGATAATCATTAGATAGGTTGCGCCTGCAGTTAATAGTCGGTTCAAGACAAAACGCAAATAATCTGCAGTTGGTTTACCAGCGCGAATGCCTGGAATAAAGCCGCCATATTTCTTCATGTCGTCAGCCACATCATCTGGATTAAAGGTGATGGAAACATAGAAGAAAGCAAAGAAGAAGATCATCAAGGCATATGTGATTGCGTAAGTTAGTGATGTGGAATCCGAAAGATTACGTGAGATCCATTGTGCCCATTCGGCAGTTGAGCCAGAAAGCTGAGTGAACAGCACTGGCACATAAAGCAATGATGAAGCGAAGATAACTGGAATCACACCAGCCATGTTTACCTTAATTGGTAAATAGGTACTGGTGCCACCATATTGTCGGCGACCAACCATTCGCTTGGCATACTGAACTGGAATTCGACGCTGACCTTGCTCAACGAAAGCAACTACCACGATCAATGCCACACCTAGTGCCATTACTACCGCAAATTGCCAGAAACCATTACCACGAAGCACGCCCCATAGCTGGCCTGGCAAAGTAGAAATAATTGATGCCATAATCAAAAGTGACATACCGTTACCAACACCGCGGTCAGTAATCAACTCACCCAACCACATCACGACGGCAGTTCCAGCAGTAAGCGTGATCACCATTACCAACAAAATTCCAATTGAGGTATCTGGAATCAGGGCAAGATCGCAACCTTGTAGCAACGCTCCTGGAGTTCGAGCCAGCGCCACAATTGAGGTAGCTTGCAAAATTGCAAGTCCGATGGTGACATATCTGGTGTACTGGGTAATTACCGCTTGACCTGACTGGCCTTCTTTCTTGAGGGCTTCAAGTCGAGGAATTACCACAACCAACAACTGCAATATAATGCTGGCAGTGATGTATGGCATGATCCCTAGCGCGAAGATTGAAAGTTGTAGTAACGCACCACCGCTAAAGAGATTGATCAACGAATAAAGCGTGTTGTCCTGCACTAACGCTACGCATTGCTGCACTGCGTTGTAATCAATGCCAGGAGTTGGCATCACGGCACCAAAGCGATAAATCGCAATCATGCCCAGCACAAATAGCAACTTCTTTCGCAGATCTGGTGTGCGAAATGCATTTGCGAATACGCTAAACATGATCTATGCCTTTCGTTAACTAGCTAAGTACTTCGGCTTTTCCGCCAGCTGCCGCAATCTTTGCAGCAGCAGTGTCGGAGAACTTGTGTGCTGACACGGTCAACTTCACGCTGATCTCACCATTACCGAGCACCTTAACTGGTTCGCCTTTACGAACCAATCCGGCACGAACTAAATCAGTGATCCCAACTTCGCCGCCCTTCGGAAATGCGGCATTTAGGTCAGCCACATTTACCACCTGGAACTCAACTTTGTATGGGTTCTTAAAGCCTTTTAGTTTTGGTAAGCGCATGTGAAGTGGCAACTGACCACCCTCAAAACGCGCTGGCACCTGGTAGCGCGCCTTAGTACCTTTGGTACCGCGGCCAGCAGTTTTACCTTTTGATGCTTCACCACGGCCAACACGAGTTTTTGCCGTCTTAGCGCCTGGTGCTGGTCGTAGATGATGAACTTTTACGGTCATAACTACTTGACCTCCTCTACTGAAATCAAGTGCGCAACCGCACGCATCATGCCTTGAAACTCTGGCTTATCTTCTTTGATTGAGACATCGCCAATCTTTCTTAGCCCAAGTGAACGCAGCGTCTGCCGCTGCGCTTTAGTGCCAGCAATATCTGACTTAATCTGAGTGATTTGATATTTCGCCATGATTACTTAGCTCCAGTTCCAGCAGCTTGTGCTTTCAACATTGCATTTGGTGCAACATCTTCAAGTGGCTTGCCACGACGAGCAGCAACTGACTGTGGTAGTTCGAGTAACTTAAGTGCGGCAACAGTGGCATGAACCACGTTGATTGCATTGTCACTACCAAGTGACTTGCTTAGCACGTCAGTGATACCAGCACATTCCAGTACAGCACGAGCCGCGCCACCTGCGATCACACCAGTACCAGGAGCAGCAGGACGTAGCAATACCACGCCGGCAGCAGCTTCCCCAGTTACTGGATGTGGAATAGTTCCTTGGATTCTTGGCACTTTGAAGAAGCTCTTCTTTGCTTCTTCAACTGCTTTAGAAATTGCCTGTGGCACTTCTTTTGCTTTGCCATAGCCAACGCCAACCTGACCATCGCCATCGCCAACAACCACTAGCGCAGTAAAGCTGAAGCGACGACCACCTTGCACTACTTTCGCTACTCGGTTGATCGCAACTACGCGCTCTAGGTGGTTGCTCTTCTCGGCACCCCCGCGCTCGCCACGTCGCTCGCGACGATCATTGCGCTCTGGACGCTCGTTACTTGTCATGTCTTTTTCTTTTGTCATCATCATCGTTTCTTAGAGGGCCAGTCCAGCATCGCGAGCACCATCAGCAACTGCTGCTACTCGGCCGTGATAACGGTTGCCAGCGCGATCGAATACAACTTTGGTGATGCCAGCAGCTTTGGCACGAGATGCCACCAACTTGCCAACTTCAAATGCCAAATCTGTTTTCTTGCCAGTTGCTTTTCGCAAATCAGCTTCCATTGTTGATGCACTAACCAATGTCTTGCCAATGGTGTCATCAACGATTTGTGCGGTCATATGGCGAAGTGATCGAGTTACGACCAGTCGAGGCATCTGCGCATCGCCAGAAATTCGCTTGCGAACTCGAAGGTGACGCTTCCTGCGAAGTTTGGTCTTCTTAGCGGTGTGCTTACCGGATGCAGTAAAAGTACTCATGCCTTCTTACCAGCCTTTCCAGCTTTACGACGAATAACTTCGCCTTTGTACTTAACGCCTTTAGCCTTATATGGATCAGTCTTACGAAGCTTGCGAAGTTTCGCTGCAGTTTCGCCAACAAGTTGCTTATCAATGCCGGAGACATGAAGCAAGGTTGGTGATTCCACGGCAAAGGCAATTCCGTCTGGCGCAACAACTGGAACTGGATGGCTGTAGCCAAGTGAGAATTCCAAATCTTTACCTTTAGCAGCAACACGATAACCAGTACCGGAGATCTCCATAGTCTTGGAGTAGCCATCAGTAACACCAATTACCATGTTGGCAATTAAAGTTCTAGTTAATCCATGAAGTGACTTGGCAATTCGTTCATCATTTGGTCGATTTACTGCAATTGATCCGTCATCGTTCTTAGCAACCGTGATTGGTGCCGCAACCGTGTGACTCAACGTACCCTTTGGTCCGGCAACTGTTACGACATTGTCAGCAATAGTTACGGTAACTCCGTTTGGCACGATAACTGGATTTTTACCAATACGACTCATCACATACCCCGCTTACCAGACGTAGGCAAGAACTTCTCCGCCTACGCCTTTCTTTGCTGCTTGCTTGTCAGTAAGCAATCCGGATGATGTGGAGATAATGGCAATACCTAGTCCACCTAAAACTTTTGGTAGTTCAGTTGACTTGGCATACACGCGAAGACCAGGCTTGCTAACTCGACGAACGCCAGCAATTGAGCGCTCTCGGTTAGGTCCATACTTCAGATCAATAGTTAGCGTCTTGCCAACTTCAGCATCTTCAGTCTTGAATCCTGCGATGTAACCTTCATTCAACAGAATCTGTGCCAGCCCCTCCTTCATCTTGGAGTGCGGCATCGACAACGTATCGTGATGTGCGGCATTTGCATTTCGCACTCGCGACAACATGTCGGCGATTGGATCGGTCATAGTCATGGCCGGTTATCTCTTTCCTGCTGCGGTATCCAATTGAATTTCAATCAGACCTACAACAAAGTTATTTACCAACTGCTCTTGGTGATACCAGGTAGTTCACCACGGTGTGCCATCCCACGAAAACGCACGCGAGACACACCAAACTTACGGAGGTAACCACGTGGACGGCCGTCCACGGTGTCACGATTTCGCAATCTAACTGCGGAGGCATTGCGTGGTTGCTTCTGCAACTCAGCTACTGCTGCTGCTTTCTGCTCATCAGTTGCAGTTTCGCTCTTGATGATTGCTTTCAGCTCAGCGCGTCGCTTGGCATAGCGCTGCACAACTTCTTCGCGCTGCAAATTGCGATGGATCTTGCTTAGTTTTGCCATGTTTATGCCTCTTTAAATGGGAAGCCCAAGCTGCGAAGCAACTCACGGCCTTCCTCATCGGTAGTTGCGGATGTAACGATGGTGATATCCATGCCTCGGACTCGATCAATCTTGTCCTGAAGAATCTCATGGAAAACACTTTGTTCAGTTAAGCCGAATGTGTAGTTGCCATGACCATCAAATTGCTTTGGTGACAACCCACGGAAGTCACGAATACGTGGGAGTGCAACCGATAGCAACCTATCTAGAAACTCCCACATCCGATCACCACGAAGTGTTACGTGGGCGCCAATTGGCATACCTTCACGCAATTTAAATTGCGCAATAGATTTGCGAGCACGATTAACCAGTGGCTTCTGGCCAGAGATTGCAGTTAGATCGCGGATTGCGCCTTCAATCATCTTGCTATCTCGAGCCGCATCGCCAACACCCATGTTGATCACAATCTTGGTCAACGTTGGTGTCTGCATCACGTTTTCGTAGCCAAACTTAGTTTTCAAGCTTGGTGCAACTTCAGCGCGATATTGCTGCTTTAGTCGAGGCAATGTCTTGGTGCTCATTACAGCTCCTTACCTGATCGTCGAGCAACTCTGGTCGCACGAGTTGATTCATAAGTGGTGCCATCAGTTCGAGTCTTGGTGACTTTCTCGCGCTTCTTGCCAACTCGAGTGCCGCGGTTATCTTTTGGATCAACCACCATCACGTTAGAAACATGAACTGGCGCCTCTTTAGTTTCAATGCCACCTGTTGTGCCACCACGAGTGGTCTGGCCAACTTTGGTGTGACGCTTTACGCGATTAACACCTTCAACAATTACACGTTCTTTCTTGACATCAACTGAGATGACTCGGCCGGTAGCACCGCGGTCTTTGCCGCTGATGACCTGAACTGTGTCGCCTTTTCTTACGTTAAGCGCCATGATTACAACACCTCCGGTGCTAGCGAGATGATCTTCATGAATCGCTTGTCGCGCAGTTCCCGCGCAACCGGACCGAAGATACGAGTTCCCTGTGGTTCGCCATCGCCTTTGATGATTACAGCTGCGTTCTCATCAAAGCGAATATAGGAACCATCTGGGCGGCGAATTGATCGAACAGTGCGAACAATTACTGCCTTAACGACTTGACCTTTTTTCACTGAACCACCTGGAACCGCGTCCTTAACTGAGCAGACGATGACATCGCCTACACCTGCGTAACGACGATGAGATCCGCCCAGCACTCGAATGCAAAGCAATTCTTTAGCTCCAGTGTTGTCAGCGACTTTTAGTCGCGACTCTTGCTGTATCACTTCTTACTCACTTTCGGTTAGTAACAGAGTTCTGTTACTTAGCCTTCTCGAGAATCTCAACCACGCGCCAGCGCTTGGTTGCAGATAGTGGACGGGTTTCCATTAGTAGAACACGATCGCCAATGCCAGCAGCATTTGCTTCATCATGTGCTTTAAGTTTGCTAGTGCGACGAACTACCTTGCCGTACAGTGGATGCTTAAAGCGATCCTCCACCGCAACAACAACAGTCTTGTCCATCTTGTCGCTAACAACTAAACCTTCACGGGTCTTGCGATTTGATCGATCACTCATGCGGCACCTCCAACGGTGGTAATGCCAAGCTCGCGCTCGCGCAAGATGGTGTAGATGCGGGCGATGTCACGACGTACTGCTTTGAGTCGGCCATGATTTTCTAGCTGACCGGTAGCTCCCTGGAAGCGCAAATTAAACAACTCCTGCTTTGCTTCTTGTAGCTTCTCGGCCAATGCATCATCAGATAGCACTCGAAGATCTTGGATATCAGTTCCTACGGCCATCTTTACTCACCTACTTCGCGTCGAACAATTCGACATTTCATTGGAAGCTTATGTGCTGCACGCAGCAATGCTTCTCGAGCAACTTGCTCAGTTGGGAAAGAAACTTCAAACATCACACGTCCTGGCTTTACATTTGCTACCCAGAACTCAGGTGAACCTTTACCAGAACCCATGCGAGTTTCGGCCGGCTTCTTAGTTAGTGGTCGGTCTGGGAAGATGTTGATCCAAACTTTTCCACCACGCTTTAAGTGACGAGTGATTGCAATACGGCTAGCTTCAATCTGTCGGTTGGTGACATAAGCAGGCTCTAGTGCTTGCAAACCATATTCACCAAAAGTCACTTCGGTACCACCAGTTGCTTTACCGGAGCGCTTTGGATGATGCTGCTTTCGGTGCTTAACTTTGCGAGGAATTAACATGATTTACGCCTCCGTCGCTGCCGGTTGAGCTTCAGCAGGAGCTGCTGCTTCCGCATTACGTCCTCTGCCACCGCGACGACCTGGGGTTGCCCCGCCAGTGCCTGGAACTCGAGTTGCGGCAGCTGCTGCTGCTTCTTTCTCGGCTCGAGTAATTGGCGCATCGCCACGATAAATCCAAACCTTTACACCGATTCGACCAAAGGTGGTGTGTGCTTCATAAAAACCGTAATGAATGTCAGCGCGCAGCGTATGTAGCGGCACTCGACCTTCACGATAGAACTCAGTTCGACTCATTTCAGCGCCGCCCAATCGACCCGAAACCTGAATTCGAATTCCTTGCGCACCTGACTTCATGGTGGTTTGAATTGCTTTACGCATTGCACGGCGGAACGAAACACGACTTGCTAGCTGCTCGGCAACACCTTGCGCTACTAATTGTGCATCAACTTCCGAGTTCTTTACTTCCAAAATGTTCAACTGAACTTGCTTGCCAGTTAGTTTCTCGAGATCGCCACGAATTCGATCAGCTTCCTGACCGCGACGACCAATCACAATGCCGGGACGTGCAGTATGAATATCAACTCGAACTCGCTCGCGAGTGCGCTCGATTTCAACGCGAGAGATTCCAGCGCGCTCCATCCCTTTAGCAAGCATCTTGCGAATCTTTACATCTTCCGCAACGTAATCAACATAGCGCTGACCAGTCTTTGTGCTGTCGGCAAACCAACGGCTTGAGAAATCCGCAGAATAACCAAGGCGGAAGCCGTGCGGGTTAATTTTCTGACCCACTGTTATTTCTCCTTCTTGGTAGTAGATTTCTTAGCAGCAGTTTTCTTTGTTGGCGCTGCTTTCTTAGCAGTTGTCTTCTTCGCCGGCGCCTTCTTTGCTGGTGCCGCTTTCTTTGCCGCAGTTTTCTTAACTGGAGCTTCAGCTTTGGCAGCAGTCTTCTTTGCCGGTGCTGCTTTCTTGGCAACAGGTGCTTGCGAAATTGGACGCTTCTTAACTCGTGGTTCTTTCTTTAGTCGCTCTGGACTATTTGCCACCGCAAACTCATCGCCAACCACAACTGTGATGTGAGAGGTGCGCTTCAGGATCTCAAACGCACGACCTTGTGCTCGTGGTCTAAATCGCTTAAGGGTTGGTCCTTCATCAACGAATGCTTCAGTTACAAAGAGGGTATCTGGATTCATGTTGAAGTTGTTGGTGGCATTTGCCACGGCACTACCAAGCACTTTGCCAATTGGCTCGCTCACTGCCTGTGGTGCGAAGTGCAACAAAGCTTGCGCATCAGAAGTCGCCATGCCGCGAATCTGATTAATAATGCGCCGAGCTTTCTGCGGCGTTACTCTGACGTAGCGCGCTTGTGCCTTGGCTTCCATTTCTACCTCTCTGTTTTCTTTCTAAATCTCTTACTTGCCCGCAGCGCGATCAGTTTTGGCGTGACCGCGGAAAGTTCTAGTTGGTGCAAACTCACCAAGCTTGTGGCCAATCATGTTTTCGGTTACGAAAACTGGCACATGCTTCTTGCCATCATGCACAGCAATGGTGTGGCCAATCATGTCTGGGGTGATCATGGAACGACGTGACCAAGTCTTGATAACAGTCTTGGTGCCAGCTGCGTTCTGCGCATCAACTTTTTTAGCTAAGTGCAGATCCACAAATGGACCTTTTCTAAGGCTTCTTGGCATTGCTCAATACTCCTAGCGACTCTTGTTCGACTTGCGACGACGGACAATGAATTTGTTGCTTGCTTTCTTTCGGCTGCGAGTGCGACCTTCTGGCTTACCCTTTGGATTAACTGGGTGACGACCACCAGATGTCTTACCTTCACCACCACCGTGTGGGTGATCAACTGGGTTCATCGCCACACCACGAACAGTTGGGCGAACGCCTTTCCAACGCATACGTCCAGCTTTACCCCAATTGATATTGCTCTGCTCTGCGTTACCAACTTCACCAACGGTGGCACGGCAACGAAGATCAACGGAGCGAATTTCGCCACTTGGCAGACGAAGCTGCGCATATGGACCATCTTTAGCAACTAGCTGAATTGATGAACCAGCACCGCGAGCAAGCTTGGCACCGCCACCTGGCTTCAATTCAACTGCGTGAATCACGGTACCTACTGGAATGTTTCTTAGTGGCAAGTTGTTGCCAGGCTTAATGTCAGCAGCTGGACCAGTTTCGATCTGATCGCCCTGTGAAATTTTGTTCGGCGCAATGATGTAGCGCTTCTCGCCATCTGCATAATGCAACAGCGCGATTCGAGCAGTGCGATTTGGATCGTATTCGATGTGTGCCACTTTTGCTGGTACGCCATCTTTATCCGCACGCTTGAAATCAATTACGCGATAAGCACGCTTGTGACCGCCACCTTGATGGCGCGCAGTTACTCGACCTTGAGCGTTACGGCCACCTTTGCTATGAACTGGACGAACCAGCGACTTCTCTGGCTGCGTACGAGTTACTTCAACAAAGTCGGCAACACTGGAGCCACGACGGCCCGGTGTAGTCGGCTTATATTTACGAATTGCCATGTTATTCCTCGTTCGCTTCTTTACGCTGGGGTTCCGAATAGATCAATGCGATCGCCATCAGCCAAGCTAACAATTGCTCGCTTGGTATCAGAGCGCTGACCAATTCCGAATCGAGTACGTGACTTCTTACCTGGTCGGTTCAAAGTGTTCACGCTGGTGACCTTCACCTTAAAAATTTCTTCAACGGCTTGCTTGATCTGGGTCTTGTTAGCATCTTTACGAACAATGAAGGTGTACTTGTTCTGATCCAACAAGGCGTAGCTCTTTTCCGAAACTACTGGCTTGAGCAAGACATCGCGGCTGCTAGAGATTTTCATTAGTTATCTCCTTTGCTAACGCTGGTGCGATTTGCCGTATGAGTTAAGAAATCTTCCAGTGACTTAGTTGTGAAAACTACGTCATCGGAATTCAAGATGTCATAAACATTTAGCTGATCTGGCACCAAGATGTGTACGGTTGGCAGGTTACGAAGTGACAACCAAGTTACATTGTCAGTTCGATCCAGAATCACTAACGTCTTCTTGCGATCGGTTAGTGCTGCCAAAGTTTTTAGTGCCGCCTTAGTTGATGGTGAATCACCATCAATAAAATTCGCGACAACATGAACTCGACCATTAGCGGCACGATCTGAAAGCGCACTGCGAAGCGCAGCAAACTTCATCTTCTTTGGGGTCCGCTGGTCATACTTTCGAGGTGTTGGGCCATGCACGGTGCCACCACCACGGTAGTGCGGAGCACGAATAGATCCTTGACGCGCGTTACCAGTTCCCTTTTGCTTGTATGGCTTACGGCCGCCACCAGAAATTTCATTTCTAGTTTTGGTATCCGCTGATCCTTGGCGAGCAGCAGCAAGTTGGGCTACTACTACCTGATGCATCAGGGGAATATTTACCTGTGCTTCAAAAATTTCTGCTGGCAGTTCTACTGAACCACTCTTAGTTCCCGCTGGGGTTAAGACATCAACTGTTGCCATCGTTATCAACCCTTCGAAGCGGTGCGAACTAAAACCACACTGCCCTTTGATCCTGGAACTGCGCCGCGAACCAAAATCAATCCGCGCTCAGTATCAACTGCCTGAACTTTCAACATTGGCACGGTGGTACGAGTAGTACCCATGTGTCCGGCCATTCTGGTGCCGCGAAATACGCGAGCTGGCGTAGAGCAAGCACCAATTGATCCTGGGGATCGGTGCTTTGCCTGCACACCGTGGCTAGCGCGAAGACCATGAAAGCCATGTCGCTTCATCGCACCAGCAAAACCTTTACCTTTGTTGGTTCCAGTGACATCAACCATCTGTCCTGGTTCAAAAACATCTGGTCCAAGAGTTTGACCAAGCTGATACTCGCTGGCATCAGTGGTGCGCAGCTCAACAATGTGTCGCTTTGGGGTAACTCCTGCTTTGGCAAAATGTCCAAGCATTGGCCGAGTTGCTTTGCGTGGCTCTAATTCGCCAAACGCAATCTGCACTGCGGAATATCCATCTGTTTCTGGGGTGCGCACACTAGTTACCACGTTGTTTGCCGCACGGATAACCGTTACTGGCACAACTTGGTTGTTCTCATCCCAAACCTGAGTCATGCCCAGCTTCTCGCCTAGCACGCCTTTGACTACCGATTTCATGATTTCGTTCCTACTTCTAACTAAAGCTTGATCTCGATGTCGACACCGGCAGGCAGATCAAGTCGCATTAGGGAGTCAACAGTCTTTGGGGTTGGGTCAAGGATGTCGATGAGTCGCTTGTGAGTGCGCATTTCAAAATGCTCTCGCGAATCCTTGTATTTGTGAGGTGAGCGAATAACGCAGAACACATTCTTCTCGGTTGGTAGCGGAACAGGTCCTGCCACCTTGGCACCGGTACGCGTAACTGTCTCAACGATCTTTTTCGCTGAGCTATCAATGACCTCATGGTCATAGGCCTTAAGCCTGATGCGGATCTTCTGTCCGGCCATTTGCCTGGTGCCTTTCCTTAAAAACTGCGGTTATTCGGTTAGTGGTGTCCCAGGCGCGGCTTGCGCCGCGCCTGGGCTAATTAATTACTTCAGGATCTTGGTTACTCGACCTGCACCTACGGTGCGGCCACCTTCACGGATCGCGAAGCGAAGTCCTTCTTCCATGGCGATTGGCTGGATTAGCTCAACCTTCATGTCAGTGTTGTCGCCTGGCATAACCATTTCTTTGCCACTTGGTAGGTGAACTACACCAGTTACGTCAGTGGTACGGAAATAGAACTGTGGGCGATAGTTATCGAAGAATGGGGTGTGACGGCCACCTTCATCCTTGCTCAAGATATAAGCCTGAGCTTCGAATTCAGTGTGTGGTGTTACTGAGCCTGGCTTGCAAAGCACCATGCCGCGCTCAACGTCTTCACGCTTGGTACCACGTAGTAGTACACCAACGTTTTCACCAGCTTGACCTTCGTCAAGTAGCTTTCGGAACATTTCAACACCAGTAACCACGGTCTTCTGTGATTCAGCACGAATACCAACGATTTCGATTTCTTCGTTGACCTTAACAATGCCGCGCTCGATACGACCAGTTACTACAGTGCCTCGACCGGTGATGGTGAACACGTCTTCAACTGGCATCAAGAATGGCTTGTCAACTTCGCGAGCTGGAGTTGCGATGAAGCTGTCAACAGCTGCCATCAATTCCATAATCGAATCTCCCCACTTTTGATCGCCATTTAGTGCAGGTAGTGCAGCTACGCGAACAATTGGGGTGTCTTTGCCTGGGAACTCATACTGAGTTAGTAGGTCACGAACTTCTTCTTCAACTAGCATTAATAGGTCTTCATCATCAACCATGTCAGACTTATTAAGTGCAACAACGATTGCTGGTACACCTACCTGACGTGCTAGTAGAACGTGCTCTTTGGTCTGCGGCATTGGGCCGTCAGTTGCAGCAACCACCAAGATTGCGCCGTCCATCTGAGCAGCACCGGTGATCATGTTCTTGATGTAGTCAGCGTGACCTGGGCAGTCAACGTGTGCATAGTGACGTGCCTCAGTCTGGTACTCAATGTGAGCAATAGAAATAGTGATACCGCGCTGACGCTCTTCCGGTGCCTTATCGATCTGATCGAATGGGGTGAACGGGTTTACGTCTGGGTATCGGTCATGCAGCACCTTTGAGATTGCTGCGGTCAATGTGGTCTTGCCATGGTCAATGTGACCGATAGTTCCGATATTGACGTGCGGCTTTGTCCGCTCGAACTTCGCCTTTGCCACTGGGTCCTCCTAGACCTGCGTTGTCCGGCCGCCCGACAACGCCGGTATGGCCATTCTTTTTCCTGTTACTGCGCCAACTGATCGGGCAACCAGCTGGTTTGCATTAGTTAAAAGCTATTCGCCTTTAACTTTTGCGATGATCTCTTTCGACACATGTTCAGGAACCTGTGCGTAAGAGTCAAACTCCATGGTGTAGCTCGCACGACCTTGCGTGCGGCTACGTAGATCGCCCACGTATCCGAACATTTCAGATAGCGGAACGATTGCGCGTACAACTTTGGCACCACTTCGCTCATCCATTGCCTGAATCTGGCCACGGCGTGAGTTCAAATCACCAATGACATCACCCATGAAATCTTCTGGGGTGACAACTTCAACTGACATGATTGGTTCAAGTAGTACTGGACCTGCTTTGCGAGCACCTTCTTTGAATGCCATTGAACCGGCAATCTTGAATGCAAGTTCAGATGAGTCAACATCATGGTAAGCACCATCTTGTAGCGTCACCTTGACATTCACCATTGGGTAACCTGCTAGCACACCGGTTTGCATCGCTTCGCGGCAGCCGTTATCAACTGATGGAATGTATTCACGTGGAATACGACCACCAGTTACAGCATTTACGAATTCATAATTTTCTTCGGAACCAACTAGTGGCTCAATATCCATGATTACGCGACCAAACTGACCAGCACCACCAGATTGCTTTTTGTGGGTGTAGTCAATCTTCTCAACTTTACGAGTAAGGGTTTCGCGGTAAGCAACCTGTGGTCGACCCACGTTTGCTTCTACTTTGAATTCGCGGCGCATACGATCTACTAGCACCTCAAGGTGAAGTTCGCCCATACCTTCAATAATGGTCTGGCCTGTTTCTTCATCGCCATGGACACGGAAAGTTGGATCTTCTTCAGCTAGACGTTGAATAGCAACACCAAGCTTTTCTTGGTCACCCTTGGTCTTTGGTTCAATTGCAACCGAGATAACTGGATCTGGGAAGTTCATTGATTCCAAAATGATTGGATTTGCTGGATCGCAAAGTGTTTCGCCAGTAGTGGTGTCTTTCAGACCCATCACAGCAACGATGTGACCGGCAGTTGCGCTCTCGCGCTCTTCACGCTTGTTTGCGTGCATCTGATAAATCTTGCCGATACGCTCTTTGCGATCTTTACCAGAATTAAGTAATTGAGTGCCAGACTCCAGCGTGCCAGAATAAATTCGAAGATAAGTCAACTTACCCAAATGCGGATCAGTCATGATCTTGAACGCCAACGCTGCAAGCGGTTCTTTGTCATCTGGCTTACGGGTTTCGGAAACTTCTTCTTTACCTGGCTTAAAACCAGTAATCGCACCAATATCTAGCGGGCTTGGTAGATAGCGAACCACGGCATCCAGCATTGGCTGAACTCCTTTGTTCTTAAATGCTGAACCAGTAAGAATTGGATTTAGCTTGTCGGCCAAAGTTGCACGACGAATTGCCGCAATTAGATCATCTTCAGATGGTTCTTTATCTTCTAGCACCATCTCCATGATGACATCATCATTGTCAGCCAAAATCTCAAGTAGCAGGGCGCGATATTCGTTAGCTTTATCAACTAGATCAGCTGGAATATCTTCAACTGAGTACTCATCGCCTTTACCTTCAGTGCGCCAGACGTTTGCCTTCATTGCAATCAGGTCAACTACGCCGATGAAATCACCTTCAGCACCGATTGGAATTTGTAGCACTAGCGCGGTTGAGTTCAAGCGATCCTTGATCATCTCAACGCAGCGATAGAAATCGGCACCAGTTCGATCTAACTTGTTTACAAAGCAAATACGTGGCACGTTGTATCGGTCAGCTTGACGCCAAACCGTTTCAGACTGAGGCTCAACACCAGCAACACCATCAAATACTGCAACTGCACCATCTAGAACACGAAGTGAACGCTCAACTTCAACGGTGAAGTCAACGTGGCCGGGAGTGTCAATAATGTTAATTACGTGGTTCTTCCACTGGCAAGTGGTAGCAGCAGAAGTAATTGTGATGCCGCGCTCTTGCTCTTGTTCCATCCAGTCCATGGTGGCTGCGCCTTCATGAACTTCACCAATTTTGTAGTTAATACCGGTGTAGAAAAGGATGCGCTCAGTTGTGGTGGTTTTACCAGCATCAATGTGCGCCATGATGCCGATATTTCGCACCTTAGCTAGATCAACCAACGTTTGTGTTGACACAGTCTCGTTTCCTTCTTCTTACCAGCGGTAGTGAGCGAACGCCTTGTTCGCTTCTGCCATCTTGTGAACATCTTCGCGACGCTTTACTGCCGCACCTAGTCCATTTGATGCATCCAAAATTTCATTCATCAAGCGCTCAGTCATGCTCTTTTCACGGCGCTGACCGGCGTATTCAACTAACCAACGCATACCAAGCGTCATTGCGCGAGCTGGCTTTACTTCAACTGGCACCTGATAAGTCGCACCACCAACACGGCGTGAGCGAACCTCAACTGTTGGCTTTACGTTTTCTAGAGCACGCTTTAGTGTTGCAATTGGATCATTACCTGATTTTTCTTTGCAACCAGTTAGCGCACCATAAACAATAGTTTCAGCGGTAGAACGCTTGCCATCAGTGAGCACACGATTAACTAACTGCGAAACAATTGGTGAACCATAAACTGGATCAAGTACTAATGGACGACGCGGAGCTGGACCTTTACGTGGCATTATGCCTTCTCCTTCTTCGCACCATAACGGCTTCGTGCTTGCTTGCGATCTTTAACTCCTTGAGTATCAAGTGCGCCACGAATAATCTTGTAACGAACACCTGGTAGATCTTTCACACGACCGCCACGAACTAAAACAATTGAATGCTCTTGCAAGTTATGACCAACACCTGGAATGTATGCCGTTACTTCAACACCTGAAGTCAATCGCACACGAGCAACTTTGCGCAGCGCAGAGTTTGGCTTCTTTGGCGTAGTGGTGTAAACACGAGTACAAACACCACGGCGCTGAGGCGAACTCTTAAGCGCAGGTGCCTTCGACTTGAACGCTTTATCTTCGCGTCCTTTGCGAACCAACTGCTGAATAGTTGGCACAGTCACTCCCTATCTGTTGCGTCTTCGGCTGCAATCCCCCACACCCGCGGTCGGGTGTGTCGCCGATTTTGGGCGCATAAAACCAAGGCCCTAATCGATGGGTAACCAACTAACGATTGTTAGCGGCTTTACAGCTTGGCTCGAACTGCTTCGAGCGCGGAGGAGAAAAATACCCCACCCCCCTAGCGGGATCAAAGTCGGGGGGCGAATAGCAAAAGGGGCCGATTTCTCGGCCCCTTTCCTCACATATTTAACTACCGCTGGTCATACCCACCGAAGTCATATTCCTCTAGCGGAACTGCCTCAGCCTGGGTGTCCGAGAACCCAAAATATGGCAGATCGTCATAGGTGCTGAGCGAGGCATACATGCTCGACTTAGCTTCCTCGGTTGGCTCAACCTTCACGTTTCGATACTTTGCCAAGCCAGTTCCAGCCGGAATCAACTTGCCCAAGATCACGTTTTCCTTAAGCCCAAGTAGCGGATCGCTCTTGCCCTGGATTGCCGCTTCGGTCAGAACTCGAGTGGTCTCCTGGAAGGAAGCAGCTGATAGCCATGAGTCAGTTGCCAGCGATGCCTTGGTAATGCCCAACATGACTGGTCGACCTTGTGCTGGTTGCAAGCCTTCGGCTACCGCAGTTCGGTTTGCTTCTTCAAATGATGCACGATCAACCAACTCGCCAGCTAACAGATCAGTGTTGCCGGATTCCAAGATGGTGACGCGCTTAAGCATCTGTCGGCAGATGATCTCAATGTGCTTGTCATGAATTGATACACCTTGAGATCGGTATACCTGCTGCACTTGGTCAACCAGATGTGACTGCACTGCTCGAATACCAAGCACATCAAGAATCTGCTTTGGATCTAGCGGTCCGACCACAAGCGGTGTTCCAACAGCTACCTCAGCGCCATCTTCAACTAACAATCGTTGCCGCTTTGGTACTGAGAAAGTTTCTTCTTGCTCATCTGCGCCAACAACGGTGATCTTTCGAATTCGCTCTGCTTCTTCGATCTTCACGGTGCCGGCAAATGGTGCAATTGGTGCCACAGCTTTCGGGGTTCGAGCTTCAAACAACTCAACTACACGTGGCAGACCCTGAGTAATGTCATCACCAGCAACACCACCGGTGTGGAAGGTACGCATGGTTAGCTGGGTTCCTGGCTCACCAATTGATTGTGCCGCAATAATTCCAACTGCTTCACCAACATCAACTAATTTGCCTGAAGCCAATGAACGTCCATAGCACATTGCACAAGTGCCAAATTTACTTTCACAAGTAAATACAGTGCGTGCACGAACTTCAGCAATTCCAGCAGCAACCAGTGATTCAATTACTGGCATAGTTAGCTCAGTATTTGCTGGTGCAATTACTTTGCCATCAATTGCAGCATCTTGTGCCAAGTAGCGTGATGACACTGATGACTCAACGTTATCAAGCATTACCAACTTGCCATTGGCATCTTTAGTTGCAATCTCTTTTGGCATGCCGCGATCGGTTCCGCAATCTTCTTCACGAATGATTACATCTTGTGATACGTCAACCAAACGACGAGTTAGGTAACCAGAGTCAGCAGTTCGAAGTGCGGTATCAGCAAGACCTTTACGTGCACCGTGAGTTGAGATGAAGTACTCCAACACCGAAAGTCCTTCACGGAAGTTTGACTTAATCGGGCGAGGAATAATTTCACCTTTTGGATTGGATACCAAACCACGCATACCAGCAAGCTGTCGCAGCTGCAGCATGTTTCCGCGAGCACCAGAGGCCACCATCTTTCGAAGTGGGTTGCTCTCGTGGAAGTTCGCATCCATGGCGCGAGCAATATCTTCAGTTGCTCGAGTCCAGATCTCAATTAGCTCTTGTCGGCGCTCGGTATCAGAGACCAAACCACGCTCGTAGTTCTTCTCTACTTTTGCGGCCTTCTCTTCAGCAGCAGCAAGCAGTTTTGCCTTTTCAGCCGGCGCAACAATGTCATCAAATGACACGGTAACACCAGAGCGTGTTGCCCAATAGAAGCCAAGATCTTTTAGCTTATCTAAGGCTGCTGCAACATCTATTCGCTCATAGCGATCTGCCAACTCATTAACGATTGCACCAAGAACCTTTTTGTCAACTTCTTTGTTAACAAACTCAAAGTCAACTGGTAGCGCATCATTAAACAATGCCCGTCCCAATGTGGTTTCCAGTGTGTAGGCCTTGCCCGCAACATAGTTTGTTGGGGTTACTCCCTTTGGTGGTACAACATCGCCAGGTACGCGAAGCTTGATCTGAGCTCGAACACTCAGTACGCCACGATCAAATGCCATTAGTGCTTCTTCCACTGACGAATAAGCACCGCCTTCACCAGTTTCACCTGCGGTTGAACCGGTTAGGTAATAAATACCTAGCACCATGTCCTGCGTTGGTGTGGTGATTGGCTTGCCGTTTGCTGGCGAAAGAATGTTGTTGCTGGAAAGCATCAAAATTCGAGCTTCTGCTTGTGCTTCAGCTGACAGCGGTAAGTGAACTGCCATCTGGTCACCATCGAAGTCAGCATTGAATGCTGTAGTAACTAGCGGGTGAATCTGAATCGCTTTACCTTCAATTAGCAGCGGTTCAAATGCTTGAATACCTAATCGGTGCAATGTTGGTGCACGGTTTAGCAGCACTGGATGCTCGGCAATAACTTCTTCCAAGACATCCCAAACTACCGACCTTGATCGCTCCACCATTCGCTTCGCGCTCTTAATGTTTTGCGCATGGTTTAGATCAACCAATCGCTTCATCACGAACGGCTTAAACAACTCCAACGCCATCTGCTTTGGCAGACCACACTGGTGCAGCTTCAACTGAGGACCAACCACAATTACCGAACGACCCGAGTAATCAACACGCTTACCTAGCAAGTTCTGACGGAATCGTCCTTGCTTACCTTTCAGCATGTCAGAAAGTGACTTAAGTGCTCGGTTGCCTGGTCCAGTAACTGGACGGCCGCGACGACCATTATCAAATAGCGCATCAACTGCTTCTTGCAACATACGCTTTTCGTTGTTAACGATAATCTCTGGCGCACCCAGATCAATCAATCGCTTCAATCGGTTGTTGCGGTTGATAACACGGCGATAAAGATCATTTAGATCTGATGTCGCAAATCGACCACCATCTAACTGCACCATTGGGCGTAGGTCTGGTGGAATAACTGGAACTGCATCAAGCACCATGCCGCGCTGGCTGCCAGAAGTATTAATGAACGCATTAATGACTTTGAGACGCTTCAGCGCACGAGTCTTCTTCGCGCCCTTTCCAGTTCGGGCAACTTCACGAAGTAGCTCCGCGTTACCTTCCAGGTCAAAAGTCTCTAAGCGACGCTTGATTGCTTGTGCTCCCATTGAGCCTGAGAAGTAGTCACCGTAACGATCGCGCATCTCCCGGAACAACATTTCGTCACCTTCAAGGTCTTGCACCTTAAGGTTACGGAATCGTTCAAACACTCGAGTTAGTCGATCAATCTCGGCATCAGCTTCAGCAC
This sequence comes from Candidatus Nanopelagicales bacterium, assembly GCA_049428425.1. Classification (GTDB taxonomy): domain Bacteria; phylum Actinomycetota; class Actinomycetes; order S36-B12; family UBA5976; genus AcAMD-5. The sequence goes on from JBMTAF010000008.1 coordinate 25,661, forward strand.
GAATTCGCTTTACATCACGCTCTGCGCCTTCTTTTACTTTTCGCTTAACTTCTGCTTTTGCATCTTCAGCTTCAAGTTCGGCAATGTCTTGCTCGTGCTTCTTGATGCGCTCGTTGATATCTTCATCGCGACGCTTAGCCCAGCGCTTCTTCTCGGCTTCAATATCAGCTTCAAGCTTTGGTAGGTCCTGATGACGCTTATCTACGTCAACATCGGTCACCATGTAAGCGGCGAAGTAAATAACTTTTTCTAGATCCTTTGGCGCAAGATCCAGCAAATATCCAAGTCGGCTTGGCACACCTTTGAAGTACCAAATGTGAGTTACCGGCGCAGCAAGTTCGATGTGTCCCATTCGCTCACGTCGAACTTTGGCACGAGTTACCTCAACACCGCATCGCTCGCAAATAATGCCTTTGAATCGGACTCGCTTGTATTTGCCGCAATAGCATTCCCAGTCCCTGGTTGGACCGAAGATCTTTTCGCAGAACAAGCCGTCTTTCTCTGGCTTCAAGGTTCGGTAATTAATAGTCTCTGGCTTCTTTACTTCGCCGAATGACCAGCTCCGCACATCATCTGGAGTAGCCAAACCAATTCGAAGTCCGTCGAAGAAGTTGATATCTAGCACTGTGTTTTCCTTAGGTCTCTAGTAGTGGATTTATTCAGTGTTATCTGAGGACTTTCCTCAGACCTCCTCGACACTGCTTGGCTCACGCCGAGACAGATCGATACCGAGTTCCTCCGCGGTGCGGAAGACCTCTTCGTCTTGATCCTTCATCTCAATTGCGGCACCATCGGTTGATAGCACTTCAACATTGAGACATAACGATTGCATTTCCTTCATTAATACTTTGAAGGATTCTGGAATGCCAGGCTCTGGGATGTTTTCACCCTTAACAATGGCTTCATAAACTTTCACACGACCAAGCACGTCATCCGACTTGATGGTTAGAAGTTCTTGCA
>JBMTAF010000009.1:0-22448 GCA_049428425.1 Candidatus Nanopelagicales bacterium
CTTGCTTAGTCACTTGATACTGACTGCCTTAAGTTGTGCAGCTAATGCAGCTGGAACCATAGCTACTAATCGAGTTCCTTGTTCGAGGTGTTCTAACTTCGTTACTTGTCCAATTTCATGTGCCCGAGCGATTAACTGTTGCGCTGAATATGGTAGCAAGAGATCGACTTTGGTGTCCGACTCGGAAAGCTTAGTTTCAATGACATTGAGCAACTCTTGGATTCCCTCGCCAGTTTTTGCACTAATAAAGATCGCTTCTGGCGCTAATTGCTTTAGTGAAATCAAAACTGCCGGATCAGCAACATCTATCTTGTTTATGACTACTAGCTCTCGATTCATGTTGGTACCAATTTCAGCTAGCACTTCTCTTACTGAATTCAATTGCATGATTGGTGCCTCATCGCTGGCGTCCAGCAAGTGAAGCACTAAGTCCGCATCAGCAATCTCCTCTAACGTTGAGCGAAAAGCTTCAACTAGTTGATGCGGTAGGTGGCGTACAAAACCCACGGTATCAGTCACAGTAATTGTTCGTCCGCTAGGCAGATTCACTTTCCTTACAGTTGGATCCAGTGTCGCAAATAGGGCGTTTTCAACTAGGACGCCAGCTCCAGTTAAGTGATTCAAAAGACTAGATTTTCCAGCATTGGTGTACCCCGCTATCGCAACTGACTGGATAGCGTTTCGCTTTCGTCCGCTTCGCTGTACTTCTCTAGTCCTTCCCATGGCCGCAAGATCTTTTCGGAGTTTTGCCATTTGATCTCGAATTCGGCGACGGTCAGTTTCAATCTTGGTTTCACCAGGGCCACGAGCCAATACGCCTGCACCCTGTCGGCTCAAAGCTTCACCCCAGCCACGAATTCGGGGCAACATATATTGCATTTGGGCCAATGAAACTTGAGCTTTACCTTCTCGACTTCGCGCGTGCTGAGCAAAAATATCCAAGATCAGCCAGGTGCGGTCAACAACCCTTACCTTTACAACATCTTCCAAATTTCTAAGTTGGCCTGGCGTTAACTCACCATCACAGATGACTGTATCGGCACCAGTCTCTGCCACGATGCGCTTTAGCTCTAAAGTTTTTCCAGATCCAATATAAGTTGCTGGGTCAGGTTTATCTCTGCGTTGAATCATTCCATCCAACACAACAGTTCCAGCAGTTTCAGCCAGCTGTGCCAACTCTCGCATTGAGCGCTCTGCTTCAAATAACGTACCCGATGTCCATACTCCTACCAATACAACCCGTTCGAGGCGCACTTGTCGATATTCGACTTCAGTGATGTCTTGTAGCTCAGTGGAAAGACCTGCGACTCGGCGTAATGCAAAACGATCTTGTAATTCTTGCTCACCTAAGGTGAGATGAGTCTCGTCTAGTTCGCGGTCTGATTCATTCATCTAGTCACTAATTTTTCGAGATCAACTTCCCCGGAAGCAAGAATGATTGCGGGTCCAGTAAGTCTAACTTTCTGGTTTGATAGTGATTCAAGTAATAGTTGCCCGCCGGGAACATTTACTACTATTGGCTCATCGGTTTGCCAAAACTCCTGCATAAAAACCGCAACGGCGCATGCTCCTGACCCACAGGATAACGTCTCGCCAACTCCACGTTCATGAACGCGCATTCCTATTTCCCGATGACCAATTAGTTGAACAAATTCAAAGTTTGCGCCACTAGGTAATTGATTATGGTCAAATTCAGGTTCAGTTAGCAGATTGCCAGGTTCAGCCAAGTTTTCAACGATTGAAACTACATGTGGGTTAGGTGCCGTTACTAATCGGCCAGTAAACCTGTTGCCACTTGCTGATACTTCGATTTCTTGATTAGTTAGGACAACCGGGCCCAGTTCGACCGAGATAGAACTATCTGAATTCGCCTTTACTGGAATTAATCCAGCTCTCGTGCTTAGTTCAAATTCAGCATCTCCAACTAAGTTATGCTCAATTAGATAGCGTGACATTACTCGGGTTCCATTTCCACAAATTTCTGCCAAGCTTCCATCCGAATTTCGGTAATCCATGAACCACAAATCATCCTGCTTTACCATCCGAATTAAACCATCGGCACCAATGCCAAAAGAACGGTCACAAAGCGCAGCAACTTGACTAGCATCAAGTTGGATCGCGTCGGTTGGATCAAGTACCAAAATAAAGTCATTGCCAGTTCCGTGACCCTTACTGAACGGCAGTTTCATCCGTTTTTCCCAGCCTCTCTGATCATCTCTAGTATCTCGCCCAATAAGTTTGGCTGTGATGCTGATAGCCAAATCATCTTCGGATCACGTCGAAACCATGACTCCTGTTTTCGAGCATAACGTTTAGTCAAGCGAATTGTCTCACTTTTCGCTGTCGCGAGAGTAATCTCGCCATTCAGTGCTTCCATGATTTGGGAATAGCCAAGTGCTTTTCGAGCCGTTACGCCCTCTGCCAGTCCCTGCTCCATTAGCGCCTCAACTTCAGCTACGAAACCTTGCTCCCACATCTGGTTAACTCGTTCTTCAATTCGCTGATCTAACTCTGCACGATCACGCAATAAGGCAATTCTTAAGTCTGGCTCGACGGCTGGATTGGATCTGGGCAATGAGGAGGAAAAAGGTTCTCCAGTAAGTTGAATTACCTCTAGGGCACGAACAATTCTTCTTCCGTTGGCGGCATCTATTCGATCAGCTGATACTGGATCCAGTTCTCGTAGTCGCCGATGAAGTTCCTGTGGGCCTACCAGAAGTAACTCTGCTTCCAATTCCGCTCTGAGTTGATTATCTGTTTCAGGAAAATTCAAGTCATCTAACAAAGCTGTGACGTACAGACCGCTTCCACCAACGGCCAGCGGTACTAAATCACTTTCGCGCAATCGCTTAACAATATTGCGGGCCGCGAGTTGATAATCGGAAACATTTGCGATTTCGGTAACGTCAAGTACATCGATTAGATGATGGGGAACTCCTTCGCGTTCTGCAAGTGATAACTTAGCGGTGCCAATGTTCATGCCACGATACAACTGCATCGAATCTGCGTTGATAATTTCGGTTTCAAGCGAATGTGCCAACTCTAAACTTATGCTGCTTTTGCCAACTGCAGTTGGGCCAACAATCACGACAACTGGTTTAGTTGTCATTTAGCAAACTCTCGACCTCAGACCTTGTTGGTGATTGCGCCCCTGGCTTAGTACAACTCATCGCTGCTGCCGCTACTGCAAATTCCAACGCCGATTGCAATTGGGCTGTTGATGCATGCGCCAATTGGTTCTTTTCAATTAAATTTGAAGCTGCCAACATGGAAATTAATCCTGCTGAAAAGGTGTCGCCAGCACCAACCGTGTCAAATACTGGAACTTTGGGTGCCGCAGCGCTTACCAAAACTTCCCTAGTTACTAGATGTGCGCCAGCTGCACCAGCGGTTATCGCAAAAAGGGATACACGCGATTGTGAAAATATTTCTGCCACCGCTGCTTGCCAGGTTAGATCTGGATATAGGAACTTTAGATCATCATCGCTTGCTTTTATCACATCAGCTATCGAAAGCCATGGCTTAATCAACGCTAGGTAGTTGCTTGCATCCGAAATAACTGATGGTCGAGCGTTTAGATCAATCATGATTAGTGCTTCATCCTGGCACCGCTTAAGCCATTCGAACAGAATCTCATTTGATGGTTCTACAACTAACGCTAGTGTTCCAATATGTAGCAGGTGGTAACCATCTAACGAAGCTGGAAGTTCTGTTGACTTCCAGGCAAAATTGGAGGTGCCAGACAAATAGAAGGTGTAATCCGCTTTGCCGTTGTCACTTACTTCAACTACGGCCAATGAGGTTGGCTCTGCTGCCGGAACAATCCGCTCTGGCAATACTCCAGCAGCAAGTAACGCATTTTCAAGTGATCTACCCCAGGAATCACCACTTAATCGACCTAAAAATGCGACAGATTCACCTAACCTTGCTAGCGCGATTGCAGTATTGAAAGGCCCGCCACCCTGGTGTGCTATCCAGGTATTTGATTCATCATGGATTAAGTCAATCAGCGCCTCGCCGCAAACTAAATACTTCATGACTTCAACTGAATGGTCGGCAATCCAAGATTTACTGCCGAGCTGGGTTTTCTTAGCGAACCAGTCGTATGACGATGGGAGATGATTGGCGCATCGCTAATTAGATGGAATGGGGCCGCGCTTGTTACTTCCACTTCTACTAAATCTCCAGGGAACGTATTTTTATTAGGCGTAAAGTGAACTAGTCGATTATCTCGCGCTCTGCCAGACATGCGACCAGTAACCTCATCTTTCTTACCTTCGCCCGTTGCAACCAAAACCTCAATAACCTGCCCTACTTGTGCCTGATTCTCTTCCCACACGATTTGATTCACCAACTTAGCAAGCCGTTCGTAACGATCTTGCTTTATCTGCTCGGGAATCTGATTTGGCATTTCGGCCGCTGGTGTTCCAGGTCGCTTGGAATAGATGAATGTAAAAGCATTTGCAAACCTTACCTGCCGCACTAGATCCATAGTTTGTTCAAAATCAGACTCACTCTCACCTGGAAAACCAACGATGATGTCAGTTGTAATGGCTGCATGTGGAATTGCGTCGCGAACTCGCTGAATTATTCCCAGGTACTTGTCTCGACGATATGAACGACGCATTTCCTTAAGTACGCTGTCGCTACCAGATTGCAGCGGCATATGCAGTTGCGGCATGACATTTTCAGTTTCGGCCATAGCAGCTATCACATCATCGGTAAAGTCTTTTGGGTGCGGGCTGGTAAAGCGAACTCTTTCTAAGCCCGAAATATTGCCACAGGCGCGGAGCAATTTACTAAAAGCTAATTTATCGCCAAATTCCACACCATATGAATTCACATTCTGGCCCAACAGCGTAATTTCAACTACACCCTGTGATACCAGCGCGGAAATTTCACTAAGAATTTCACCAGGGCGTCTATCTTTTTCCCTTCCGCGAAGTGAGGGAACGATGCAGAAAGTGCAGGTGTTGTTACAACCAACCGAGATCGACACCCACGCCGAATATGCAGATTCTCTTCTGGTTGGTAAGTCAGAAGGAAACACCTCTAGCTGCTCAACGATCTCAACTTGAGCTTCTTCTAATGCTTGAGCACGCTCAAGTAAGACCGGCAGCACATTCAAATTGTGTGTCCCAAAAACCGCATCAACCCATGGTGCCTTAGCAATTATTTCGCCACGATCTTTTTGAGCGAGGCAGCCGCCAACTGCAATTTGCATTTGTGGGTTTGCCTTTTTTGCTGATCGGAGTTGGCCTAAAGTTCCATAAAGCTTCAAATCCGCATTTTCTCTAACCGCACAGGTATTGAGCACCACCAAATCGGGTGTGCCGCCGGGATCTACTTGGGTGTAGCCAGCAGCTTCCAATGTGCCACTGATGCGCTCCGAGTCATGAGCATTCATCTGGCAGCCATAGGTGGTTACCTGGTAAGTCTTGGTTGACATCAAGGCTAAGCGTAATTCACCTAGCAGCAGTCGGCTTAGGTAGCGGAGTTAGCTGCGATCCCAGACGCCAAGGCCAATTAACAACGCCTGCGGCGACACCTTTAGCACCTTGCACAATGGCTCCACAAGGGCAACCGAAGGGCGCTGCTCTTGCGTGAAATATCGATAGATATTTCCGCGATTAATTCCGGTTTCACCAGCAAGTTGTTCCAAGCTGGTAAAGCCAAGTTTGGTCATTCGATCACGTAACCAGGCGTAAGTCTCATCTGGCGAATTGCGCTTCGAAGTTTTTCGAGAGTTTTTGTTTTTCACAACGCGAACCATACCTGTGAAAATCTGTGAATTGTCAGAAAATATGGATCAATCCGATGATTTTCGACAAAATGTTTAAGTTAAACCGAAAAATGTTGCACATAATTGCATCAAGAATAAATGTAAACGCTTTATTCGAAATCCCGATATCGTTAACAATCAGTTGGAGCGAGTGACTCGTAGCAAGTAAAACGCAAGTCCAATTAGCGGAATTGTGGCAATTGCGCAGAGCCAGCCGTAACTTGAAACAGCGATAATTACTCCAGCTAATGCGCCACCGGCAGCACCACTTAGATTCATCACCAGATCCGCTACACCTTGACTGCCTGCCTTTATTTCACTTGGTACTGATTCCGCTAATAGCGTAGATCCCGCGATTAAGGTAAATGACCAGCCAAGACCTAACAAAAATAAGCCAATTGCTAACTGCACGGATTGCACCGCATCGGCTGCACCAGATATTGCTGCTGAAGCCAACAAGATCACAATCCCAATTGCAATAGTGCGAATTCGACCTAACCGATCTGTCAGATAACCGACTATCGGCGAGAACGCATACATGCCAGCTACATGAATGCTGATTACTATTCCAATTACTCGCAATTGCACATCAACGTGAGCCATATGAACTGGCGTCATCACCATAATTGAAACCATGACCACATGGCCGATCGCAATAGTTAACAAGGCAAGCAACGCTTTTGGAATTTTAGTAATTTGCTTTAGCACCAGTCTTGCGGTTTGCCGATCTGGCTTAGCTGGTAATTCGGCCAACTTTGCTGCATATAGATATGGATCTGGGCGAAGTGATGTGAACAACAGGATTGCTGCAAGCGATAACGTCACACTGGCAAATAGATATGGTCCAACCAACTGTGGTAAGCCGAGGTTTAATGCCACATCGCCTGCTGGTTCCATTAGGTTTGGTCCTGCTACTGCGCCAATTGTGGCGCCCCAAACCACAACGGAGAGATTTCTCGCTCGCGAAACATCGGTCGCAAGATCAACTGCAGCAAATCTAGATTGGTAACCTGCTGCAGATGCCGCTCCGACTAGAAAAGTTCCAAGCAGCATCAACACAATATTTCGATACGTTCCACCAGTGATTGCGAAAAGAGCTCCTAATGCGCCGAGCGTATAGCCGGAAGTTAACGCTAATCGTCGACCGCCACGTGCAGTTAACTTCGCTAACGGCAGCGCCATCGCAGCAGCTCCCAGCACACCGCTAGTTTGTGCCAGACCTGCCATCGCTTCTGATCCTGTTATGCCAGCAACTAGTAGTGATCCGGCAGCAACTGTGCTAGCAACGCCTAAACCGCCCAAGATCTGCCCTAATGCCAGAACGCGCAGAACTTTTCGCTGCAATTGCTTTACCTCAGTCACCGATTAGCTCCCTAGCCATGATGATGAAAAATTCACCTTCTCGGCTGGAAGGTTTTCGATCACCAACTTGGCTAAACCCTAGCCGTTGGTATGTCGAAATTGCAGCAACATTTGATTCGAACACCCCTAATGCTTGAATTCGCCAATTTTGTTGGTGGGAAAATTCCGTTAACCAATCCAACATTATTTTTGCACCACCTTGATTGCGAAATTTTGGCGCAATCCACCAACTCTTAATCCAGCAATCCCCGTAGCGATCCGGTGGCGGCAGAGTTACTACCAACATTCCCACATCTTCATCTTCCCACTTAAGCGAGATCCAGGTGCCATTAGTTAATGCCTCTTGCCAGTACTCTGCCGGCGCAGCAATCTCAAGTGCAAGATCGCCATGTATTGCATCAGACTCGCTTAACGCAGCGATACGAAGCGACTGCAGCCTGCGCCAATGGATTGGGCGAAGCACCTCTACCGTAAACAATTCTCAATCCCCCATTAACACACCTAACCTTAGGGGGCAGGATTAACCTGCTTAAGTTAGCGTTAGCAAGTGCTTCGATATCTGTCTCAGCCCCGTTGGATTTGGTGGCATTTAGTTGCAATCGGTTTTGGTTATGGGTTTTTTCGGCTGGGTTGGTGGCAATGGGAGCGTCGAATCCGAATCGACCTGGCATCTGGTGAGCAGATCGCCGATTGGCAGAACACTTTTTATGCCGTTCAATGGTGGATTTTCGCGTTGTTTGTAGTGTGGTTTTGGTGGAAATTTTTGGCAGACGGTTACAACCTAACAAAAAAAGCGAGTGAGAATGAAAGCAGCAGTTAATCGATATCGCGTCATGGCAATTATTGCTGGTTTAGTTTTAGTCGCGTTCACAATTGAAATCATTGTGAAATACACGCTAGGACCAGAGATTCCATGGTTTGCCCAGCTTCACGGTTTGGTCTATATGATTTATTTGGTAGTAACTATTGATCTAGCAAGACGCGCTAGCTGGAGCATTGGCCGAATTATTGGCATGTGCCTGGCCGGAACAATTCCGTTACTTTCGTTTTATGCGGAACGCTGGGTGGTTAAAACTATTAAGTTGGATTAGTCCTCATAAGGACAGTGCCGACAACCGCTATCACAACAAAAACCTTTAGCTGCAAGTGCTGCGGCAGTCATAACAAACATTCCGTTTACTGGATCGGTGTAGCCATCTTGACCAGCACTCATTGCTGCTTCATGAGCAGCTAGCCGCGCTTCGCGCTGCGGCGTGCTCTCTGGCATGCGCTTAAGTGAAGGTTCAGTTAATGGTCGGTTAGCTAGGTTTCGATTAGGCATGGTGCGCATTCTGCTGCATCAAGGTCAGATACGCTCGCGCAATGCCAAACTTTCGTCAACTTTTCCGCGAGCCTGCAAAAACCATCCCACAAACACCATGGAGCAATTCCGGTGGCCAATGGAATTTCGAGATTAAATCCTTTTCCATGCTCATAATTGGATTGTGGATCTTTGGTTCCGGAGAAGCAGCGCTGATTAATTCAGGTATCGGGGTCTCCCCGTGGACAGTGCTAGCTGAAGGATTAGCAAAAACAATTGATGTAGGTGTTGGATTGGCTACCTTTTTGGTCTCAGCTACCGTGTTATTGCTTTGGCTACCGCTTAAACAGTTGCCTGGCATTGGCACTATTGCTAATGCAATCGTAATTGCGATTGCTATTGATGTGATGCGAGATAGCTACCCCACGCCAACCCAAATCGGCTTTCAGCTGTTAATGGTGGTGTTAGGGGTAATCGCAGTTGGCTTAGGTTCGGCGATCTATCTCACCGCGAAATTAGGACCTGGACCTCGAGATGGCTGGATGACTGGGCTGCATTATCGATTTGGTTGGCCAATTAGTCGGGTGCGACTAGGCATTGAACTAACGGTGCTAACCACTGGTTGGCTACTTGGTGGCACAGTCGGCTTAGGGACGGCAATATTTGCTTTATTCATCGGTTGGATGATTGCAGTGAACTTGTCGTTAATGCCAAAAGCTAAAACCTAATCAAATTCAACAATATCTAGCGTAGTTAGCTCTGCTGCTAACACACTTTTTGCCACCTGATAGCAGGTGCTTGCCGAATAACCTTTCCGGCTCAAAAAACTCACAAGTCGATCTAACTTTTTTTCCGCCGCAACATTTTTCATGCTAGCTAACTTCTTTTGTGCAATTGCCGTTGCGGTTGCCGTAGCCATCTCTGGGGTGATTTCATTTAACGCAGCCTCGATCTCTGACTTAGCAACTCCTTTAGCTGCTAATTGATAACTGATAGCTCGTGGCGCAAGTCCCTTGTATTCATGCCTACTTCTCGCAAATATTTGCGCATATATCTGATCATCAATTAAGCCCACTTCGCTAAATCGATCTAGAACGCTTTGGGCAACATCTTCTGGCACGTTCCGCTCTGCCAGCACTTTCTCAAGCTCAGCTCTGGTTTTTGCGCTGGCAGACAACTTACGTAACACAATTGCCCGAGCGATCGCAGTTGGATCGGCCTCGGGCAATTGGTCAGGTTTGGTAATGCTCATTACAAGTCAGCAACTACCTCAAGATTTGGTTTGCCACCTTCCCCAACCCCAAGTGAAGTAAGGATCTTGGTTTCAATCTCGGTTGCTAAATCTGGGTTATCGATCAGGAATTGTCGAGCATTTTCTTTGCCTTGTCCTAATTGATCACCTTCATAGGTGTACCAGGCACCAGCTTTCTTGATTATGCCTTGATCTACTCCCATATCAATCAAGCTACCCTCGCGAGAAATGCCATGACCATAAAGAATGTCAAACTCAGCTTGCTTGAAAGGTGGCGCAACTTTATTTTTAACTACTTTAACGCGAGTTCGGTTGCCTACAATTTCAGTACCATCTTTAAGGGCTTCAATTCGTCGAATATCAATTCGTACTGATGCATAGAACTTAAGCGCCTTACCGCCAGTAGTAGTTTCTGGCGAGCCAAACATCACACCAATTTTTTCTCGAAGTTGATTAATGAAAATCATGGTGGTGCCAGAGTTACTCAACGCGCCAGTTAATTTACGAAGCGCTTGTGACATCAAACGAGCCTGCAAGCCAACATGGGAATCACCCATCTCGCCTTCAATTTCAGCCCGTGGCACTAGAGCGGCAACTGAGTCAACCACAATTAGTGAAATTGCACCGGATCGAACCAACATGTCCGCGATCTCTAACGCTTGCTCACCCGTATCTGGTTGCGAAACTAGCAACGCGTCAATATCAACTCCAAGTTTTTGAGCATATTCCGGATCAAGCGCATGCTCTGCATCAATAAATGCGGCAATTCCACCTTGCTTTTGGGCATTGGCAATTGCATGCAATGCCAAAGTGGTTTTACCAGAGGACTCTGGACCGTAGATCTCGATGATTCGACCGCGTGGCAAACCGCCAACACCAAGCGCGACATCCACGGCAACTGAGCCGGTCGGAATAACTTGAACTGGTGGCCGATTTTCATCACCCAACCGCATCACTGAACCTTTACCAAATTGCTTCTCAATTTGGGCTAGCGCGGTATCTAACGCTTTGTCACGGTCATTGCTTGCCATGGCTCTCCTTGTTCCGTTGATATCAGGGGCGGCAAGTTAACTGCCGGCTCTGACATCTGCCGCTGCCGTTAGCTACCTGGGTAAGAACGGCATGGGTGGAAACTACTCGAACAAGTGTTCGAATTCATCTTTGGGGGTCGGCGTGTCGATTATTCGGGCCAGCCTTCCTGGGCGCAGATCGCGCGCCAGACCAAAATTGGCTCTATATCCGTCTGGAATGCTTGATTGACAGTAAGGCCAAGCTCCGAAATTACCTGATCTTGCGCATAAGACTTGGCATAGACCTCGCCCAGCCGATCAGCCAGCAACTCCCAAAAAGTTGAGTATCTCAAGCGGCCTTAACTGCGACCGCTGGGCGAAGAGTGATGACATCAGCAGTTCGCTCTGCCGCCTGTAGTTGAGCACCAGCTGCCATGACTAGATTGCCAACCGTAATCTCAAGGGCAGCGCAAATAGCGTTCAACATCTCACTCGATGGTTCTTTAACGCCACGCTCAATCTCAGAAAGGTAGCCCAGCGAAACCACGGCAGATGCAGCAACATCGCGCAGAGTTCTGCCTTGATTCACTCGATGTCGGCGAATTTCCTCGCCGATCGCGGTTCGAAGCAACATGGTTACCTCCTGGGGGAAGAGAAGCAAAGCGTAAACCTATTGCGCTCTGCTGACACCTGGAACGCTCGGCAAGTTGCCTGAATATTTTCCTAGTAATTCAACGGCAGCCGCCGCGCTCTGTGCCCGGACCAAATTCCGCTCGCCCTTAAATTGGTGGGAAACCACCCAGGAAATTTCGCCATCAGTTAGTGCGACATACACCGTGCCCACGGCTTTGCCTTCTTGCAAATCAGGACCAGCAACGCCGGTAGTCGCTAACCCAATGGTGGTGCCAAATCGAGATCGAACTGCTGCCGCCATCTGTGCTGCCGTCTGTTCGCTCACCGCACCATAAGTTGCGATGGTTTCCGCAGCGACCCCCAGCACATCGATTTTGCTTTGATTGCTGTAGCAAACCATGCCGCCAGCAATCACGTTGGATGCACCAGGAACTGAAATTAACCGACTTAATAACTCACCACCGCTGAGTGATTCGGCAGCAGCAACCGTGATCTGATGAGTTGTGAGCAGCTTAATTAATTTACTATCAATCATTTATTACTCCGAAGCTTTGCCAACTGGGTTAAGTATCTAACCCCAGTTATCACGGTAAGCACAGTTGCCAAGTAGAGCATTGGTAGCGCAAAAAACTTCAGATCGGCTGGGGCGAGCAGAAACAACAGCGAGAAACCTTGCAGCATGGTTTTCAATTTTCCACCGCGATCAGCGGCTAGCACGCCATAAGAAAGCGTGGCAAACCGAGCAATGGTGATCACGATTTCTCGGGTAAGAATAATTGCGGTGATAAAAACTGGAATGATCTGATCAACGGTAAGCAACACCAAAGCGGCGCCAATCACTAACTTGTCGGCAATCGGGTCCCACAGTTTGCCAAATTCCGAAATAGTGCCAGTGCTTCGCGCCAATTTGCCATCAACATAATCAGACAGGCCCGCGATAAAGAATAACCCAAAAATCAGCCAGCTAGTCCCATCGTTTGCCAAATAAGCAATCACAATTACTGGCACCAAAGCCAATCGAAGTAAGGTCAAAAGATTCGGTAACTGCTTCACTAGGCCAACCTAGCCACTAAATCTACGCCTTCGGCAGCAACAATCTCCACTTGATAAATTCCACCAACCGTAAGATTTTCAGCGTCAATCAAATCTACGTTGCCATCAGTCTCGGGCCCCTGATGCACTGCTCTCGCTTCAATAACATCGCCAATCTCTTCGATAATTACTTCAGTGCGCTCACCAATGCGATCTTGGGCTCGCTGATTAACTAATTCATCTGCAACGGAGCTTAAGTAGCTCACCCGAGCCTGAATTTCAGAAGCCGAGTGCTGCTGCGCAAACTCGGCAGCCTCAGTGCCATCCTCAACGGAATACCCAAATATGCCAATCGCATCTAACTTAGCTTCAGTTAGAAATACCTCGAGTTCAGCAAAATCATCTTCACTTTCGCCAGGAAAACCAACAATAAAGTTGCTTCGAATTCCAGCGGTTGGGGCCAATTCTCGGATCTGTGTAATCAGCGCTAAGAAATCTTCAGTACCACCAAATCTTTTCATTTTGCGCAACAGCGGTTCCGATGCATGCTGGAACGACAAATCATAATAAGGAACAACGCCTGCGGTTTGGGCAATCGTGCTAACTAAAGTCGGTCTTGTTTCGGCTGGCTGCAAATAGGTGGCTCTTATCCATTCAATACCAGAAACTTTTGCCAAGTCTTTCAATAACTTTTCTAGCGCCCGATGATCTCCCAAATCTTTACCGTAAGAAGTTGAGTTCTCACTTACCAGCACTAACTCTTTGACTCCCATTTCCGCTAACCATTGAGCTTCTTGCAAGATTTCATCATGAGGCCGAGAGACAAATGAACCGCGGAATCGAGGTATCGCACAGAAAGTGCAACGCCGATCGCAGCCAGAGGCAATCTTCAGCGGCGCCACTGGCCGGTTAGAGATCCGTTTGCGCATAACTTTCGGTCCACCAAGCCCTGTTAAAGTTTGGTGTCCCGGTGGTTCATGACTGAATTTGGTTCGATCAACTGGAGTAATTGGGAGCAGGTTTCGTCGATCCTGCGGCACTGGCGCAGCTAGCTTCTCCCCCGCTAACACTGCTTGAAGCTTCTGTGCGATATCTGGATAGTCATCAAACCCAAGAACTGCCGCAGCCTCTGGAAGTTCAGCGGCAAGTTCGGTGCCATATCGTTCAGCTAAGCAACCGACGGCAACCACCGGTACTCCAGTGTCAGCAGCTGCAATGATGGTATCAATCGAATCTTTTTTGGCTTGCTCAATAAAGCCACAAGTATTAATGACAACTAAGTCAGCAGCAGCATCAACTAATTGAAAGCCGGCCGCATCTAACCTGCCGGCAAGCTCTTCGGAATCAACGTCATTTCGAGCACAGCCCAATGAAGTGAGTTGAACTTTAATCTGCTGGGATGATTTCACCAGCTAAGCGTAATGACTAAGGCGTAATAGTGGTTTGGCCAGGTAGCACGGTGAGTCGGAGCACCTGACCTAACGTGCCTGGCGTGCCGAGGTCAACACCATTTAGCGTGAAGTTGACGCCACCTGCATTTCCTAACACTAGTGACAACTGGGTTGGATCAGAAAACGTTTGCTGATCGCCTAGGCGGAGCACTCCCTGAAAAACTACTTCACCGCTGCTATCTTCAACCCGAAGCCAACAAGAATCGCTAACAACATTTATTCCGACTGAAACCTCATCGGTTGCCGAAGCGGTTAAGTCGCCATTTGTGGTTGGGCTAGTAGTGGAGGAATCAGTTGTTGGTTTGTCGGTTGCAATCTCAGTTTCAGCTGGTGCCGTAACTGGATTTTGCTCCAAAATTCCTTCATTGTTACCAATTAAAATTACCGCCAACAGTGCAATCGAAACTACTGAACCAGCACCAAGCACAGCTGACCAATTTGGCCTAGCACCAATTGGTTTCAATACGGTTGGGCTAATATTTTTTGGTTCAAAATTTGTTTCGACAATTGGTGCGTTACTGAATAACTGATCTTCTATATTTAAATTTAAAAACTTCGCATAAATTCGTTGATGGCCACGGCCATAAACTTCACCGCCGCACGATTCGAATTTGTCTTCCTCAATGTCAGCCACAATGCTCGCGCGCACCCGAATAGCGGCAGCAACTTCAGCAATTGTGATGTTGCGTTCCAAGCGCGCTTGTCTCAGCGCTTGACCCACTGACATGACGCTCCAAACCGCTGGGGGAAGATCCAACAGGGTAAGGGTAAAGGTTTACATCTTCACTGAAAAGGTCAGGTGCCCCCTGAAACGGCTACTCCGCGCGAAGCTGTGCTAGCACCTGTGCTAATTCCTCAGCCGGAACCAGAACTTCACGTGCTTTGCTCCCTTCTGAGGGGCCAACGATGCCGCGAGATTCCATCAGATCCATCAATCGACCAGCCTTGGCAAAGCCGACTCGCAACTTGCGTTGCAGCATCGAGGTGGAGCCAAATTGGGTTGAGATCACGAGCTCAACCGCGGCTAGCAGCTCCTCCAAGTCATCGCCGATATCAGATTCAGCAGCTTTAGTTGAACTCTTAGTTGCCGTTACGACATCATCTCTAAATTCTGGTTCGGCTTGTGCGCGACAATGTGCAACTACCGCTTTGATCTCTGACTCTGGAATGAATGCACCTTGCACTCGGAGTGGCTTGTTTGCACCGCTAGGTAAGAACAATCCATCACCTTGACCTACAAGTTTTTCCGCGCCTGCTTGATCCAAGATGACTCGTGAATCTGCCAAACTCGCCGTCGAGAAGGCGAATCGGCTTGGCACATTCGCCTTAATTAGACCAGTTACCACATCAACGCTAGGTCGCTGTGTTGCTAACACCAAATGAATTCCAGCCGCGCGCGCAAGTTGCGTAATTCGCACAATCGCATCTTCAACATCGCGTGGTGCCACCATCATTAAATCGGCTAGCTCATCAACAACAACTAATAGATACGGGAACGGCTTAATCTCCGCTTCGTCACTGCCAAATGCAAGTTGTAGTTTCCCGCTCGCGATAGCTTTGTTGTAATCATCAATATGACGATAGCCATGAGCTGCAAGTTGGTCGTATCGGTGGTCCATCTCTTTTACCACCCACTGCAAGGCAGCTGCTGCTTGCTTTGGGTTTGTAATGATCTGAGTTATCAGATGTGGAATTCCTTGAAAGGCTGCCAACTCAACTCGCTTTGGATCAATCAACACCAACCTAACCTGCTCTGGTGTCGCGCGCATCATCACCGACGTGATGATGGAGTTGATAAAAGAACTCTTACCAGCGCCAGTAGCGCCAGCTACCAGTAAATGTGGCATCTTGGCCAAATTCGCACAGATGGCATTTCCTTCAACATCTTTACCAACGCCAACTACCAGCGGGTGCGGATCCTCTGCTGCTTTGCTGCGAAGTAGATCGCCTAGCGCAACAATCTCACGATCTGAATTTGGAATCTCAATTCCAATTGCACTCTTACCTGGAATTGGTGACAGTATTCTTACTTCGGCTGAAGCTACCGCATAAGAAATGTTTTTCGATAATGCAGTAACTCGCTCAACTTTCGTACCTAGTCCCAGTTCGACTTCATATCTAGTTACCGTAGGTCCGCGCAGATAGCCGGTCACTTGGGCATCAATATCAAACTCTTCAAACACTCCAGTTAGCGCTTCCATCACCGCTTCATTTGCTTGGGTGCTTCGCTTGCCAACTGCGGCAGGTTTTAATAACTCAAGTGATGGCAGCGCATAAGGTTGCGCTCTTGGTTTTCTAATCGGCGGCATTGCAGGTGCCGGTTTTGGCGCACTAGTCTCAATTGGCTCAGGTTTTGCTGCAACCAGCGTTGGAATCTCAAGGGTGGTTTCACCAATAGTTTCATCCGGCAGATCGACTTCGCCAAACTCAACTTCATCAACATACTCGGCTTCGTCATACTCGTCTGGATCAGCGTCAGTGATGATTGCGGAGTCAAATGGCACAACCCGTTCATCGTCTTCTTCGGCTTCATCGCTGACCGACTTATAAAAACCTAAGCGTTCAGCTAAATTAGAAAATGCAGCAGCAATTCTTGATCCGATTGGCTCATTGGCCAATATTTCACCAGTTTGCAAATCAACATCATCTTCTTCATATTCAATGGTTTCCCGGCTTTGTCTGCGTTCACTTAACCAGCGGAAAAAAGTAGGGATAAAACCAAAAGCAACACTTAACCGATTTGGAATTTGAGAAATTGGAGTTTTGGTAACAATCAATAAACCAAACAGTCCCAAGA
This sequence comes from Candidatus Nanopelagicales bacterium, assembly GCA_049428425.1. GTDB lineage: Bacteria > Actinomycetota > Actinomycetes > S36-B12 > UBA5976 > AcAMD-5. Next base: position 16,620 of record JBMTAF010000009.1, read on the forward strand.
TTGATAGCAACACCGTGGTTACCACAGCACCAATTAACTCAGTGCCGGGAAATGCCGCCGCCCAACCAATCCAGCCGCCAGCATCCCGCATTTTTGTTGCGCCTTGATTTGGGAATGGATTACCCATCGCGATATGCCATATTCCCATTACGGCAAGAATCAAAAAAATGACGCCGATAAGAACGCGAGCACCTTCGCCTTCCGGAGCTGGTGCACGGAAAGTTCGCCAGGCCGCAAGCAAAAATGCTGCCGGCAGCACCACATCTAACGATCCAACTGCACCAGTTAAAACAATGGTGAACCAGTCAGCTAGACGACCACTAGTGCCAAACCAAAAAACTGCTGCGGTAACAATTGCAGCTGCTAAGAATAAGAATCCAGTTCCATCTCGACGTTGCTCTGCGGGTAGCTCCCGAGCCGACTGACCCAATAACCTAAAGATGGAGCCAACTGCACGACCAATGGCCAAATACAAATAGCGGATTGCTCGAAATATCGGACTGAAAATTCGAGTCAATAATCCGTCCCCGCGCGCGGATTTTCGCTTCGGCGCAGGGGAAGTTCGTGCGGCCATGCGCTCAGGTTAGGTTGCCAAGTGCCCAGGCTGAGGGATTTCGCGATCTCGTGTCGGAATGCTCAGGCTTCAACCACAACTGGCACGATCATTGGTCGGCGGGAATGCTGTGATGCTACCCATTTGCCCGTTGTCCGCCGCACAATCTGGCTCAAGGTCCGCTCATCTTGCGGACCTGCGGTTAATGCTGATTCCAACGCAATGATTATTTGCGGGATTACGTCATCGAATACTCCGTCAGCTTCAGCAAAACCTCGGGCATGAACTTCCGGCCCTGCCACAACTTTTCCATTCACTAGATCTACTGCCACAAATACTGAGATAAATCCTTCTTCGCCCAGAATGCGTCGATCTTTCAATGAAGTTTCGGCAACTTCCCCAACACTGCTGCCGTCAACAAACACCATCCCGACGCCATAATGCCCAACTACCTTTAACTCAGCAGCATTTAGTTCCAAGACATCTCCATTATCTGCAACCACAATTGATTCGGCATCAATTCCAGATAGTTGTGCCAGCCGACTATTGGCAACCTGATGTCGTCGCTCCCCATGCACTGGCATAACAAACTTTGGTTTAACTGCATTAAATAATTGGAGTAGCTCACCCGCGGCGGCATGACCAGATACGTGAACATTGGCATTGCCTTTGTGTATGACCATCGCACCTTGGCGAATTATGCGATTAATCAGATGGTTCACTGAGGTTTCATTCCCTGGAATCAGACTTGATGCCAAAACTACGGTGTCAGATTGGTTTAATGAAATATTGTGATCTCCATTAGCCATTCGGTTCAAAGCTGACATTGGCTCACCTTGACTGCCAGTTGAAATAATTACAATACGTTTTGCGGGTAACTGATCGATCTCATCTGCAGCAACCAAAGTGCCGCCTGGAATCTTGAGATAACCTAACTCGGCTGCAATGGTCTGATTCTTAACCATAGATCGACCAACTAAAGCCACGTGTCGATTCGTGGCAACTGCGGCGTCAATTATCTGTTGAATTCGATGTACATGCGAGGCAAAAGACGCCACCACAATTCGACCTGGCGCGGTAGCAAATACTCGATTAAGCACTACGCCAATATCTCGCTCGGGTGGCACAAATCCTGGCACTTCAGCATTGGTTGAATCCACCATCAGCACATCTATGCCAGCGTTTCCTGCTGCGGTAAACATCTCTAGGTCAGTTTTTCTGCCATCTAACGGTAGCGGATCTATTTTGAAATCTCCAGTGTGCAGAACGGTGCCGCCTGGCGTTGAAATTACTAATGCAAATGCGTCAGGAATTGAGTGAGTCACTGCTAGGAACTGCACTTTGAATTCTCCGATCTGGATTTCTTCTCGGTCGCTAACGGTAATTAGTGAAGCAGTAACTCGATATTCTTTTAGTTTGGGTGCTAATAACGCTAAGGCTAATTTTGAGCTATAGATCTTGAGGTCTGGAACTTCTCGCAATAAATATGGGATTGCACCCATATGGTCTTCATGGCCATGAGTTAACACAATGGCTTCAATATCCTGCAATCTGTCTCGAATCGGTTCGAAGTCTGGCAAAATCAAATCAACGCCTGGCTGCGTTTCATCCGGAAACAACAAGCCACAATCAATAATTAGTAATCTACGGTTGATTTCCAATACGGCCATATTTCGGCCTACTTCGCCCAAGCCACCTAACTGATAAATCCGTAATGTATCGGTTGGAGCCTTGGGAACCTGCGGAATATTTTCCAAATCCGTCACAAAGTCAGGCCACCCTCAGCAAGGTCTCGTTTTAATGTGGAAATTTGATCTGCAGAGGCAGCGACTAATGGCAAGCGAACCACGTTTTCCAAAAATCCTTGACTAGCTAGCGCCGCCTTAACCGCCATTACTCCTGGCATCTTTGACATAACACCTAAATAAATAGGAATCAAATCCTGGTTAGTCTTTATCGCACCAGTCACATTTCCGCTCAGAAATTCCGACCGTAATTTTTGCAGTCGATCTGCAATAAGGTGGCCACATACCGAAACAAATCCATGCGCGCCAATTGACAGCATCGGTAAATTCAAGATGTCATCACCACTAAACCACTGCAACCCAGAATTTCTAATCATCTCAGCTGAAAAAGCAAGGTCAGCTCGAGCATCTTTATTTGCCAAAATCAACGGATGTTCAGCAAGTCTTAGCATCACCTCTTTTGGAATGGCAACAGCTGAACGTCCGGGAATGTCATAAATCATCACGGGTAAATCGGTTGCTTCTGCCACCGCAACAAAATGAGCGTACAGTCCCTCGGCAGATGGTTTGTTGTAATACGGAGTTACGATTAAAGAGGCGTCTGCCCCTGCAAGTTTGGCTTCTTTCGCAAGTCGAATCGAATGAGCAGTGTCGTTGCTTCCCACGCCAGCAATTACTTTTGCTCGTCCAGCAGCAGTTTTAACTACCTCTCGTAATACCTCGTTCTTTTCGTCGTCATCGACGGTAGCTGATTCTCCAGTTGTGCCATTTATTACCAAGCCATCATTGCCAAGCGAGATTAGATGTTCAACCAATGGTGCAACTTTAGCTAGATCAACTGCGCCATCCGTGCGAAATGGTGTCACCATGGCGGTGATTACGGAGCCAAACGTCATGGGGTAAACCCTAGCCAAGAATTCCTTACGGGGCTACTCTGCCATTTGCGACAAATGCCGCGTGCGTGATTGGCATTAGCTTTTCCCACGCAGCTTCATATTTCTCTGCTACTAACTCAATCTCACGCTGTGGGTAAGAAGGAAAATGCGAACCCTCTGCGCTACGACGCAATGATAAGAAATTCATCATTGCTCGAGCGTTCATAGTTACATATGCAGATGAATATGTAGTTACCGGCAAAACGCCGCGGGCAACTTCACGAGCCACCCCAGCTTCAAGCATCACTTCATATTGTTGATAAGCCTGCGCGCAAGCCGAGCGGAATGCTTGATCAGTAATCTCATGTTGTTCTGGTGTGCCCAGCTCAAAGGTGTAGGCACCGGCTTTTCCAATTTGAACTAATTTTCGATCTTGATCTGGCACATAAAAACATGGCTCAAGAACTCGATATCTGCCACTCTCTTCGTTATAGGAAGCAATTCGATGCCGCATATGCTCGCGCCAAACAAAGATTGGGGCTTTCACATAAAAAGTCATTACTGAATGCTCAAAAGGTGAACCATGGCGTTCACGCATCAAAAAATTAATCAAGCCAGAGATTGCTTTCTCGGTATCTTCGACAGCTTCGCGAGTGCGCTCCCCTTGGGTGGAAACTCGGGCAGCAAACACCACATCACTGTCAGCCGCGCTTGCTTTAACTAATTCAACATCAACGCCGCTTCGAAATTCTAAATTCACGATCATTCCTCCACTAATGGCGTCACCTTAGAGGCAAACTCAGATGGATGAATGAATTCTCGTTGGGTGTCGGAAGATAGGGTTGGGCTGTGTCCGATCCAGCCCTCGATCCCAGCCTAAGCCGCACCATTAATCGAGATGCTCTCTCAATTGGAATTGCCACCGGTACTTATGCCCTATCTTTTGGCGCACTTGCCACAGTTGCCGGATTTTCGATCTGGCAAACCCAGGTGCTGAGTCTGTTGCTATTTAGCGGAGCTAGTCAATTTGCATTTGTTTCCGTGCTCGCAAGCGGTGGCAGCCTGCCAGCTGCCATCTCAACGTCAGCACTTTTGGGATTACGAAATGGACTATATGGGATTCGGATTGTCCAGCTGCTGCAACCTAAATTTTGGCAACGGTTTGGTTATGCGCATCTGACTATTGATGAAAGCACTGCGATGGCAAACAAGTTTGACCAAAGTTATCTTTCAGCAAAGCGAGCATTTCTAGCTACGGGAATTTCGGTTTTTGTGTTCTGGAATTTTGCCACCTTTCTTGGTGCGCTATTGACGCAGCAGATTTCTAGTCCAGAGGTTTTTGGTTTGGATGCTGCGATTGGTGCTGGATTTTTGGCGTTAGTCGCACCTCGCCTAAAGTCAACGATGGACAAAGCCGTTGCCGCAGCGGGAGTAGTTATCGCGTTATCACTTACCCCAATTCTGCCGGCCGGAATTCCAATCTTGCTCTCAGCGACCGCTGCAGTTGTGGCAGCAACGAGGAACATTAAATGAGTTGGGCTGGCGTGCTGATTGTTGGCGTAATTTCATATCTGACCAAACTGTTTGGCAGCATGGTGCCGCAGCGGGTATTGCAATTGCCTTATGTAGCGCGGTTGGCATTTTTCCTACCGACCGCACTGCTGGCAGCACTTACCTCGGTTCAGGTTTTTGTGTCTGATAATCAATTGGTGATTGATGCTAGATTTGCTGGAATCATTGCTGGAGCTATTGCATATAAATTGCGAGCGAATTTTGCGGTGATTGTGGTTACTGCTGCATTAGTTGCAGCAATTTTACGTGCAGCTTTCAATCTCAGTTGAGATCTAGGTAATTCTCTAATCCAACAGTTAATCCGGGATGCTTACTAATTTCTCTAATCGCCAAAGCGACACCTGGCATAAAGCAACTGCGATCAAGTGAATCATGTCTAATCGTCAGCGTCTCTCCCAAATTACCCAAAATAACTTCTTGGTGAGCAACTAGACCTGCGATTCGAAGTGAATGGATCGGAATATCTGAAATCTTTTTTCCTCGTGCGCTGTCATCACCCTTAGTAGCATCTGGCGCCTGAGACCGTGCCGCTGCACTTCGCGATTCATGAATCATCTGAGCCGTCTTAGCAGCGGTGCCACTTGGTGCGTCTACTTTACCTGGATGATGCAACTCTACGATTTCAACCGAATCAAACAAAGCTGCAGCTTGCGCTGCAAACTTCATCATTAGTACTGCGCCAATTGCAAAATTGGGGGCGATTAAAACTGCTGAATTTGATAATTCAAGTAACTTTGAAACTTGAGCTAATCGTGCCTCGTCAAAACCTGTTGTCCCAACAACGGCATGAATATTGTGTTTCGTTAGAAATTCCAGATTTGCCATAACAGCATCTGGAACAGTGAAATCAACTACTACGTCGGCACCGATGAGTTTAGCTAGGTCATCCCCTAGATCCAGCGCTGCGATTAATTCAAAATCTGGTTGGGATTGAATGAGTTTACAAACTGCGCTGCCCATTTTGCCCTTGGCGCCAAGCACGCCTACTTTTGATAGTGACATAACTCCCTCGATCCGAGGTAAGCCTAGCGCGGAGCGCGGGGGCATCAGCGAGGGCTGTGGTGACACCGTCGACACGCACGCG
>JBMTAF010000010.1:0-22209 GCA_049428425.1 Candidatus Nanopelagicales bacterium
ATTTGGAGAGCAAATGAAAAACGGGATGCTTTCGGCTGGACGGGCACGCATAACCGAGCGAACCCTTCGAACTGATAAGTGGTGGTTACAACCGCTAGTTACGTTTGGTGTGCTGATCAGCTTCGTTATTTATTCAACTTATCGTGCATTTGAGAACGCGCATTACTACGCCACCCCGCTGCTATCGCCGTTTTATTCACCTTGTTTGGCAGTTTCTTGCGTTCCAGGAGCATCTGACGTTGGTCAGCCAATCGGAGCTTGGTACACCCTGTCGCCAGCATTCTTGATTTTGTTTATTCCGCTAGGTTTCCGAATGACCTGTTACTACTACCGTCGCAGTTACTACCGATCATTCTGGCTATCGCCACCGGCATGTGCAGTTGGTGAACCACATAAGAAGTACACCGGTGAAACCAGGGCACCGCTGATTTTGCAGAATGCTCATCGTTACTTCTTCTTCCTAGGTTTATTCCTAAATGTGATTTTGACTTACGACGCCATCTTGGCTTTCAGAAATGATGACTATGAATGGGGTCATGTCAGCGTCGGAACTTTAGTCCTAGTTGTAAATGCGACTTTGCTTTGGTTGTATTCACTCTCTTGCCACACCTGTCGACACACTTTGGGTGGCAGACTAAAGAATTTCTCGAAAAACCCAGTGCGATACAAATTATGGACATGGGTTAGCAAGTTGAATACCAAACATCCGGTTTATGCCTGGATCTCATTACTTTGGGTTGCCTTCACTGATTTTTATGTCCGAAGTGTTTCAACTGGTCTATTTACAAACTTCTATCTCTTCTAAAGTGGAGTGAACGGATAAAAATGGAACGCCACAGTTATGACGTTGTAATTATCGGTGCTGGCGGTGCTGGCATGCGAGCTGCGATTGAAGCTCGTGAGGCTGGCATGTCAGTTGCGCTGATTAGTAAATCAATGTTTGGCAAAGCACATACCGTGATGGCCGAAGGCGGCATTGCTGCTGCGATGGCAAATATGAACAGCAATGATGGCTGGCAGGTTCATTTCCGCGACACCATGCGTGGCAGTAAATTCCACAACAATTGGCGAATGGCGCAACTACATGCGCAGGAATCACCAATGCGAGTGTGGGAGCTAGAAACATACGGTGCGCTATTTGATCGAACCAAAGAAGGAAAGATTTCCCAACGAAACTTTGGCGGTCATGAGTATCCACGCTTAGCTCACGTTGGTGATCGCACTGGCCTAGAGTTGATTCGCACGCTGCAGCAGCGAATTGTTTGGTTGCAGCAGCAAGATAAAAAAGAGTTTGGTGAGTATGAGGCCAAACTTCGAGTATTCCAAGAATGCACAATCACTGAACTACTAAAGAGCGACTCCGATCAAATTGCTGGTGCTTTTGGCTACTGGCGTGAAACTGGTGAACCAATTGTGTTTGATGCGGCAGCTGTTGTGGTGGCAACTGGTGGCTTAGGAAAATCCTTCAAAGTCACCTCAAACTCTTGGGAAGGCACCGGCGATGGTGTTGGACTTGCGCTTCGCGCCGGTGGAAACCTAATTGATATGGAGTTTGTCCAGTTCCATCCAACCGGAATGGTTTGGCCACTTTCGGTTAAAGGAATTTTGGTCACCGAATCAGTACGTGGTGAAGGCGGTGTGCTGACAAACTCTGAAGGCCGCCGATTTATGTTCGATTACATTCCAGAAGTTTTCCGCGATAAATATGCAGATACGGAAGCTGAGGCGGATCGTTGGTACACCGATCCAGACAACAATCGGCGCCCACCAGAATTGCTTCCTCGCGATGAAGTAGCGCGTGCTATTAACGCTGAAGTAAAAGCTGGTCGAGGATCACCTCATGGTGGCGTATTCCTTGATGTATCCAAGCGTCTAGATCCAGAAACAATTCGTCGTCGACTCCCGGCGATGTATCACCAATTCAAAGAGTTGGCTGACGTCGACATCACCAAAGAACCAATGGAGGTTGGCCCCACTTGTCACTATGTAATGGGTGGCATTGAGGTTGAGCCAGAAACCACTGCAGCAGTTGGAGTGCCGGGCTTATTTGCAGCAGGTGAAGTTGCTGCGGGAATGCATGGGGCAAATCGGCTAGGTGGAAACTCTCTATCGGATCTACTGGTATTTGGTAAGCGTGCTGGTGCTGGTGCAGCAGATTACGTTAAGAAGTTAGGAAGCCGACCAAAATTATCGGATGCTGCAGTTACCGCAGCTGAACAGAAAACTTATGCGCCACTAAATAATGGTGGAAATGAGAACCCATACACAATTCACCAAGATCTACAACAAGTGATGAACGATCTGGTTGGAATTATTCGGGTTGGTGCAGAACTACAAGATGCGCTAACAAAGTTGGCCGAACTGAAGTCACGAATGGCAAAAGTCGGTGTAGTGGGTGGTAAGGAATATAACCCCGGCTGGCACTTAGTGCTGGATCTTGAAAACATGCATCTAGTTTCAACCGCAATTGCGAAGTCAGCCATCACCAGAGAAGAGTCGCGTGGTGGTCACACTCGTGATGATTATCAGGGTATGGATCCGAATTGGCGCAACAAAAATGTGGTGTGCTCGCTAGCAAACGGCGATATTCAGGTAGCGATAAAGGATCTACCGATGTTGCCACCAGATCTGTTGGCGTTATTTGATAAAGCAGAGTTAAAGAAATATTTCACCGATCAAGAGTACGCTCAACTTCCGAAAGAGGTGGCCTAATGGGATACCGTGCTAAGTTCCGAGTTTGGCGAGGAAATGCCAAGTCTGGTGCGCTGACCAATTACGAGGTTGAAGTAAATGAAGGTGAAGTCGTATTGGATGTAATTCACCGAATCCAGGCGACTGAGGCACCTGATTTAGCGGTTCGTTGGAATTGTAAAGCTGGTAAATGTGGCTCCTGCAGTGCTGAAGTAAATGGCAAGCCCCGCTTGATGTGCATGACTCGAATGAACACTTTTGATCCAGCAGAAATCGTAACGGTTTCACCAATGCGAACATTCCCAGTTATTCGAGATCTAGTGACGGATGTTTCCTATAACTATAAGAAGGCGCAAGAGGTTCCAGCATTTGAGGGACCAAAGAATTTGGCACCAGGTGAATATCGAATGCAGCAAGAAGATGTTGCGCGAAGCCAGGAATTCCGCAAGTGCATTGAGTGCTTCTTATGCCAGAACACCTGTCACGTGATTCGCGATCATGAAGAGAACAAAGAATCATTCTCTGGCCCACGTTTCTTAATGCGAATTGCTGAGCTTGATATGCATCCGCTAGATGAAGTTGATCGTAAGAAGATTGCGCAAGAAGATCATGGCTTGGGGTATTGCAACATTACTAAGTGCTGTACTGAAGTTTGCCCAGAGCACATCAAGATCACTGACAATGCGCTTATTCCACTTAAGGAACGCGTAGTTGATGTGAAATACGATCCGGTTCGCTGGCTGGGTAGCACGATTAAACGCAGAGTTTCATAGTTAATGACAACTGAAGGCCGTTCTCAATCGGGATTTCCGTTAAAGCCGATATATACCAAGGCTGATACGGCAGATCTGGATATTGAGAGCGACCTTGGCGATCCCGGTAAACCACCCTTTACTCGTGGCATCTATCCAAATATGTATTTGGGTAGACCATGGACGATGCGGCAATACGCTGGGTTTGGCGATGCAGATCAATCCAACCAACGTTATCGAGAACTAATTGCGCAGGGCACCACCGGCTTGTCAGTGGCTTTTGATCTGCCAACTCAGATGGGTTATGACTCCGATCATCCGCTTGCTAAAGGTGAAGTGGGTCGAGTGGGTGTGGCGATCGACACTTTGGCAGATATGCGCCGGCTGTTTGCTGGAATTTCGCTCAATGATGTTTCTACCTCAATGACGATTAACAGCCCATCTGCAATCCTGTTATTGATGTACAAAATAGTGGCCGAGGAACAAGGTGCAGATCTAACAAAACTCTCCGGCACAATCCAAAACGATGTTTTGAAAGAGTACATTGCTCGCGGCACTTATATTTTCCCGCCGCAGCCTTCGATGCGCTTTACTACCGACATTTTTGCTTATTGCGCTAAAGAGTTACCGGCTTGGAACACAATTTCAATTTCCGGCTATCACATCAGTGAGGCTGGCGCTAACCCAGTTCAAGAAATTGCATTTACGTTGTCAAATGCAATTGCATATGTGCGGGCAGCAATAGCAGCTGGTTTATCAGTTGATGAATTTGCACCAAGACTTTCGTTTTTCTTTGTGGTGCGAAGTACATTGCTTGAAGAAATTGCCAAGTTTCGCGCTGCTCGTCGAGTCTGGTATCGAATCATGACGGAAGTGTTCGGCGCAAAGTCTGAGAAATCAACGGCGTTGAAGTTCCACACTCAAACAGCTGGTGTGCAGTTAACGGCGCAACAGCCGGAAGTGAATTTAGTTCGAGTTACGATTCAAGCACTTGCTGCAGTTCTTGGTGGTACCCAATCACTTCATACAAATTCATATGATGAAGCAATTGGTTTACCAACTTCAAAGGCGGCAACTTTGGCACTGCGCACCCAACAAGTGATTTACCATGAAACTGACGTGGCGCGAATCGTTGATCCATTTGCTGGGTCTTACGCAATTGAAGCGCTTACTGATCAAATCGAAGTAGAAGTAGATAAATTGATGCAGCGCATTGAAGCACAAGGCGGCGCAGTAGCTGCAATTGAACAAGGGGTGCAGAAACGTTTAATTGAAGAATCTGCCTATCAAATTGCCAAAGAAATTGATGCCAAAGAGCGAATAATTGTTGGGGTTAATCAATTTGCTAATGAAGCAAGTGAGCCTTATCAACCCCTTACGGTGGATCCGGCAATTGAAGCCAAGCAAGTGGCTGCGCTGGCGCAGATCCGACAAACTCGAAATTCCGACCTGGTGAGCGCTGCGCTGGCAAAAGTGCAGGCTGCTGCCAAATCTGGGGATAACCTGCTGTACCCCATCGAGGCGGCAGTTCGAGAAATGGCAACGGTAGGAGAGATTTGTGACGCCCTTCGTTCTGTATGGGGCGAATATGTCCCCGCCGAAGGTATGTGACCCGCCCCACCCCACCCCTTGATAACGGTTCGGTATCTAGCGGCTGCTGAGTATGCATCCGGGTGGCAAAACTCGATAAAATTTCTGCATAAAGCTACGGTCTTCGTGGCAATAAAATATGAAAAAGGAGAATCCTTTGCGCAGGATTATCAAGATTGCATCAGTACTTTTTGCTGGTGCACTAGTTCTAGCTGCTTGCTCAAGCAGTGACGATACAACTGATGCTGGCACAGACGCTCCAGTGGTCAAGGTCGGTTTGGCTTATGACTCTGGTGGCCGTGGTGACGGTACCTTCAACGATGCAGCAGCAGCCGGTGTAGACCGTGCGGTTTCTGAATTCGGTGTTGAGGTTAATGAAGTTGAAGCAGCTGATTCTGATGGCGACCCAGAGCGCGCTGAGCGTCTACGCCTACTAGCAGCTGATGGTTACAACCCAGTTATCGCAGTTGGTTTCGCATACAGTGCAGCACTAGCTGAAGTTGCACCAGAGTTTCCAGACACCACCTTCGGCATCGTCGACTCAGTTGTTGATGCACCAAACGTTGCTAGCTTGATCTTCGCAGCCGAGCAAGGTTCATTCCTTGTTGGAACAATTGCTGCCACTGCATCAAAGTCAGGCAAAGTTGGTTTCATCGGTGGAATGGAAATTGACCTAATTAAGGCTTTCCAAGCCGGATACGAACAAGGTGCTAAGGCAGTAAATCCAGATATTGAGATCCAGGTTGCATACATGGGTCCAGCTGGTGATAACAGTGCTTGGAATGCACCTGACCGTGCCAAGATTGCAACTGAAGGCATGATCGACAGCGGCGTTGACATTGTTTACGCAGCAGCTGGTGGTTCAGGTCTAGGTATGCATCAGGCAATCGCAGCAGCTGGTGGCTCCGCCGCTGGTTACTGGGGAATCGGTGTTGACTCTGACGAGTATGTGCTTCCAGCACGTGCTGAGTTCAAAGACAACATCATCACCTCAATGCTAAAGCGAGTAGACGTATCGGTTTATGAAGTTATCAAGAGTGTGGTTGATGGTGCTCCACTATCAGGCATTCAGAACTTCGATCTAAGCCGTGAGGGTGTGGGTTACTCTTCATCAAACCCAGCAGTTGCACCTCTAGCAACTGTTGCTGACGAATATGCCGCAAAGATCGTAAGCGGTGAAATCGTCGTTAGCAGCACGCTCGACTAATTTGACTGAGCATTCATAGAGTGCTTAGCGGTAGGCTCGGGTTGGCGTCAGTCAGCCCGGGCCTACTTTTATAACAGGCAATAAGGAGAGAGATTTTGCTAGCAGTCCAATTACAGGGAATCTGGAAGAGATTTCCAGGCGTAATTGCAAACAGCGATATCAACTTAAAGGTTGAAAGTGGAACAGTGCATGCCATTGTTGGTGAGAATGGTGCTGGCAAATCGACTTTAATGAAGATTCTTTACGGGATGCAGAAAGCAGATGAAGGCACGATCTCGGTAAATGGATCTGAAATTGTTTTTGATTCGCCCTCCGATGCCATTGATGTTGGTATTGGCATGGTGCATCAGCATTTCATGCTGGCAGATAATTTCACGGTTTTAGAAAATGTGGTTCTGGGCAGTGAGCCGCGCAGTGGCGTGGCGCTAGATTTCAACGCCGCTCGAGCCAAAATAAACCAGATATCCGATAGCTACGGGTTGGAGATTAATGCTGACGCGCTGGTGGGAGATCTTGGCGTTGGGGATCGGCAGCGAGTTGAGATTTTGAAAGTTCTCTATCGCGGCGCCCGCACGTTAATTTTGGATGAACCAACTGCGGTCTTGGTACCGCATGAAGTGGATGAATTGTTTGAGGCACTGCGTGGACTTAAGGCTGAAGGGATCACGATCATCTTCATTAGCCACAAACTTGATGAAGTGCTCGAGATTGCAGATGAGATTACGGTTATTCGACGCGGTACCACAGTTGCAACTTTGAATCCGAAAACCGAAAAAGTAACCGCTGAACACCTGGCCGAACTAATGGTTGGCAGCGAATTGCCAACGCCAGAAACTCGCGGCTCTACCGTGACCGATCGAGTAGTGCTATCGGTAAGCGGACTTACGGCAAAAAATAAAGAAGGCAAAGAAGATATCTCTGATCTAACTTTCCAGATCCGGGCAGGCGAGATTTTAGGAATTGCCGGCGTTGAAGGTAACGGGCAATCGGAACTGGTTGAAGCGATCATGGGCACTCGTGCGGCTAGTGGTGAGATTTCAATCAATGGCATCAAAGTTGATCACCTGGATACCAGAGCTAGACGAGATCTTGGTGTCGCTTACATCCCAGAAGATCGATCTCGATTGGCGCTATTGCTTGATGCACCGCTTTGGGAGAACCGCATACTGGGGCATCAAACCCAATCGCCAAATGCCAAGGGATTTATTTTGACACCAAAAACCGCAAAACAAGACACGTTACGAATTATTAAGGAGTTCGATGTTAGGACCCCAGGTATTGATGTTTTGGCAAGTGCCTTATCTGGTGGAAATCAGCAAAAACTAATTGTTGGCAGAGAGATGTCTGGAAATCCAATTTTGTTAGTTGCATCGCATCCAACTCGCGGTGTAGACGTTGGTGCCCAAGCGGCGATATGGGATGAGTTACGTGGTGCTAGGGAAAAAGGGTTGGCCGTTCTTCTAATCTCAGCAGATCTGGATGAATTAATTGGCTTAAGTGACTCGATTAAAGTTATTTTACGTGGAAAATTTGTTGCTGATGCTGATCCTGCGACGGTAACTCCGCAGGAGTTAGGTAATGCGATGACTGGTGCCGTTAAGGCAGGTAAGTAATGCTGAAGCGTCTAGATACTTTATTGGCACCCTTATTTGCGGTGATTTTCTCGGTTGCATTTGCTTCAATAATATTGATTGCATTTGGCGCAAATCCGATTGACACTTTCGTTCGAATGTTTGAGTATGCGACAACTCCAAGAAGCAGCGCCTTAATTCTCAATAGCGCAACCACCTATTACTTCAGTGCGGTGGCAGTAGCAATTGGGTTTAAGATGAATCTATTTAATATTGGCGTCAACGGCCAGTATCGACTTGCAACTGCAGTAGCCGCGCTGGTTGCTGGCTACGTTACCTTCCCAGGTTTTATGGGAATCCCAATAATCATTGTGATCTCAATGCTGGTAGGTGCTGCTTGGGCCGGAATTGCGGCTTGGTTAAAAGTTGTGCGAGGAGTTAGTGAAGTTATTTCAACAATTATGTTGAACTTCATTGCGATAGGTTTGATTGCTTATTTGATGGCACCGACTGTGCTGGGCGTGCAGACTGCTGAAAACGTGATTGGAACTCCGATAATTCCAGAGGGAAATCGCGTTCCTGGAATTCCGTTCGGTTCAGCTCCAATTCCAATCTACGGCATGATTTTGCTTGCGATCGCACTTGGTTTCGGCTACTGGTTCATCCTTAATCGAACCAGATTTGGATTTGATCTACGCGCTGTGGGAATGTCACCGACCGCTGCGGTTGCTAGCGGCGTGAACGTGAAGCGGATGACGGTTTATGCGATGTTGCTCTCTGGTGCCGTCGCCGGATTAGTTGGATTGCCGCTGCTGCTTGGTGCCCAGTACACATTTACCGTTAATTTCCCAGGCAATTATGGCTTCACAGGAATTGCAATTGCACTTCTGGGACGAAATCATCCAGTCGGCATTGCGTTTGGTGCGCTGCTTTGGGCGTTCTTGGATGTAAGTGCACAGATTTTGGATCTAATCGGTGTGCCAAGAGAAATCATTGTGATTATGCAAGGCGTTATCGTGCTGAGCGTTGTTATCGCTTATGAAGTATCTCGCCGCATCAAGGTAAAGCGACAGCAGGCAGCTGTTGGATCGGCAGGTCAATAATGACTGCAGTTCTTAGTTTGATGCGAAGCTCGGTTCCGCGTCGTGTAAAAATTTTGGTTATCTTAATTTCTCTCTTGGCGACACTGTCGTTAGTTCGAATTTGGTCTGATGTGCTTGACCTAACTAGCCGCGGCACTATCTCGGCAGCGCTGGGCTTAGCGGTGCCAATCGGTCTTGCCGGGTTAGGTGGACTTTGGGCAGAACGGGCAGGAGTAGTCAACATTGGCCTTGAAGGAATGATGATTCTCGGAACCTTCGGAGCTGGTTGGCTTGGCTGGCAACATGGCCCTTGGGCTGGACTTGCTGGCGCATTAATTTTTGGCCTATTTGGGGCCGCCTTGTTTGCGCTGGCAACAATTACATTTGGCGTTGATCAAATTATTGCCGGTACCGCAATGAACATTCTCGGTTTAGGTTTTGCCCAATTCTTTGCCCAGATCGCATTCGCTGATGCACCTGGTGGTGGACCAACTCAATCACCATCAATACCTGCACTGCCAACATTTACTTTGGATTCAGTATCTAATCCGCTGGTAGAACTTCACCGCGAGGGATATTTCATTATCTCTGAAATTGCCGGATTTATCTCGGGAGTGTTCTTCCGATTATCTATTCTGACGGTGATCGCAGCTGGCTTGTTTATCGCAACTGGTTACATTTTGTGGCGTACGCCGTTTGGGCTGCGACTGCGCTCAGTTGGGGAGAATCCGCATGCAGCAGATTCACTTGGTGTGAATGTATATCTTTATAAATATATTGGCGTGCTGACTTCAGGAGTTTTAGCAGCGCTTGGTGGCGCATTCCTGGCGATCGCCGCTAGCGGTGTTTATCGTGAAGGACAAACAGGTGGTCGAGGATTTATTGGCTTGGCAACCATGATCTTTGGTAACTGGCGCCCGGGCGGCACCGCACTTGGCGCAGGCGTGTTCGGCTATATCGATGCGCTGCAGCTGCGCGATGCAAATGGAACGGCAATGCGTGCCGTGGTGTTACTAGGTGCGCTTGTTTTGTTCGTGCTCGCCATAATTGCGCTTCGCACTAAGCGATATCAGACGATGTTTGCGCTAGGAGTTATTTCCGCTGCGCTAATTAGTTGGTTCTTGGTGACCACGCAGCTTCCTCGTGAAATTGCGTTAGTTGCTCCTTATTTAGCAACTCTGCTGGTGCTGGCATTTGCTTCCCAGCGCCTCCGGCCACCAGCAGCAGATGGAATTCCTTATCGCAAAGGTGATAGTAAATGAGTGAGATCGATTGGGATTTGTTGTGGGCAAATGCTCGCCGAATGCTAGATCATGCTTACTGTCCCTATTCGAATTTTCCAGTTGGTGCTGCTGCCGTTACTACTGATGGCAGATTAGTGACTGGTTGCAATGTGGAGAATGCTTCTTATGGCTTAGGGCTTTGCGCCGAGTGTGGTCTAGTTAGTGATTTGGCGAGTAAAGGTGGCGGCAAACTTGCCGCCATGGTGGTAGTTGCAAGTGACGGCCAGCCAGTTGCACCATGTGGCAGATGTCGTCAGTTGCTATGGGAGCATGGTGGAAAAACTATGCTGCTAATGACTACCCAAGGCCCAATTCCATTTGCGACGTTGCTGCCAGACGCATTTGGACCTGATGATCTGGCAACGCGTAGTAATTCATGATTGAGCCATTTTCAGTCGTAGATTTAATCGCCACTAAACGTGATTTTGGCGAGTTAACTAAAGCCGAAATTGATTGGATTATTGACGCCTACGTTCGCGGCGTGGTAGCGGATGAGCAAATGTCAGCAATGGCAATGGCCATCTTGTTAAATGGTATGCAGATGCGGGAAATTGTTGATTGGACGCAAGCCATGATCAATAGTGGTGAGCGATTGGATTTTTCAAGTCTGTCCGCGCCAACCGTTGATAAACACTCAACTGGTGGCGTGGGTGACATGATCACGCTGCCTCTGGCACCGCTGGTTGCATCCTATGGAGCTGCTGTGCCGCAGTTATCCGGCCGGGGCTTAGGCCACACTGGCGGCACGCTAGATAAATTGGAATCAATTCCAGGCTGGCAAGCAAATTTATCTAACGAACAGATGTTGGCAGTGCTGAAAGAGGTGGGTGCGGTTATCTGCGCTGCTGGTGCCGGTCTAGCACCAGCAGATAAAAAGCTTTATGCCCTTCGTGATGTGACGGGAACTGTGCCAGCAATTCCGCTAATCGCATCTTCAATTATGAGCAAAAAAATTGCCGAGGGGACTTCAGCATTAGTGCTCGATGTGAAAGTTGGTTCTGGCGCATTCATGAAATCAATTGAGCAGGCAACGCAGCTGGCTCAAACCATGGTTACGATCGGAAATGCCGCTGGGGTAAAAACCACAGCACTGCTAACTAACATGGAGCAACCACTTGGTAAGGCTGCCGGCAATGCGCTAGAAGTGCAACAAGCAATAGAGGTGCTATCCGGCGGCGGCCCGGCTGATGTTGTGCAGCTAACTACAGAATTAGCAAGCAAAATGTTGGAACTAGTTGGAATAACTGGAGTTGACCCAGCTGAGAATCTAACTAATGGTAAAGCACTTGCCAAATGGCAGCAAATGATTACTGCCCAGCAAGGCGATTTAACAAAGCCGTTGCCAACCGCAACACATCAGCATGAAATTGTGGCTGCAGCAACGGGAGTAATTACGAAATTTGATGCGTTAGCAGTCGGAATTGCTGCCTGGCGTCTGGGCGCTGGTCGAAGTAGAAAAGAAGATTTAGTGCAAGCCGCTGCAGGTGTTACCTGGCAAATTGAGTTAGGTCAACAAGTTACTGCCGGTCAGCCAATTATGACCCTACATACTGATGAACCCACCCGGTTTGAATCCGCACTAAATGCATTAACAGCAGCCGTTGAGATAACTCCCGATGGAAAAGTAGTAAAACCTGAACTTATTCTGGGTCGAATAGGAGAGTAATGCCAAAACACATAAATCTGCCCACCGGTATTGAGGTGCCAGGTGGCAAAGAGATATTGGAGTTTGTTGGCATCGTAAATTCAGGTAATGCTGATGTTTCAGTTGCCAAAATGGTGGCACCACCAAATTGGACTGAACCATTTCAAACGCCTGAATTTGATGAGATTACGCTGGTGCTACGTGGCAAAGTTCAGATCGAGCATGCCGCTGGTAGAACAATAGTTAATGCCGGTGAAGCGATAATTACGAAAGCCGGGGAGCGAATCCGATACTCGACGTTAGATGTTGAGACCGAATATGTTGCGATCTGTTTGCCGGCATTTTCACCACAACTAGTAAATCGCGAGGAATAAAAAAATCCGGCGCAACGATTTCGCTACGCCGGATTTTCTAGTTAGAACTAGATTCCAAATAGAATCTCAATTGGATACTTTGCAAAGTAGATAAAGAATGCACCGGCAGCTACCCACATCATTGGGTGAACGTCCTTGGCTTTACCTGTGAATGCCTTTAGCAATACGTGAGTTACGAAACCAGCACCAATTCCTACTGCGATTGAGTAGGTGAATGGCATCAAGATAATGGTTAGGAATGCTGGTAGCGCGATAGTTACATCGGTCCAATCAATATCCTTGATCTGCGTCATCATCAAGAAACCAACCACAATCAAAGCTGGGGTGGCTGCTTCGTATGGCACCAGTGCTACTAGCGGTGAAAGGAAAGTCGATAGCAAGAAGGCAATGCCAGTTACAACAGATGCCAATCCAGTTCGAGCACCTTCACCAACGCCAGATGCGGATTCAATGTAGGAAGTGTTTGATGAAACACCAGCCGCACCACCAGCAACCGCAGCAAGCGAGTCAACTAGCAAGATGCGATCAGCGCTTGGGATGTTGCCATTACTGTCAGTAAGTCCTGCTTCAGCGCTAATTGCGGTCATGGTTCCCATGGTGTCGAAGAAGTCAGTAATCAACAGCGAGAAAACCAACAGACCAGCAGTTAGCAGACCAGCTGTAGCGAAGCCGCCGAGCAGATCAAATTGACCAAGTAACCCGAAGTCTGGTGTTGAAACAAATGAATCAGGAATTGATGGGACATTTAGACCCCAACCACTTGGATTATTTTCTTCTGGTGAAACAAATGCCGGACCAATTTCGTAAACTGCTTCGAGAATGACAGCTAGAACGGTGGCGCCAACCACACCAATCAAGATTGCGCCACGTACTTTTCGCGCATACAAAATAGAAATGGTTAGCACGCCCAAGATGAAGACCAGCACTGGCCAACCAACGAGTTTGTCACCAACGCCAAGAGTTAGCGGCGGCACCGCGGATTGAGTCCAGCGAACGAAGCCAGCATCAACTAAACCAATCAGCGCGATGAAAAGACCAATTCCAACTGAAATTGCAACCTTTAGTTGTCGTGGAATAGCTTTAAAAACCGCAACGCGGAATCCGGTTAGCACCAGCACGGTAATGATCAAGCCTTCCAGCACGACCAATCCCATAACTTCATTCCATGACATGTAGTTAGCAGCAATTCGAGCTACGAAAGCATTGATGCCTAGTCCAGTTGCGAGCGCAAGTGGGAAGTTAGCGGCAGCACCCATCAGAATTGTTAGCACGCCTGCAACCAATGCAGTTGCGGCAGCAATCATTGGCAGATTAGGCGCTTCGCCGCCGGCCAAGAATTGTCCATTGATATCTGGGGTAAAGCCGAGAATTAGTGGGTTGAGCACGATGATGTAAGCCATCGTGAGAAAAGTGACTAATCCGCCGCGGATTTCAGTTCCGACGGTGGTGCCACGCTGTTTTAGTTTGAACATGCTTTCCAGCACGGGTCCTCCTGGGACTTCTCGTTAGGTTAGAACCGGAGAAGGGGCGGGGAAGCCCGGTTTGGCGCGAGCCTAGGACTTTTTGTAGGTTACTTGCGCGTTGAGCGGGTGGGTGGCGTGTTACAAATGGGTTTCATCGGCTTAGATAGGAGCACGATGCTTACTTTTGACCAGATAAAGACCCTGCCCAAGGCAGTGCTGCACGATCATCTTGATGGGGGACTTAGGCCAGCGACGCTGGCTGAGTTGGCTGCCGAGACTGGTTATCCAAACCTTCCTACTTCTGATCCAATTGAGTTAGCCAAATGGATACGTGATGCCTGCGATTCTGGTTCACTAGAAACTTATCTTGAAACTTTTCAACATACCGTTGGTGTGATGCAAAGTTTTGCCACAATTGAACGAGTGGCATATGAATGCGCAGTTGATCACGCAAATGATGGTGTGGTTTATGCTGAAATTCGGTTTGCCCCAGAGCTACATCAATCTAACGGCCTATCGCTAGACGAAATAGTTGATGCAGTAGTTACCGGATTTGCTCGCGGTGAAAAAGATATGGCAGCAACCGGTAAGCCAATTGTGGTGCGTACGCTATTGACCGCGATGCGAACCGCTGCTCGCTCAACCGAAATAGCTGAATTGGCAATCAGATGGCGTAATCGTGGTGTAGTTGGATTTGATATTGCCGGTAAAGAAGCAGGTTATCCACCATCTCGACACCTGGATGCATTCGATGAGATTCATCGAGCAAATTTCCATATGACCATTCATGCTGGCGAAGCCTTTGGCTTACCATCAATTTGGGAAGCAGTGCAAGTATGCGGTGCGGATCGATTAGGACATGGCGTCAGAATTATTGATGATATTAAGTTAGCAGCAGATGGCAAATATGAAATGGGCGAGTTGGCGCATTACGTTAGAGATAAACGCGTTCCGCTCGAGCTTTGTCCGGTATCCAATGTCCACACGGGTGCAGCAAAAAGCATTGCCGAGCATCCAATTACTACCTTAACTAAATTAGGCTTTCGAGCAACAGTAAATACGGATAACCGCTTAATGTCCCAAACTTCAATGTCAAATGAGATGTATCTACTTCACACTGAAGCCGGGTTTACCCTGGAGCAACTTCGTTGGCTGACGATTAATGCGATGAAAAGTGCCTTTATTCCGTTTGATCAACGATTAGCAATTATCAATGACATTGTGAAGCCTGGGTACGCAGCAGCGATTGCCAAATATTCTTAAAATCCTTGAGGATGCCACACGGTTTTAATTTCAAGCCATGTCTTCATTGCTTGATAGCCATCATTAAAGTCGCGCAATACTCGCTTTAGATTTATTGCCGCTTCTGATTCTAGTTTTGTCTTGAAATTTGCATCTGTCACACCAGAAAGATCTATGCCATCGACCTCTAGATGAGATGCTAACCAAGTAGCGATTTCATCGCTGTCGCAGGTCAATAAGTTCACTACACCAGCTGGCAGATCTGACGTGGCCAGCACTTCGGCAAAGGAAACTGCTACTAGCGGTGCGGATTGTGGTGCTAGTGCCACCACAGTATTGCCACTCACAATTGCCGCGCAGATTTGATCCACAATGGCAAGCAGCGGAGGTTGCTCTGCTACCACAATAGCAATTACGCCAGTTGGCTCTGGTATAGAAAAATTGAAGTAGGGACCTGCGACCGGATTTGCCGAGCCGTTAGTCATGGCTAATTTATCTGACCAGCCGGAGTACCAAATAATTCGATCAATCGCTTCGGTTACTTGATCTGCTGGGTTTTTCACACCAGCGGCCTTGAGTTCCTCAACAAATTGGGCAGATCTACCTTGCAGCATCTCCGCCATTCGATAAAGAATTTGACCGCGGTTATATGCAGTTGCAGCTGCCCACTTTGGTTGTGCGGCAGCGGCGGCAACCACCGCATCCCTGGCATCTTTTCGCGTGGCATTTGCCACGTTTACTAGAAACTCACCGTTTGCGCCAGATACTGGATAAGACCTGCCAGATTCAGATCGCGGAAACGCTCCGTTAATAAATAACTTTGCGGTTCGCTTAACTTCAATTGGATTAGTCATGACTGCTCGCTATTAAATATGCCTCTAAACCATGTCGGCCACCCTCACGGCCGTATCCAGATTCTTTGTAGCCACCAAATGGACTGGTTGGATCAAACTTATTGAAGGTATTTGCCCAAACCACACCAGCACGGAGTTTGCTAGCGACTTCCAGAATACGACTTCCTTTTTCAGTCCAGATGCCAGCACTTAGTCCATATGGTGTGTTGTTAGCTTTTGCGATCGCTTCATCGGGAGTGCGGAACGTGAGCACACTAAGCACGGGTCCGAAGATTTCTTCACGAGCGATTCGATGCGACTGAGACACGTTTGTGAAAACGGTCGGAGGAAACCAGAAGCCATTGGTTGGAAGTTGGCACGAAGAGCTCCAGCGCTGCGCCCCTTCTGCTTCTCCGCTAGCTGCTAATTCTTCAATTTTGGCAAGTTGTGCTGCCGAATTGATAGCTCCCACGTCAGTGTTTTTGTCGAGTGGGTCACCTACGCGGAGTAGATCGAGTCGCTGGTACAGCAATGACAACAACTCATCATGAATAGACTCTTGAACCAGCAACCTCGAGCCGGCGCAACAAACATGTCCTTGATTGAAGAAAATGCCATTCACAATTCCTTCGACAGTTTGATCTAACGGTGCATCATCAAAAACAATGTTTGCCGCTTTTCCACCAAGTTCAAGAGTTAATTTTTTGTTTGTTCCAGCAGCAGCTTGAGCAATCATCCGACCAACTTCAGTTGATCCGGTAAAAGCAATTTTGTTGATGTCAGGATGATTCACCAAAGCACGACCAGTATCACCCGCCCCAGTAATGATGTTTACAACACCAGCTGGCAGCTCCGCTTGCTGGCAGATTTCAGCAAAAAGTAGCGCGGTGAGCGAAGTAGTCTCTGCTGGTTTTAGTACGACCGTATTTCCAGCCGCCAAGGCTGGTGCAATCTTCCAAGCCAGCATAAGCATTGGAAAATTCCAAGGAATGATCTGTCCCACTACGCCATGCGGTGCAGGTTTTGGTCCCATTCCAGCATATTCCAACTTGTCTGCCCAGCCGGCATAGTGGAAGAAGTGAGCGGCAACTAGTGGAATATCAACGTCTCTAGATTCTCGAATTGGTTTGCCATTATTCATGCTTTCTAAAACCGCAATTTCTCGAGCTCGGTCTTGAATAATTCGGGCAATTCGATAAATATATTTTGCCCGCTCAGCACCGGATAACTTTGACCAAGATTTAAAGGCTTTGCGAGCAGCAGCAACAGCAATGTCAACATCTGCCTCAGTTGCGGCAGTAATTTCGGCAAGTACTTCTTCAGTTGCTGGATTGATGGTGTCGAACTTCTTACCTTGCTTGCTCTTTACAAAATCACCTGAAATGAACAAATCATTGCTTGGTTTGATCGTCACAATAGAAGTTGACTCAGGTGCAGGTGCGTATTCAAATTTCATCTTAATCCACCGTCACATAGTCGCTGCCAGAATATCTTCCAGTAGTCATTCTAGATCGTTGCATTAATAAATCATTGAGCAAACTGGAGGCACCGAGTCGAAATAGTTTTGGAGTTAGCCAATCAGTCCCTAGAGTTTCATTAACTAAAACTAGATATTTGATCGCATCTTTAGTGGTCTTAATGCCACCAGCTGGCTTCATACCGATTTTGATGTTGGTCATTCGTTCGAAATCCCGGATTGCTTGTAGCATCACAAGAGTTACTGGCAGCGTTGCAGCCGGCTGGACTTTGCCAGTTGAGGTCTTGATGAAATCTGCCCCAGCCAACATCGCCAGCCAGGACGCACGCTTAACGTTGTCATATGTTTTAAGTTCGCCAGTTTCTAAAATTACCTTTAGATGGGCTGAGCCACTGGCTGCTTTAATTGCAACTATCTCTTGATAAACATCTAGGTAACGACCGGCTAGAAATGCGCCGCGATCGATCACCATGTCTATCTCATCGGCACCGTTTGCAACTGCCTCTTGGGTATCCAAAACTTTTACTTTGCGACTTGCCCTGCCAGAGGGAAACGCGGTTGCAACAGCGGCAACATTAATGTTTGTGCCAGCTAATTCGGACTTTGCGATACCGGCTAAGTCGCCATAAACGCAAACCGCAGCAACTGCTGGAGCGGTTGGATCTGCAGCATCTGGTCGTTTTGCCTTAGCGCATAGCGTTCGGACTTTGCCAGCCGTATCAGCACCTTCAAGCGTAGTTAGATCAATCATGCTGATTGCTAAATCAATCGCTTGCATTTTTGAACTAGCTTTAATTGAACGAGTTGCCAACATTGCTGCGCGGGCATCAGCACCAACTTGATCCACACCAGATAAACCATGCAAGAAAGCTCGCAGGTTAGTTTCAGACGTGCCGACCTCTTGCAACTCGGCTGGATGAGCAGTTGGGTTATTTAGCATTAGTTACCTGCCCTAACCGTAGCCAAAATTTCAGCAGCTTCCAATTTCGTAGGGTAAGAAGTTTGGGTGCCAAGCCGAGTAACGCTTAATGATGCGCAGGCATTGCCGAGCCTTGCAGCTGATTCAGGGGATAAGCCAGCAGCGAGTCCAAATCCAAATGAACTAACGAAGCAATCGCCAGCACCAGTGGTATCAACTGGCTTTGCCGCGGGTGCCGCTACTCGAACCACTTCACCAGCAACAACTAAAGCCACTCCGGCTGCACCTAAAGTCACACAGATATTAGTGTTCAGAATGTTTGCTAATTCCAAAATGACTTCATCACTATCTGGTGCGTTACCAGCCGGGTGCAATCCGGCAAATTCCGTTTCGTTCGGAATTATCCAATCACAATACCGAAGTAAATCGGTTGTTACCTCTTGAAATGGTGCTGGATTCAAAATAGTCATAGCACCAACTGACTTAGCTTGTCGAAACGCGGCAGCTGTTACTTCCTGCGGAATTTCAAATTGTCCAATCACCAGTGACAAGTTTGACAACTGATTAATTGCGGACACCACCTGATCCGTTGTCATTTTCCCATTTGCACCAGGAACTACAATTATCCGATTCTCGCCATCGCCATCCACCCAAATTGGTGCGACACCAGATGGTCCAGAGACTCGAGAAATGAAATCAGTGTGGACATTTTGTGAAGTTAGGTTCTCCAGCGTGCTATTACCAAAAACATCTTCACCAATCGAGTTAACTAAATACACCTCGGCATCAAATCTGGCAGCCATCACGGCTTGATTAGCACCTTTACCACCGAATCCCATAATGAAGTTGTCGCCAATAATGGTTTGGCCAGCATGGGGAAGCACTTTGGCGTAAGCCACCATATCGATATTGGTGCTACCAACAACAGCTATTTTCATCTAGCTTCCCTCGAATCGCCTTGGGGTGTCCCCAAAAGTATCACCTTAGGTCAGTTGGCAAACAGCTTGGTTAGTGCATGCTCGAACTGCACCATTACTTCCTGAAGTTTGACTTGCTGCTGCGCTGAATCGCCATCCGCAGGTCCGGCAACTTCGATGTAGCACTTGAGTTTTGGCTCTGTGCCACTTGGTCTAACTATTACTCGACCAACCTCTAATTCTAAAAAAATACCTGATGATTTTGGCAGTCCAAAAATACCGTCAGCAAAATCATGAATACGTGAAATTGAAAAATCACCCAAATGTGTTGGTAGATTTGTTTTTAATTGTGCCAACCTAATTCCTACCTGATCAATAGTTGACATCCGTAAGGTAATTTGTTTTGTTAAAACAGTTCCGTGATCTCGATATAACTCCATCAATAATTCAGGAACCGATTTACTTTCAGCTTTAAGATAAGAAACTAGTTCAATGGCAAAAAGTGCTGCCGAAATACCATCTTTGTCTCGAATTCGATTCGGCAAGACTGAGTAGCCAATCGCTTCTTCGTAACCAAAAATTAGTTCTGGTACTCGACTGACATATTTAAACCCAGTTAATGTTGCGGAGAAATCAAGTCCTGCGGCAGAGGCAATTCGCTTAATCATTGAGCCCGAAACAATTGAAGCTGCCATGGCGCCAGTAATCGGCTGATTCAACAATTCACGTCGCTTGATACTCCACCAAGCAAGCAACGTGCCTAATTCATCGCCAGATAACACCCGCCAACCATCACCATGCGGAACAGCAACCGCAGTTCGATCCGCATCAGGATCATTTGCAATCGCAATATCGGCCTGGTGTGCTGTTGCTAGGTCAAGTAGGGCATCCATTGCGCCAGGCTCTTCTGGATTTGGAAATGCAACAGTTGGAAAAGTTGGATCTGGGAGTTGCTGGCTTTTTACTTCAGCAATCTGGTGGTAACCAATCTGATCAACAAGTTTGTTAAATGTAATTGAGCCAACCCCGTGTAGTGCAGTGTATGCAATCTTTAGGTTCTTGTTTAGGGTTGTTAACGCTTGCGACGATACAAATGAAACATAGTTATCAATCATCATCACTTCTCGATAACTGCCGGATCGATCTATTTTATTTGCGGCTGGTGCTGATGCAATCAATTTGGCAATCTCAACATCACTTGGTGAAATTATTTGGGAACCAGTGTGGTCATAGACTTTGTAGCCGTTGTCTTTAGCGGGATTGTGCGAAGCGGTAATCATGATGCCAGCATCAGCGGCTAATTCGGTTAAGGCAAAAGCTAGAACTGGGGTAGGAACAGGTGATTCCAGTTTGATTACCTCAAGACCAAGTGCAGCGGCGATGCCACAGGTATCAAGGGCAAATTCTGCTGATCCGTGCCGCGCATCGTGTCCCACTACTAATTTGGTTCGATGATTATTTTTTAGCCATTCCGCCACGCCCCAGGCTGCCTTAGCGGCAGTTGCTCGATTCATCCGGCTTTCACCAGCTGCAACCTCTGCCCGAAGGCCAGCTGTGCCGAATTTCAGTGGACCCGAGAATCGATCGGCCAACTCAGCTGCAGCAAGCGAGTCAGTTTCAGCTGCAGCAATTAACTCAGTTAGTTCTTGTTTCGTAGATAAATCAAAATCACTTTCAACCCAAGACTTAGCAGTTGCAATCAACTGCTTGAGATCGGTCATAGCTTGCTTACAACCTCAACCAACAGCTTGCCCATAGCAGTTGCGGCTTGCTTACCAGCGGCAAGCACTTCTTCGTGATTTAATTTTTCACCAGTCATTCCTGCGGCTAAATTAGTTACTAGCGAAATTCCTAGAACCTCAGCATTACCTTCTCTGGCGGCAATTGCTTCTAACGCAGTAGACATGCCAACTAGATCGCCGCCAATTGCTTTAACCATTCTGATTTCTGCTGGTGTTTCATATTGTGGTCCATGAAATGCGGTGTAGACACCCTCGGCTAAATCTGGTTTAACTTGCTTTGCTAACCGGCGCAGTCTTGCTGAGTAAATTTCTGTGACATCAACAAAGCGAGCACCAACTAATGGTGTGCCACCAGTGAGGTTAATCTGATCCTTAATCAATACTGGAGTTCCAGGCACCCAATTGGGATTGAGCGAACCGGCAGCATTGGTCAGCACCACCGTCTTTACGCCTGATGCAATTGCAGTTCTCACCGCATGCACAACTGCCTGCGCATCATTCTTCTCGTAATAGTGAGTTCGGCCCAACTGCAGCAAAACATTTAAGTCGCCAACTCGAACAGATCTAAGTTTGCCAGCATGACCTTCAACTGCTGGCGCACTAAAGCCAGGCAAATCGGTTACGGTCAACTCAGCAGTAGGTGCGCCAAACTCATCAGCGGCTGGCGTCCAACCCGATCCCAGCACCACCAAAACGTCATGGTGAACAACTCCGGTTTCTTTGGCAAGCACTCTGGCGGCCGCCGAAGCCGCTTGATATGGGTCTATTTCAGTGGTCATAGGGCGAGATTAGTCGTTGCGCGCAGGAATAGGCATGGCCTCTGCCAGAATCCCCCCCGTGACTTCGGTAGTGATTGTGGGTGGCGGCCCAGGCGGCTATGAGGCCGCATTAGTTGCCGCCCAACTTGGGGCAACCGTGCAGCTGGTCAGCGACGATAAGTTGGGTGGAGCCACCGTGCTCACCGACTGTGTTCCATCAAAGACCCTGATTGCCACCGCTGAAGCAATTACGACCACGTCTGAATCAGGTGACTTAGGTGTGATGCTAAGTGGCAAAGCAGCAAGTGCAGATCAGATTAGTTCAGACATTGCACAGATCAACCAGCGGATTAAGTCGTTAGCGCTAGCCCAAAGTTCAGATATCACAGCTAAGTTACAAGCAGAAAACATTGAGATCATTTCTGGTCGCGCAAAAATCACGGCCGCCGGAACGATTAACGTTAGTGCGTCAGAACTTAAATATGATGTCTTACTGATTGCAACTGGGGCAAGACCAAAGGTCATGGAAACTATTAAGCCCGATGGCATTCGCATTTTGGATTGGCAGCAACTTTATGAGTTAGTTGACTTGCCCGAAAAATTAATTGTGATTGGATCTGGTGTAACTGGTGCGGAATTTGCTTCAGCCTATAACGCACTTGG
>JBMTAF010000011.1:0-21638 GCA_049428425.1 Candidatus Nanopelagicales bacterium
GCCCCGTTGTGTAGCGGCCTAGCACGCCGCCCTCTCAAGGCGGTAGCGCGGGTTCAAATCCCGTCGGGGCTACAACTAAACCGCAGGCAGATCACGCGATCTGTCTGCGGTTTTTGATGCTAGGTATTCTTTCCTCCTAGAAACAAGGAGTCAGATGGCCAAGACGCTCTCCGAAAAAGTATGGGATGCCCATGTGGTGGCACCAGGCGAAGGCAATAGCCCAGACCTGCTTTATGTTGATCTACACCTAGTGCACGAGGTAACTAGCCCACAAGCATTTGATGGTTTGCGAGCAGCAGGTCGTAAGGTTCGTCGACCAGACTTAACTGTTGCTACTGAAGATCACAACGTCCCAACACTAAACATAGACAAGCCCATCGCGGATCCAATTTCGAGAGCCCAGGTTGAAGCGCTGCGTAAGAACTGCGACGAGTTTGGAGTGCCGCGTTATTCATTAGGACATGCGGAGCAAGGAATTGTGCACGTTGTTGGTCCACAAACCGGATTAACGCAACCTGGCATGACAATTGTTTGCGGTGATTCACATACCTCAACTCATGGTGCATTTGGTGCGCTGGCGTTTGGAATTGGCACCAGTGAGGTTGAGCACGTATTGGCAACTCAAACATTGCCGTTGAAGAAATTTAAGACCATGGCAGTTACGGTCAATAACAAACTTCCCGAAGGTGTTACCGCTAAAGATCTAATTCTTACCATTATTGCCAAAATCGGCACCGGCGGCGGTCAAGGCTATGTTTTGGAATATCGGGGTGAAGCGGTTAGAAATCTTTCGATGGAAGGCCGCATGACAGTGTGCAACATGTCCATTGAAGGCGGTGCTCGCGCCGGCATGATCGCGCCAGATGACACCACTTTTGCTTATATTGAAGGTAGAGAACGCGCACCAAAAGGTAAGGATTGGGAGATTGCGCTGGATTACTGGCGCACACTGCCAACTGATGATGGTGCCCAGTTTGATCATGAAGTAATCCTTGATGCCAATACTTTGTCACCTTTTGTTACTTGGGGAACTAACCCAGGTCAAGGCGTGCCGCTATCAGCAGCTGTGCCGGATCCAAATGATTTTGCTGATCCAGTTGAGCGCACTGCGGCAGAACGCGCATTGCAGTATATGGATCTAACACCTGGAACAAAATTAAAAGATATTTATGTGGACACTGTGTTCCTAGGTTCTTGCACCAACGGTCGAATTGAAGATTTGCGAGCAGCGGCGGAGATTATTAAAGGCAAGAAGTTAGCCGGCAACCTAAAGATGATCGTGGTGCCAGGTAGTGCTCGGGTTCGATTGCAAGCTGAGGCTGAAGGGCTAGATAAAGTGTTTCTTACCGCCGGTGCGGAATGGCGAAGCGCTGGTTGCTCAATGTGTTTGGGAATGAACCCAGATAAGTTGAGCAAGGGCGAGCGAGCTGCATCAACATCTAATCGAAACTTCGAAGGTCGACAAGGCCCTGGTGGCAGAACTCACTTAGTTTCACCTCAAGTTGCAGCCGCTACTGCATTGCTTGGCCACTTAGCTGAACCTAAAGATTTGGGGATGTAATGGAGGCATTTAATACCCACACTGGAATTGGTGCACCGCTTCGTCGCAGCAATGTTGATACGGATCAGATCATCCCAGCGGAATACCTAAAGCGCATTACTCGCCATGGTTATGAAGATGCACTGTTTAAAGCCTGGCGTGACGATGAAACATTTGTGTTGAACCAGCCAGCTTACAAAAACGCGACAGTATTGGTTGCCGGTCCTGAGTTTGGTACAGGTTCATCACGTGAGCATGCAGTATGGGCATTGATGGATTATGGATTCAAAGTAGTTATCTCACCTCGATTTGCCGATATTTTTCGCGGCAACTCCGGCAAAGGTGGATTACTTACCGCTCAAGTTAGCGATGAGGTAACTGAACAACTATGGGCTTATTTAGAGGCTGATCCGGGGGCAAAAATTACGGTGGATCTTCCGTCCCAACAGATTAGCGCTGGCACTATCTCGGCCAGTTTTGAGATTGATCCGTATGTTAAATGGCGCCTGTTAGAGGGATTGGACGATATTGGCATCACGATGCAGCAGCTCGACAAAATTGCGGATTTTGAGCAAAACCGAGCCGACTGGCGGCCAAAAACCCTTTCCTGAGGGAAAAACCCTCTGGTCGTGAGGGAAATTCCTGCGTGTCGCAAATAACTCGTGAGGAATTTGCCTACGCTTATGAGGTCGATAGGTAATCGGCAAACAACTTTGGAGGTTCTTCGTGAACAAAGCAGAACTAGCGGATGCAGTTGCCGCTGATCTGGACATCTCTCGCAAGCAAGCGCTAGAGGCAATCGACTCAGTTTTGGACAACATAGTTCATGCTGTAGTTAAGGGTGACAAAGTCGCTCTAGTTGGATTTGGTACCTTCGAGAAAGCAAAGCGTGCTGCTCGTAATGGTCGCAACCCACAAACTGGTGCGGTTGTAAAGATTCCAGCAACCTCAGTGCCGAAGTTCAAAGCTGGCGCAGAATTCAAAGGTCTAGTTTCTGGCAAGAAGAAGGCTGGCCGCAAGTAATTTGCTACATTAAGCCAACTCGGGCGTCAGGTGTTTTGCACTTGGCGCCCGAGATGTTTTAGGGTGAGGATTTATGAGCGCAGTTAGGCGACGCGACAAAACATTTCTGTGGTGGTTAGTCGCTTTTATTTTAAAGCCAAAAATGACGCTCTTAACTAAACGTGATTGGCGTAATGCGGATCGAGTTAACGTAGACAGCGGCATCATCTTTGCTGGGAATCACATTTCTTGGTTTGATCCGTTTCCAGTTGCACACTTTTTATGGCAGAACAATCGACCACCAATATATTTGGGCAAAGAGTCGGTATTTAAAGTTAAAGTTTTAGGCTCATTACTTCGTGGTTTGGATCAAATCCCGGTAAAACGAAATTCCGAAGATGCTGCTGCGGCGCTTTCGGTAGCAGTGGATCGACTTGCTGCTGGTGAAGCGGTAGTGATTTATCCGGAAGGCACCATTACTAGAGATCCAAACATGTGGCCAATGAAAGGAAAGACCGGGACGATTAGATTAGCGCTCTTAACTGGCGCACCGCTCATTCCGTTTGCGCAGTGGGGCGCGAATGAAGTGATCCCGCCTTACAAATTTAAGTTGAGATTGTTTCCCCGAAAGACGATGCGAATTAATGTGGGAGAACCGCTTGATCTAAGCAAGTATCAAGACAAACCGATAACTGAAGAGTTATTGGCAAGCGCGACTGATGACTTAATGCAGACCATCGCAGATTTGTTAGGCGAACTTAGGAATGAAGTTGCCCCGACGGAACGCAGGTCACTGTCACAATGGTTAAATAAATCAAGTTAGATTTGATTTAGCGCTTGCTCTAGGTCAGCCCAAAGATCTTCTACATCCTCAATGCCAACGCTGAGGCGAATTAAGTTTTCTGGCACCCCAGTTGGTTCATTCGCCCATCGGCGACGTCTTTCTAATTGGGACTCGACTCCGCCAAGGCTTGTAGAGTGTGACCAAAGTTGCACGCTGGATGCTACTTTTTCAGCAGCGTCAACTCCACCAGTAATTACGATAGAAAACACCGAGCCAAATCCGCACATCTGCGCCGTTGCCAATTCGTGATCTGGATGAGTGGGTAAACCAAGATGCCACACCGTAGCGACTTTTGGATGACTAGCTAACCTGGTTGCAATTTCTAATGCATTGGCAGCAGCGCGCTCTTGTCGCAGTTGCAGGGTGCGCAAGCCACGGAGTAGTAAATATGCATCAAATGCACCAATAACTGCACCAGTTAGCGTTCGAGTGTTAGTTAACTTTTCGGCTAAGTCACCGTTACGCGTCAACAATACGCCGGCTAGTAAATCGGAATGTCCGCCTAGTTGCTTGGTTGCGCTATGCATTGAAATATCAGCACCAAGATCAAGTGGCGATTGGTGCAGCGATCCAGCTAGTGTGTTATCAACCGCGGTCAATCCTTTTGCGGCAGCACTTATCGATCGAATGTCCCAGACTCGCATGGTTGGATTAGTTGGGGTATCTAGCCATACTAAATCAGCCGACTTTGCCGAATTAATCATCGCGGCCTGGTCGCCAGTTGGAACTAACATTAACTTGATTCGATTTGTCGCAGCTAAATCTTTGAGTCGCTTATCAATGCCACTGTAGCCAACATCCCCAGCCACAACTAAACCACCAACTGGAATCAACTCAATTACGGCATTGAATGCTGCCATCCCACTTGAAAATAGCAGCGCGTCGGCATTTTCCAACTCACCAATTGCACTTTCAGTTGCCACCCAGGTTGGATGATTGTTTCGGGCGTAGCCGTAATCGCCGCCTGCCGCAAAGCCAGTGCTGAGCGTGATAGCAGGATTCAACGGTGCGCCCGGTTGGTGGCTGCGGCCAGCCTGAACCAGCCGGGTAGCCAATTTCCAGCGAATTGAGTTGGACTTTTCCATGGCGACAGGTTATCTCGTGAGTTAGCCACTAGGTTTTCAGCATGGGAAATTCGGTTGCTGTGCTGTTTGGCGGACCAAGCAATGAGCACGAGATCTCATGTCTGAGCGCCAAGACAGTGATTAGCGCTTTGGCTGAAGCTGGCCATCAAGTGCTGGCGATAGCAGTGGATCGCGATCTCACTATGCGTCTAATTCTGGAACCATTAGTTCAGTTTGCTGCAGTAGCAGATCGATTACCAACCACTGCGGATTTAGTTGGCGAGAGGGTTTCGACAATAGCTGCGGATATCGCATTTCCGGTTTTGCATGGCAGTTGGGGTGAAGATGGCGGTGTGCAGCAGCAGTTAAATCAATTTGGTTTGCCATACGTTGGCTCTGGCGTGGTCTCATCCAAACTTGCGATGGACAAGTCAGCAACTAAAGAAAGATTAGTTTCACAAGGAATAAAGGTGCTTCCTGCCATAACGGTTAACCAAACAAATTGGCAGGACCACCTTGCTGATATTCATGCACTTGGCAAAAACTTATTCGTGAAGCCATGTCATGGTGGCAGCTCAGTTGGCGTAACTCATGTGAAGTCAACGAGTGAACTAGATGCTGCTTTGGTTAAAGTCTTTGCTATGTCAGATCAAGCTCTAATTGAATTAGCATTGGATCACCCGCGAGAAATTGAGATCGGCGTCCTACAAGCGCCAGACGGTTCACTCAAAGTTAGTGTTTGTGGCGAGATCAAATTAAAACCAGAATTTGATTTCTATGATTATGCGGCTAAATATTTAGCAGATGGCGCAGAATTAGTAGTCCCCGCTGAAATTTCAACCGAACAGTATGAAGAAGTTGCATTGGTTGCCAAGCAGGCCTTTGCTTCGTTAGGTTGCGCTGGACTAGCCAGAGTTGATTTTCTGATGAGTCAAGATGGTGTGGTTTACTTAAATGAAGTAAATACCATGCCTGGCTTCACCCAAATATCGATGTATCCGAAGATGTTCGCCGCCAGTGGAGTTGCGTTAACTGAGCTAGTTGATCAATTGGTGCAGCATGGTTTGACGGTTGATCGCACTAAAGAAAACTAAAATGTCAGCGCAAATTTCGACCATTGGGGAGCAAGAGTTAGTTAAGTTGATTCTCAATGAGTTAGCCAAGTTTCAACAATCGGATCTAATCGTGCAGCCCGGCGATGATGCTGCGGTGCTCGCAAGTATGGAACAGCCCACGATTACAGCGGATATTCTGATTGAAGATGTTCATTTTAAAACAAGTTGGTCATCTGCGTCGAATATTGGTAAAAAGGCTGCGGCAGCAAATTTGGCGGATTTAATTGCGATGGGGGCACGACCTAGAGCGTTAACTGTTTCGTTAGGAATGCCGCCAACCACCGAAGTTTCATTTGTAACTGAGCTGGTAGCGGCAATCGCAATTGAAGCGCAGCAAGTTCAGGCTCAAGTTGTTGGCGGTGATGTCACCATGAGCGAGAAGTTAGTAATCTCCATTTCGGCGTTAGGAGACTGCGAGCACCGCGCACCAATATTGCGCTCTGGGGCAAAAATTGGTGATCAAGTGGGCTTGATTGGATCAGTTGGACATGCGCAAGCAGGATTACTCCTACTTAAGTCTGGCTTAGCTGAACCAGCGGAGTTAATTGCGGCACATCAAGCACCAAGCGTTGACTATCAGGCTGGAATTGCAGCATGGAGTTCAGCCACTGCAATGATAGATATTTCTGATGGGCTGGCAATTGATGCACACCGAATCGCCAGCGCATCTGGCGTTAGAGTCGAGTTGGAACCAGAATTGCTGCAAGCGCTAATTACGCCAAACCTGACCGATGCTGCGTTGGCACTTGATCTTGATCCGATGGAATTCTTGCTAAGCGGCGGTGAAGATCACGGCTTTTTAATAACCTCAACTCAGTTGCCTGAAGCTGCAATAAAACTAGGTGAGGTTAAGTCAGGTTCTGGCGTTTGGTTAGATCAGTCGCCCATTGCGTTATTGGGCTATCAGCACTTTAGCGAGTAAGGGTTTTGCCAGCTTTGATGCAAGAGGTGCAGGCATATACCGCTTTGGAGTTGCTGCCAGTTGATACTCGAACCTTCTGGATGTTCGGATTAAATCGACGGCGAGTCTTATTTTCGGCATGCGAAACATTGTTACCGAAACGTGGGCCCTTGCCACAGATTTCACAAGTCGCAGCCATCTTTTTCTCCTTGAGTGCTTTGCTCTGGTGGGGACACCCCCCAAACGAGCAGGGACGAATACTAACCCACGCCCTAAATTCGCGAGATACTCACCACCATGGCAACTGACCCACTACCCAAAATCACCCTCAGCACCAAGCTGGGCGGGCTGCTTGGGGATGCCACCGCTAAGGCACTAAGTCAAGCATTTGATATCACCGACGTTGAAGGGCTGCTCCGGCATTACCCAAGACGATATGCCGAACGGGGTGAGCTAACTGACCTAGCATCACTGATTCCAGGCGAGCATGTCACGGTGATGGCAGAAGTTGCTCGCGTTGTTGAAATTCCCGGCCGAGGAAAAGGTGGCTCAAGACTTGAAGTCACAGTTACTGATGGGACGGCGAATTTAGATCTTGCTTTTTTTGCCTACGGTAAATGGCATCGCGGCAAATTGAAGGTTGGTGCTCGCGGATTGTTTGCTGGCAAAGTCGGGGAGTTTCGCGGCCGCAGACAATTAGCACATCCAGAGTATGTGTTAGTGCCTCAGGCAGATGATGAGGATGTGGCAAGTGAGATAGCCGAAACTTTTGCCAATGCATTAATTCCAGTTTATCCAGCAACAGCCAAACTGCCATCTTGGCGAATTGCGCGTGCGATCGCATTCGTGTTGACTCAAGTTGAATTTGGTGAAGATTCGATTCCAGTTGAGATTAGAACCAAACACCATTTAGTTGATAATGCAACTGCATTTCGAAACATTCATCAACCCAAAACTAAGCCGGACATTGCTGCCGCAACTGAACGTTTCCGATTTGAAGAAGCGTTCGTATTGCAAACTGCATTAGCTCAACGCCGAGCGGCAGCATTGGCCGTGCCGGCCATAAGTCGAAACTCGCAAACGGGATTACTCTCGGCATTTGACGCGCAGCTGCCATATCAGTTGACTGCCGGCCAAATTGAAGTTGCGGCAGAAATTGCGAAAGATCTGAAGAGCACTCAACCGATGAATCGTCTGCTACATGGTGAAGTTGGTGCTGGTAAAACTGTGGTGGCGCTTCGCGCCATGTTGCAAGTAGTTGAATCTGGCGGTCAGGCTGCGCTGCTTGCGCCAACTTCAGTTTTAGCAAGTCAGCATTTTCAATCTATCTCAAATTTATTAGGGGATCTTGGGATTGGCCCGCTGCTAAGTGGCAATTCAGCTGCTACCAAAGTCGTATTACTAACCGGTGCTACCACGGCTGCTGCGAAACGAAACATTTTGGCGGAAATTGCATCTGGTGAAGCTGGAATTGTGATCGGAACGCACGCATTGCTGGAAGAGCAAGTTCAGTTTGCGGATCTTGGTTTAGTGGTAGTTGATGAGCAGCATCGGTTTGGTGTGGAGCAGCGCGATCGACTCAGCACCCGCGGTAAAGCAGGCACTCGGCCGCATCTGCTAGTAATGACGGCAACGCCAATTCCACGAACGGTTGCGATGACTGTCTTTGGCGATCTTGATGTTTCGCAGTTAACTGTGCTGCCGGCTGGTAGAAAGGAAATTTCTACCCATGTGGTTGCTTCACTTGAACACCCCGCACATTTAGCTCGGGTTTGGCAGCGAATCAAGGAAGAGGCGAATTCGGGGCATCGAATCTTTATTGTCTGCCCTCGAATCGGCGGTGAGCAATCAGATGATGATGTGGCAGGTTTAGCACCAGACGAGAAGCGACCGCCGCTGGCAGTGTTAGATGTGTTAGAAAAATTAGCAGCAGGGCCACTTGCGGGATTAAAACTTGCTGCTTTGCATGGTCGACTTAATCCGGAAGAAAAATCGCAGCTGATGTCACAATTTAATTCAACCGGCGCTGATGCAATTGAAGTGTTGGTTTGTACCACAGTGATTGAAGTGGGAGTTGATGTGCCGCTTGCAACCATGATGGTGGTGTTAGATGCCGACCGCTTTGGTATTGCCCAGCTGCATCAATTGCGCGGCCGAGTTGGCCGAGGTGGTTTGCCCGGGCTATGTGTATTGGTTACTGAGGCTGAATCCGAATCACTGGCACGGGAGCGGTTAGCAGCAGTGGCGGCAACTAATGACGGTTTTGCGTTGGCTGAAGTAGACCTAGAACAGCGACGAGAAGGTGACGTGCTGGGCGCAACTCAGTCCGGAGTGCGATCTAGCTTGCGATTATTAGAAGTGACTAAGCATGCCCAGATAGTTTCAGTGGCGCGCGAAGTGGCATTTGCATTAGTTGCGAACGATCCTGATTTGAGTGAGCATAAGTCGCTCAAGAATTCCGTTGCAGCCATTGTTGGCGACGAAGGCGCTGATTGGTTGTCGAAATCATGACCCGAATCATTGCTGGCAAATATAAAGGCCAGCGAATCGAAGTGCCACAACATGGCGTAAGGCCAACGACCGACCGAGTTCGAGAAGCAATTTTTAGTGTGCTAGCTGCTCGGCTGGACTCTTGGGAAGATCAAGTTGTGCTAGATATCTTTGCTGGCTCTGGTGGTCTTGGCATTGAAGCACTCTCGCGCGGCGCAGCCGCTGCAACATTTTTAGAGAAAGATCGACGCAATGCTGAAGCGATATCAGCCAACCTAAAAAAAGTTGGCGCAGCAGGCCGAGTTGTAGTTGGTGCCGCAGATCAATTTGCACCCACGGAGCAGTATTCGCTGGTTTTTCTAGACCCACCATTTGCGATTGATGACCAGTATCTAATCTCATTGCTCACTAACCTCGCTAGTGCAGTTAGGCAAGGCGGCTTAGTCCTGGTGGAGCGAGGGAAGCAACATAAATTTAGTTGGCCGGCTGGATATTCCCAATTACTTGAGCGAGGATACGGAGATAGTCTTATCTTCCTCGCTGAACGTCAGGACTGAACATGAAGCAGAAGCTCGGTGGCACAGTGGTCTGCCCGGGGTCTTTTGATCCAGTAACGCTGGGACATCTGGACATCTTTAATCGAGCCAGCGAACAATTTGAGTCTGTGGTGATTGCCGTGCTGCAAAATCCAGCCAAAGCAAATCTGTTTTCAGTGCAAGAACGAATTCAGTTAATTAGTGAGGCAACGGCCAAGTTAGCCAACGTTGACGTTACGTCATTTCAAGGTTTACTAGTTGATTTCTGTAAGAGTCGTGGAATCAGCACAATTGTAAAAGGGTTACGAGCGGTATCTGATTTTGATTATGAATTACAGATGGCGCAGTTGAATCATCAGCTTGGCGATGTCGAGACACTGTTTATGGCTACCAATCCTACACATTCCTTTCTCTCATCTTCTATGGCAAAAGAAGTTGCTAAATTTGGTGGCAACTTGACAGAGTTGGTGCCAGCAAATGTTGCCGCCGCGCTGGCCGAAAAGTTTAAGTAGGGCTAGATGCACATCAACGATCTGCTGAATGATTTAGTGAACAAATTGAATTCAGCAAAAAAGCAGTCACTTGGTCGAGGGTTTCTCATTGGTGACAAAGATGAATTGATTTCATTAGTTGAAGATGTACGTGCCCTACTGCCAACAGTGGTAACTGAAGCTGAAGAAATTTTGCGTAAAAAAGAAGAGTTAATCCGCGATGCAAAAATCCAAGCCGAGCGCGTGCTCGAGCAAGCCGCTGCGCAGCGAGATAAATTGGCTTCAAGTCATGAAGTACTGCTAACCGCAGCCGCGGAGGCCGAAGCGATCCGGGCGGAAGTTGCCGCCGAAGTGGCAAAAATGCGGGCTGAGGCTGATGACTACATCGATAAACAATTGGCCCGGTTTGAGGTGGCGCTAACCAAAGTGCTTGCCACGGTTCGAAAGGGACGCGGCCGCCTCAGCGGCGAATCTGAGTTCGAGGATCTCTCCGGGCAGTAATTTTGGGGTTTGCTACCCTTAGCAACTCGATTGCTGTGCTGCCGTTTGGTTGCAGACGGGAGGGCAAGTGAGCGCGTTAAACCCCCATGCTCCGCTAGTCATCTCAACACATGACTTAGGTCGTGCGGCTGGATTGCGCAAGGAATTCTCACTTTCCGTTCCAACGCCACCAGATTTCGGAAATGCAGTGATCGGAGTGCCTGCCGGTTCACTTATTGAACTTGATTTGATTTTGGAATCAGTAGTAGATGGTGTGCTAGTTACTGCAACTGCGTCACTTGCTTACCAAGGCGAGTGTGCCAGATGCCTGGATCCAATTGCGCAAACTGCGCAGGTGGAATTTCAGGAACTGTATCTGTATCCAGAAGCAGTTGTGGCTGGCGACGAAGAATCATTTCGAGTAGAGAACGACTTGATTGATTTGGAACCAGCACTTAGGGACGCAGCATTGCTGGACCTGCCATTAGCGCCGGTTTGCAGTGAAGCTTGTCTGGGACTTTGTGGTCAGTGTGGTTTTCGCCTCAGCGAAGATCCGTCACATGCTCATGAAGTTACTGACACTAGGTGGCAAGCACTTGCTGATTTATTCGACACGAAAGAAGGTTGATCATGGCAGTTCCAAAACGGAAGAACTCCCGATCACGCACACGACATCGCCGGGCAACTTGGAAAGCAAAGTTGCCGCAAATCAATAAGCAGGTCGTGAATGGCAAAGTTGTCTACTCAGTTTCACACCGAGCAGATGATGACGGTCGCTACAACGATCGTCAGGTGCTAGACGTCTAACAGTGTCGACCACACCCCCTCGCGGGGGCGAGGCCGATTCCGTCGCTGACGTGATCGCCCTAGTTTCCGCGACCTTGCCCGAGTTAATTCAGGTGCTGCAAGCCGAGATATCGGTTAATGAGTTGGCACCAGCGCTAGTGCATCGATCATGGTCATATGAGCATGGCGGCATTCCAACAAATGAACGATTGGAATTTCTCGGCGATGCCGTGCTTGGCATGATTGTCACCGAAGAGTTATTTCGTCGCAATCCGGCTGCTAGCGAAGGGAACCTCGCTAGATATCGGTCAGCAATTGTGAATTCCAAAGCACTTGCGGATGTGGCGCGAACTCTGGGATTAGGCGATCATTTATTGCTTGGCCGCGGCGAAGCTGCCTCCGGTGGCGCTGATAAAGATTCAATCTTGGCGGATTCACTAGAAGCTGTGATTGGTGCAGTATTTGTGTCTGCCGGCTTACCTGCCGCAACGCAGTTAATTCTTCGATTGTTTGATCAGTTAATTGATGCATCAAGCGACCTTGGCGCTGGCTTAGATTGGAAAACGAGTTTGCAAGAATTAGCAGCCGCTAGACATGTCGAGCCACCGGAATATGTCATTACCGAATCTGGACCGGATCACGATAAGCGATTTACAGCACAAGTGAAGTTTGGCGATCAAATCCTTGGCCTTGGCGAAGGCCGAAGTAAGAAAGCTGCTGAGCAGCAAGCAGCAGCATCGGCATTTGCATTACTTACTAATGCCTGAGTTACCGGAAGTTGAGACGGTGCGCCGCGGACTGGCGGCACATGTCACTGATCGAACTATTGCTGAAGTTGCAACTTTTCATCCCAGAGCAATTCGACGTCACCAATCAGGCAAAAAAGATTTTGTTCGGCGTTTAGTTGGCCGTACCTTTGAGTTGGTTGATCGCCGAGGAAAGTTTTTATGGTTGCCGTTTGAATCAGATGCCCTGATTATTCACTTAGGGATGAGCGGGCAATGTTTGATGTTAAAGTCAGATTCGCCTAAGCATCGGCATGAACGAATTAGAATTAAGTTTGCCGACTCAGGCGATGATTTAGTCTTCGTTGATCAACGCACGTTTGGTGGCATGCAACTAGATGAATTAGTTACAGTTGACTTTGGGGAGAAGTTGCCAAATTCGGTCACTCACATTGCCCGAGATTTATTTGATCCCAGAATTGATCTGTTAGCGACAGCAAAAAAATTGCGGACCAGAAATACTGAGGTTAAACGGGCGCTACTAGATCAAACCTTGGTTTCTGGAATTGGAAACATTTACGCCGATGAGGCGCTGTGGCTGGCTCGAATAAATCCGATCAAGCTAGCCAGCTCGCTGACCTTGGGTAAGGCGGTTTCGTTGCTTACGGCGGCTAACGAAGTAATGAAATCAGCGCTGGCACAAGGGGGCACTTCGTTTGATTCACTTTATGTGAACGTCAACGGGGAGAGCGGCTATTTTGGTCGCGACCTGAATGTTTATGGTCGGGAGGGAGAGCCGTGCCCCCGTTGCGCCCGCCCTATTCGACGCCAGAAATTCACGAATCGCTCAAGTCACCTATGTCCAAGGTGTCAGCCAGCCCCGAAAAGATAGGCTTGGGCTACTTCCTCGCCCGATAATTGCCACACCCATCAAGGAGCAGCTGAGCGTGTATCTAAAGACCCTGACGGCGAAGGGATTTAAGTCCTTTGCATCAGCTACCACGCTCAACTTTGAACCAGGTATTACCTGCGTAGTTGGTCCAAACGGTTCTGGTAAATCAAACGTAGTTGACGCGCTGGCCTGGGTAATGGGTGAGCAAGGACCAAAAACTTTACGCGGCGGAAAAATGGATGACGTTATTTTCGCTGGCACCACTTCTAGGCCGCCGCTGGGTCGAGCAGAAGTTTCATTGACAATCGACAATACTGATGGTGCGCTGCCCATTGAATACACCGAGGTAACTATTTCGCGAACTTTGTTCCGCGGCGGTGGCAGTGAATATTCGATTAATGGTGCGCCATGCCGACTATTAGATATTCAAGAATTGCTAAGTGATTCTGGAATTGGTCGCGAAATGCACGTAATTGTTGGCCAAGGACAGCTTGATCAAATATTGGTGGCAACTCCGGAAGAGCGGCGAGGATTCATCGAAGAAGCGGCAGGTGTGTTAAAGCATCGACGTCGAAAAGAGAAAGCACTTAGAAAACTAGAAGCCGCGCAAGGAAATCTGGTGCGATTACAAGATCTAACCAATGAACTTCGCCGACAACTTAAGCCGCTTGGCAGGCAGGCAGAACTAGCGCGCAAAGCTGCGGTGTTTCAAGCTGATGCCCGTGATGCCCGACTTAGATTATTGGCTGATGATCTACTTGAACTGCAAACCTCACTTGCGAAAGAAATTGCCGATGAGAATTTGTTACGCGAACGACAAGCTCAGGTTGAAGCGCAACTTAAGCAAGTAAATGATGAAATCACACAACTTGAGAATTCAGCGATAACTTCTGCACCAATAATTAGTAAAGCGCAAGATGCTTGGTTCACGCTATCTGCGCTGCGAGAGCGATATTTTGGGTTAAGGCAAGTGGTCTCTGAACGAATTCGTCTCACGTCACAACCAATTGATGAACAACCTCGGGGGCTTGATCCGGAAGTATTGGAACAGCAAGCAGAACTTGCTCGCGTTGAATCAGCAACCTTAGAAGCAAATGCACAAGCGCATCGCTTAAAACTTGATCAACTAGTTGCAGTGCGAAGTGAGCTAGAACAAAAACTTGCCGAGGCCGAATCTTCCATTGCCTTGGCAGTTCAAAGTGCAGCTGATCGTCGTGAGCAATTAGCAAGACTAGCCGGTGATGTTTCCGCAGCTAAATCAAAACGCGATACGCGAATTGATGAAGTAGCCAGGTTGCGACAACAAGTAGCTGATGC
Source organism: Candidatus Nanopelagicales bacterium (assembly GCA_049428425.1). GTDB lineage: Bacteria > Actinomycetota > Actinomycetes > S36-B12 > UBA5976 > AcAMD-5. The sequence goes on from JBMTAF010000011.1 coordinate 14,184, forward strand.
CACAAAACGCGCAACTGAAGCCGAAGCGGCATATCGACGCGAAGAGGCAGAAATTGCTGGACTTGATGCTGGTGAACTGCAGTTAGATTCAGAGCACGACGAAGCGCTCTCGAAATTATCAACCGCAGCTGCTCGATTGGATCAAACACGCAGCGAACTCAATCAAGCAGAACAAGCACTGGCAGCTAGCAAAGCGACGGTATTGGCGATTGAATCCGCAATTGCTAGATCAGCTGATGGTGGTGCAAAATTAATCGCGCAACAGGTTGCAGGAATTTCAACCAAGCTTGCAGCCCAGCTAAAGATCACGCCAGGCTTTGAATCTGCCGTAGCTGCTGCCCTAGCCGCTGCTGGTGATGCAGTTGTTGCTGCTGACCAATCAGCTGCCGTAACTGCGATTAATTATTTGAAATCAAATAACGCGGGCCGGGCAGCAATCGTGGTTGCAAATTCGGCAATACCCCTAGCAACAATCAAGGCAGAGAGCACTCCAATTTCAGACTATATTTCTGCTGAATCGGACGAAGCTGCAATTGCAAAACAATTGCTGTTCGACTGTTTTGTTGCACCCGATATTGCCACTGCAGTTGAGTTAAGCAATCGCTACCCAGAGCTGAAGTTCGTAACAGCATCGGGCGAACTAGCCCACCGCAATTTACTAATTGGCGGAAGTGAATCAGCCAACAATGAAGTCAGCGCTAGGGCGACACTAAACGCAGCATCAGCAGAGGCAGCGGCAAATGAAAACTTGGTTGCCCAAAAACTAGAAGAATTCAATAAGGCGACAACTGAAGCAACTGCTGCACAAACCACGCTGGATGCTGCATTAGCAAAAGTTAAAGAGGCAGAGGCGGCACAAGCGAAGATCGCACTCAAGCTAGCTGAACTAAGTCAGCAATCAATATCTGCCAAATCTGAAGCAGATCGGATTGCTAAGTTGCTAAGCGAATCGGAATTAGCTTTAGCAGCCGATGAAGAATTGATTGGTAATTTACAGCGAACCTATGAATCTGCCCGGAATGCACCAACATCTGTCACACCAGTAACACCTGAGCAGCGGGATCAGTTGCAAACTCAAGTAGCAGCTGCCAGAGCTGAAGAAATAGAAGAGCGGTTAACGTTGCGAACGGCTGAGGAGCGCTATCAAGTTGCCATAAGCAAGGTGACGGAACTAGAACAAATGGCGGCAGCAGAGCGAGATTCCCGAATCAAGGAAGTTCAACGCCGGCAGCGACTACAGCGCGAGGCTGCGGTAGCAGCAGCGGTGAGTGTCGCAATTGATCAGGTATTGGAGCGGTTAGAGAATTCAGTTTCGGCAGCATCAACCATGAAGGCAGATCTAGAGCAGCAACGTGCCGAGCGAGAAACGAGACTGCAGAGTCTGCGCCATCAAGCTCGAGAGTTAGAGGGCGAAAGATCGACACTCGTTGACTCAGTGCATCGAGATGAATTAGCTCGAACCGAGCAACGCGGCCGAATTGCCGCAATCGAAGATAAAGCCCTGGCAGATTTTGGTGTTTCGCCTGATGTATTGATTTCAGAATATGGCCCTGAGCAACTTGTACCTCCTTCACTTCGAGCGCCAGGTGACGAGGAGGATCCAGCAGCGGATCAATCGCCAAAACCATACGTTCGGGCCGAACAAGAAAAACGGGCTAAAGAAGCTGAGCGACAGCTGGCGCTATTGGGTCGCGTAAATCCGCTCGCGCTAGAAGAGTTTCAGGCCATGGAAGAGCGCCACAAATTCTTGGGTGAACAACTTGAAGACGTTAAGCGAACCAAGGCCGATTTGGAACAAGTTATCAAAGAGGTCGATGATCGTGTCCAACAAGTTTTTGCTGAAGCATTTGCTGACACCGCACGTGAGTTTGAAGGTGTCTTCTCTAGATTGTTCCCAGGCGGTGAAGGAAAGCTAGTGTTGGTTGATCCTGACAACTTGTTGATTTCAGGAGTAGATGTTGAAGCCAGGCCGGCTGGGAAAAAGGTAAAGCGACTTTCCCTACTTTCTGGCGGAGAGAGATCATTGGTTGCGGTTGCGTTCTTGGTATCGCTGTTTAAGGCCCGACCAAGTCCGTTCTATGTTTTAGATGAAGTTGAAGCTGCGCTGGATGATGTTAACTTAGGTAGATTGCTTGAGATATATGAAGAGTTGCGAGAGAACAGTCAGCTTATTGTGATCACTCACCAAAAGCGCACCATGGAGATTGCCGACGCACTTTATGGCGTCAGCATGCGAAACGATGGAGTGTCTGCAGTTATCAGCCAGCGCTTGCGAGATGTGGCGGATGATCTGGTGGAATCCCAGTGAGTTTTAACTCACTGCGAAATCGAATGTTTATTGTGGTCACGCTTGGCGTATTCCTGGGTGGCTTGATTGGTGCACCACTTGGCAGAGCAAGTAATGCGCAGTGGGGGGATCTGATCGGTGCCATAACTGGGATCTGGCTAGGCGGTCCGATCGCAGCACTTCTTACTTTTCAAGTTCTGATAGCGAAACTCAATCTTGATGTTTCAGTCACGAGGGCAAGGCTGGCCAACGTGATCCTGTCATTCTTCTCAGCAACTATGTTGTTGTTTATTTTTGCCTCACTGACCAGAATTGGATCAGCAACTATTTTGGTAGCACCAGTAATTATTGGTGCCAATATCCTGTTTAGTTATCTGAATCTAGTTGGATCAATTCGGGTTGCGTCCAAATGAAATTGCGAGGACTTGGTAGCGCATTGCGCGGTCTGTTATCCAAATCCGATATTACTGCGGAAGATTGGCAAGAGATTGAAGATCAATTGCTGCTCGCCGATGTGGGCGTTGCTGCAACAACGGAAATCATTAAATCACTAAAGAAATCGGCTGAGAGCAAAGAAGACTTACTCCAGAAACTAAAGGAAGTGCTGATATCAGTTTTAAATATTGAAGCTGATCGAAAGCTGAACCTATCCACTTTGCCTGCTGTTGTTGTGATTGTTGGGGTGAATGGCGTCGGCAAGACGACCACAATCGGAAAATTGGGTTCACTGCTCAAAGCGTCTGGCAAGTCAGTTTTGTTCGGCGCTGCTGACACGTTTCGAGCAGCAGCAGTAGATCAGTTAAATACCTGGGGTGATCGAAGTGGAATAACCGTGATCGCTAAGCCAGAGGGATCTGATCCAGCTAGTGTGGCTCACGAAGCAGCGATGTATGCAGTTGACCATGGAACTGAAGTAGTTCTATTGGATACCGCGGGACGGTTGCACAATAAAAAAGCGCTGATGGATGAGTTGGGCAAAGTAGTAAAGGTAGCGGACCGGGTAGTGCCAGTGACGGAAGTGTTGTTAGTTCTTGATGCCACTATCGGACAAAATGGCTTGATGCAAGCAAAAGTATTTGCGGAAGTAGTACCGCTTTCTGGTGTAGTGCTTACCAAATTTGATGGCACTGCCAAGGGGGGTATCGTCATATCAGTTCAACGGGAACTTGGTATTCCAGTTAAATACATCGGTGTTGGTGAGGGGATCTCGGATTTGATTGCCTTCGACCCAGATTGGTTTGTCTCGCAGTTGCTGGAAACAAACACGTAACATTTCTCGTTCTAATTTCACGTCTTCGCAACAATATTGGGCTGATTATGAAACACCCTTCAGCCATATTTCTCCTGAATTTCGGGACCCATTCTCGAACTTGAAGGAGGGATAATGGCAGCGATAGATACTGGCGACACCGCCTGGATGATGGTTAGTGCCGCGCTAGTACTGCTGATGATCCCAGGGCTTTCTCTTTTCTATGGCGGCATGGTTCGATCAAAGAGTGTTTTGAACATGATCATGATGTCGTTTAGTGCTCTGGGACTAGTTGCGGTTTTATGGATTTTGTATGGCTTTTCAATCACTTTTGGTAACTCAATTGGTGATGCTGGATTTGTTGGCGACGTAACACAATTTCTTGGCCTGTCTAGCTTGATGAATACTGAAGCGGTAATTGGCACAATTCCAGCTCCGGTGTTTATTGCATTTCAGGGAATGTTCGCGGCAATTACGGTCGCACTCATCTCTGGATCGATTGCCGACCGAGCGAAGTTCGGTTCTTGGCTAGTTTTCGCCGGAATCTGGGCGACCGTGGTGTATTTCCCAGTTGCACACTGGGTTTTTGCGTTTGATGAGTTCGTTGCAACAACCGGTGGCTGGATTGCTAATGACTTAGGTGCAATTGATTTCGCTGGCGGAACTGCGGTTCACATTAATGCTGGTGCAGCTGGCCTCGCATTGGCAATCGTGCTGGGCAAGCGAATTGGCTTTGGTAAGACACCAATGCGACCTCATAACTTGCCACTAGTAATGCTAGGTGCCGCGCTACTCTGGTTTGGCTGGTTTGGATTTAATGCTGGATCAGCAGTTGGCTCTAATGGTCTTGCTGGCGTTGCGTTCATTAACACCATCGGTGCTACTGCAGCTGCAATGTTGAGTTGGTTGTTGGTGGAAAAAATCCGAGATGGTCACGCGACAAGCTTGGGTGCAGCATCAGGTGTCGTAGCTGGTCTAGTTGCGATTACGCCAGCGTGTGCATCAGTAGATGCAATTGGCGCGCTAATCATTGGTGCGATTTCAGGTATCTTGTGCGCACTGTCGGTTGGATTGAAATTCAAGTTCGGCTATGACGATTCCTTAGATGTGGTTGCGGTTCACCTAGTTGGCGGACTTGTTGGCACCATCCTGATCGGAGTAGTTGGCCTTGAGGTTGGCTTATTGAATGGTGGCGGTTCTGAGCAGCTGGTCAAGCAACTAATTGGAGCTGGCGCAGTACTTGCCTATTCTTTTGTCGCAACGTTGATCATTGGAAAGTTGATAGATCTGATTATTGGCTTTAGATTGACAGCCGACGAAGAGCAAGCTGGAATTGACGTTTCATCCCATGCCGAGCGTGGTTATGAGCTGTCAGATTCTTCACAAGGTGGTCTAAGCGGCGCTTCGAAGGGAGCCTAATAATGAAACTAATCACCGCAATCATCAAGCCATTTAAATTGGATGATGTTAAGACGGCGCTTACAGCAGCTGGGGTAAATGGATTAACTGTCTCAGAAGCAAGCGGCATGGGACGCCAACGCGGACATGTCGAAGTCTACCGAGGTGCTGAATATGCCGTGGATTTGGTGCCAAAAGTCCGCATCGAAATTGTCGTAGATGATGCTGAAGTTTCGGCAGCAGTCGATGCCATTGTCAAAGCGGCAAACACCGGGAAGATCGGCGATGGCAAAGTCTGGGTGGTTCCAGTTGAATCCATTGTCCGGGTCCGAACTGGCGAAAGTGGTGCTGCAGCTATCTAGGCAGCCGACTTAACTTACGCTTTACTACAGCGGGTGCTTGGCAACAAGCACCCGCTGTTACTAATTAAGGGGAGCAGTGTCTAACTCACTGGCTGAGATACGAAGCAATCTGCTCCAACGTTCGTTACCAATTTCCGAATTGAACAAATCGTTGGTGGTTGAAACCAATTCCTGGTTGAGTAAATTATTTTCGGACAATTTAGTCACTGACTCTGGAATTGCATTAATTGCAGTAGGTGGCCTTGGTCGAAATGAATTGACAATCGGATCTGACCTTGACTTACTGCTGCTCCATGATGATAAGTCAACAACTGCAGCGCGAGAATTAGCTGAGCGACTGTGGTATCCAATTTGGGACAGTGCAGTTGGCCTGGATCACTCTGTCCGAACCGTTGAGCAGTCACTTGATCTAGCAAATCAGGACTTACGGGTTCTATTCGGCTTATTGGATGCCCGACCTATTGCGGGCGATGCCGAACTAGCTCAATTGCTTACTGATCGAGTATCTCAATCTTGGCGTCGTACGTTTTTATCTCGGCTGCCGGATTTGATTGATGCAGATTCAAATCGCCACGAAACTTTTGGTGACTTAGCGCATTTACAGAGCCCAAACCTAAAGGAAGCGCAAGGTGGCTTGCGTGATCTGGTTTCACTATCGGCATTAGCTCGCACCTGGCAGATTCAAGTTGATCAAACGGAATTAGCAGAGGCAAAGTCAGTCTTACTGCTAGCGAGGTCGGCACTTCACTTGGCTGCGGGAAAGAACACGGATCTATTAGTGCAAGATTTCCAGCCAGATGTTGCAGGGTTATTGAATTATTCGGATTGGGATGAGCTGCTGAGATCGATTCATCGCTCGGCAAGAACAGTAAATTTCAGTTACCAAAATGCTGTTCGCGATGCGCAATATTTGAATTCTCGGAAATCTTGGTTTAGCGGCAGGCGGCAATCCCGGACGCCAATTGCCGATGGTGTCGTGCTTAGTGAAGGCCGCATTCAATTAGCCCAAAACCATGTTCCAAGTCATGCCCTATTGCTTCGAGTTGCGCTCGCAGCTGCCGAGCTAAATCAGCCTGTGAGTTTAGATACTTTGGCAACGTTGAAAGCGAGCGAAGCGCAATTTATTTGGGATGATGAAAAACGCGAGACATTCCTTGCGCTATTGGCCGCCGGTGAGGGGCTTATTACGGCATGGGAAATGCTGGATCGGGCGGACGTAATTTCGATGATATTGCCGCACTGGGATGCGGTTAGATTTGCGCCGCAACGCAATTCGGTGCATAAGTTCACCGTTGATCGACATTTGATTGAAACTGTGGTGGAAGCCAGTAAGCTGACAACGCTAGTTGCACGACCCGACTTACTTTTAATGTCTGCATTATTACATGACATTGGCAAAGCAAGATTTACTGATCATTCAATTCTAGGCGCAGAATTGAGTCGCGAAATTACATTGGCTATGGGATTCTCTCGACTGGATCGAGAGATCATTGAATTGTTGGTTAGGCACCATCTGTTGTTGCCAGAGATTGCAACTAAACGAGACTTAGATGATCCAGCTACAGCGAAATTGATTACTGAGCACATTCAATCCAGATACCTTCTCAACTTATTGCATCAACTCACCATCGCAGATGCCTTGGCCACTTCACCGATAGCTGCATCTCCGTGGCGCATGTCACTGATAACTCGGCTAGTGGAACTCGTAACTGGTCAGCTAAGTGGTGTTGAGATGATAGTGGAACCACAGGTTAAAGATGAATTAGTAATCGATAGCAGCGGTATCGGTTTTAAGATGATTGAGCAAACCGGCCACCATCTAATCCGAGTCTCCATTCCGGATAGTTACGGTGCGTTAGCTAACTTAGCCGGATTGTTCTCATTAAATCGTTTAGTGGTTCGCTCTGCGAAAACTAAGACTGTGGGGGATCGTGCCATAAGTGATTGGCAGGTGACCTCACTTTATGGCGATCTACCCTCCGAGGATTTGTTGCGAAATGAAATTAAACGAGTGATCACTGGCGCTATCGATGTTTCCGATCAATTGTCAAGAAGAGAGCAAACCGCTACCACTGCAAATCGCTTGGTTGCCGAGCCGCGCGTTACTTTTCCTAAAGTTGATTCTGATTACACATTGGTCGAGGTAAGAGCACATGATG